>JAUNNC010000189.1 GCA_030531585.1 Eubacteriales bacterium | reverse complement strand
GCGAGAAGTGTTTTTTGCGAGGTACACGCCCCCGCAAACAACGGATTTGATTCTTTCGCTGACGCGAAAAGACTCTCTGCGGATTCCCACAGAGAGTCTTTTGCTGTTACTGCTGTTTGTTTTTCGGCTTGCCGTGGTAGTACCGGCGGCGGTTTTTGGGCTTGCCGCCCTCCTCCTTCACCGGATGGACGACGCTGCCCTCCTTCTTCGGCTGGGCGGCGTCCTTCTTCGGAGGCTGTTCCTTCTGCGGCGCGGGCGCCTTCGCAGCCTCGCCGGATTTGGCCTTGGCCTCGACCTTGACGGTCTGGGGCTTTCCGCGGCCGCCGCGGCGGGGCCTGCCGGGCCTGCCCTCGCCGGCCGGGGCGGCGGGCTCCGTCTTGCCCTCGGCCTTCCCCTCGGGCCGGACCTCGACCTTGAGCTCCGCGGGGGCTTCGCCGCGGCCCTTCTTGTTCCTGCGGCGGCGGGAGCTCTTTTTGACCTCGGGCGTCTCGGGCTCCGGGGCAGGGGCCTCGTTGAGCGCGGGGTCGTTGAACTGCGGCTCGACGAACCAGGGGTTCTCGGGCTCTTCCTCCTCGACCTCCGGCTCGGGCTCCGGGACGTACCGGAACGTGGACACCGGCGCCTCGCCGTCCTTCGGGCGGCCGCCGGGCACGGCGCAGAGCTCGTTGGGCTTGTACAGGCGCAGCTCGTCGTTGTCCCCGTCGAGACGCACCTTCACGGTCTGGCGCAGGAGGTTGACCTGCGCGGCGGTGCCGAAGCCGTCCTTCGTCTCCACAAAGCTGCCCTGCTTGGGGACCTTCTTGACCAGATCCTCATAGGCCTCCTGCTCGTAGCGCAGGCAGCACATCAGGCGCCCGCAGCTTCCGGAGATCTTCGCCGGATTGAGCGAGAGCGACTGGATCTTGGCCATCTTGGTGGACACGGGCTGGAAGTCGTCCAGAAACTGGCTGCAGCAGTAGGGGCGGCCGCAGATGCCGATGCCGCCGATCATCTTGGCCTCGTCGCGCACGCCGATCTGCCTGAGCTCGATGCGGTTACGGAAGATGCCCGCCAGGTCCTTGACGAGCTCGCGGAAGTCTACGCGCCCGTCGGAGGTGAAGAAGAAGGTGGTCTTGGTGCCCTCGAAGTTGCACTCCACATCGACCAGCTTCATGTCCAGCCCGTGCTCGGCGATCTTCTTCTGGCAGATCTCGAACGCGTCCTTCTCGCGCTGGACGTTGATCTGCGCCACGCGCAGGTCGTCCCGGGTCGCGATGCGCAGGACCGGGCGCAGGGGCTGGACGACGGTGTTGTCCATGGCGCTGTGGTTGCCGCGCACGCAGTCGGCGATCTCGAGCCCCTTGGAGGTCTCTACGATCACCTTGTCGCCGGTCTTGACCGACAGGCCGTTCGGGGAGAAGAAATAGCACTTCCCCCGGTTTTTGAATTTGATGCTGACTACTTCGATCAATTGCTTATCCTCTGTTTCCGCTGCCGGCGATCGATTCCACGGCCAGCAGCCCGAATAGTTGTCTGACGCCTGTGTTGACCTTGAGATACTGCGTGAGCTTCTCCATCAGCGCGCACAGCCGGACCATATTCTCACGCGTGAGCTTCTTCGTTTTCTGCCGCAGGCAGAGCATATCCGCCAGCCGCAGGCGGACCTCCTGCGCAAAGGCCGCGAGCGTCTTTGCGTCGACGCCCTCGTTCTGGCTGCACCAGCGCAGAAGCTGCGCCTCGTCCCCGGCGGCGACGGCCTTGAGATAGCCCGCGGCGAGCGCCTTCACAGCCTCGTCCGCCGCGTCCTGCTCCCCGCCGCCGACACTGACGTGCGCGCAGCGCGAGCGGACCGTCGGCAGAAGCAGCAGGGGGTTGACCGTGCACAGCAGAAAGACCGCGCCCGCGGGCGGCTCCTCCAGCAGCTTGAGCGCCGCGTTCTGAGCGGCGGGGTTCATGGTCTCGGCCTCGTCGAGGATATAGACCTTGCGCGCGGCTTCGTTCGGCAGCACGACGGCGTCGGCGGACAGGGCGCGGATCTGGTCGACGGTGATGGCCGTCTTCTGCTTCCCCTTGTCGTCCGTCAGCCGCGAGACGGTGATGACGTCCGGGTGGATCCCGGCCTCGGCCTTCCGGCAGTCGCGACAGCGGCCGCAGGGCCGATCACCCTCTCCGCTGCAGACCGCGGCGGCCGCGAGCCGGCGCGCCTCTTTCAGCGCTGCCTCGCGCGTCGGGGCGCTGATCAGGCAGGCGTGGGGCAGCCGGCCGTCCTCGCGTGCTCCGCTCAGCGCCATGCCCATCCCGCCTTTCGTCACAGTATCAAGATATTTTACCCTAAACCCGTTGGGAAGTCAATCAAAAGGCGTGAAGGCCGGATGGCCATTTTGCGGAAAGCAGGACAAAATGGGGAAAACGTACTTGACAATCAGACAAATTCTGCTATATTGAAGTCACAATTAAACACACCTTATCAAGAGCGGTGGAGGGAACGGCCCTGTGAAGCCCGGCAACCTGCGAAAGCGTGGTGCCAAATCCGGCGGTGAGACGAAAGATGAGGCTTGCTTACAGACTCCTTGCGCACCCCGGACCGGGGTGCGTTTTTTGCTGTGTTAATTTTTTAAGGAGGATATACGAATGAGCCATTATCTGTTTACATCCGAGTCCGTGACCGAGGGGCATCCCGACAAGATCTGCGACCAGATCTCCGACGCGGTGCTCGACGCGATCCTGGAAAAGGACCCCGAAGGCCACGTGGCCTGCGAGTGCACGGTGACCACGGGCCTGTGCCTGGTGGTGGGCGAGATCACCACCGACTGCTATGTGGACATCCCGAAGATCGCCCGTGGCGTCATCCGGGACATCGGCTATGACCGGGCCAAGTTCGGCTTTGACTGCGACACCTGCGCGGTGATCACCAGCATCGACGAGCAGTCTGCGGACATCGCCATGGGCGTCAACGAATCTCTGGAACGGAAAGCCGGCGGCGAGGACACAGACCTCACCAACGGCGCGGGCGACCAGGGCATGATGTTCGGCTACGCCTGCAGCGAGACCAGCGAGCTGATGCCGCTGCCGATCTCCCTGGCCCACAAGATGGCAAAGCGCCTTGCCGAGGTGCGCAAGAACGGCACGCTGCCCTATCTGCGCCCGGACGGCAAGACCCAGATCACCGTGGAGTATGACGGCGACAACAGGCCCGTGCGCATCGACACGGTGGTCATCTCCTCCCAGCATTCTCCGGAGGTCTCCCTGGCGCAGATCCGCGAGGATCTGATCCGCGAGGTGGCCCTGCCCGTGATCCCCGCCGAGCTCAACCGGGGCGACATCCGCTTTTTCATCAACCCCACCGGACGGTTCGTCATCGGCGGCCCCCAGGGCGACAGCGGCCTGACCGGCCGCAAGATCATCGTGGACACCTACGGCGGCAGCGCTCCCCACGGCGGCGGCGCCTTCTCCGGCAAGGATCCCACCAAGGTGGACCGCTCCG
>JAUNNC010000188.1 GCA_030531585.1 Eubacteriales bacterium | reverse complement strand
AAGCCGTGAGTAGTTCGTCGAAGCGGGCCTTGCCGAGCATCTTCTGCATGGCGGTAATGCCGAGCAACTTGTGCTCAAAGGGATCGAAGCCCGCCTCCTTGACCGCCTGCGTGACGGCGGCCTCGTTGGTGTACCTGCGGTTGGACCGGCCTTCGACCAGCTTCCAGCCGCGCCATTCCTTTCCGCTGACAGCTTGCTGCAGAGCGTACTCCTTGATGTCCGAAGCCCATGTGACCAGATCGTCAACACGGGAGAGGATGTCCTCGATGTCCTCGTCGGTCAGGAGAGGTGGCAGCTTGAAGTCGTAGCGAGCCAGCTCCAGATTGGCCTCGGCCCGAGCGCGGCAGTCGTTCTTTGCCTTGCAGAAGCCACACCACTCGCCGCAGAGGAAGTTGCCGTCACCGGCGAAGGCCAGCTGGGCCGTAGGCTTCAGGACTTCGTCCGCCCAGCGGTAGAGGTCGTCTTTGGAGAGCGTGAAGGTGCTGATGTTCTGCCTTCGGGGTTGGTAGATCGTCATGGCCACCGTGTCGATGTCGTAGATGTCATCGAACAGCTCCAGAGCGCCAAGGCCATAGCATTTCATCTGGGGGTTATCCTCCGCCGAGACCAGGACGCCAAGACCGTGCTTGTAATCGATCACGTGCATAGTGCCGTCCGCGATCAGGATGGCGTCGGAAGTGCCGAAGCCCTGTTCGACCCAGCGGGAGAAGTCCACCCGCTGCTCAATCAGGACGACAGGGTCCGCGCAGGTTTCCTTGGCAGCCTCTACCAGTTCAAGGATGTAGGCGGCATAGCCGGTGGCGCAGTCGTCCATCTCCTGATTGAACCAGGTGAGGTTCTCGGTGGGGTCTTCGGCCTCCATGCCCAGTGCTTTTCGGAGCTTATACTCGCAAAGTGCGTGGGCATCGGTGCCTTCAGCGGCGTAGTCGCTGCCTTTATCGGCGTAGCTCTCACAGAGCCGTGCCGATGGCGGGCAGTGGAGCCAGCGGTCCGAAGACGATGCTGAGAGGAGCGCGTGTCCGTTAGGTGGCATTGCCGATCACCTCCGCGTCCTTCATCAGGGCCTCATAGTGTTTGGGGTCGACCTGCGAGAGCTTGGCAGCGCCATACTTCTGCAGGAGTTCCCGGACAGCGGTGGTGTGGCCAGCGCGGGACTTGTCTGCCAGAATGGCCCGAACCTGCTCCAAGGTCAGCGCCGGTTTCGGCTCCTCCTTTGTAGCAGCAGTTTCATTAGATTGCTGCTTATCACTGCCTTCGCCGGAAAACTGCTGGGCCAGCCAGTTGGCGGCGTCAGTAATTGCGGCAGCAGCATTGCGGAGCTCTTCGATGGTTTGAGCCATATCGCTCATCTTGCTCATAGTGTTTTCCTCCTTCCTCGGATTGTCGTTGTTTGGCAAGGGCAGCAAGCCTTCGCGCCATGCGGGCGGATACAAGGCTGATCGCGTTGAGCACCAATATTTCTTCAGCCGCGATGTTGCTGTCTCTGCGGTTGCTGTGATCCATGTCGTCTCACCTCCGTTTCTGTAGGCCGGTGTCGTTGCCTTACACTTTCCACTGGAGATGGGCGGCGGATTTGAGCGGAGGAAAATCAAAAAAGATGAAAAAACTTCTGGCCACCGGGATCACGGCAGCCAGAAGCGGGTCTTACATTATATTAGTAGCCACGGACTTTCCGCAGCTCTGTGCGGTAGCGTTTCATTTGATCCGCGAAGGTCCGCTGTGGGCGGCCCAGCGCCTTGGCAATCGCCCGGTCGGACATAGTGGAGTCCTCCTGCCACATGGCGAGGATGGTGTCGGCATCGGGATCGAGCTCCCGGAGCCGTTTGATCAGGCGGGCCAGCAGGTCGCGGTCGGCGATGACGTCTTCCATGCGGGGACCGTCTGCTTCCTGCTGATCCAGCAGGGTGACGCTGCTGTCGCCTTCCGGGGCATCGAGGGAAAGCAGGTCCCCGGCGCGGCGGTATTCGCAGTCTTCACAGAACATGTCGCAGAGCCACCACTTATCGCGAGGGCAGCAGCACCGGCCATGATCCTGCATTCGTTTCCTGAACGCCGTGCGCTCACGGTCATATTCTTTGTAGTAGTCGGCGGGTACTTCGAACCACTCTTTCAGGTTCCGGTCGAAGATACGATAGGGTTTACTCGGGTTGTCAAAGTTTTGCATAATACGGGCCCTCCTCTGGCCCCACGACCGCTGATGGCGTGGAGAAGCGGAGAGCCCGTATGGGTGCCAGCGGCAAAATGGACGCAGAAATCCCACCCGATGCGAGAGAACGATGTCTCCGCTTCAAGTTGCGTCCAGCTGTTCGCGTGCTGGCTCAGTATTCATTTGTCGGTGTCACCGCCGTGGCGAACAGCTCCTTTCTGTGCACTCGGAGCGATCACGTTGGTGACCCGAAGCCTTTTAACGTCTTGCTTAGGACGGTATTACCAATGCCCACGTAGGGGCGTTGTACACTATATCGAAAACCTGAGAATAGGTCAGTGGAATTGTAATGAATTTGGTGGTAAACCATAATTAGTCATTGCAATTGATAGGGTGGTAGTACAGATGAGCATTGAAAAAAACGAGATTGATAGACGTAGAACGAAGGAACTGGGTCAGCCCGAGCTTCAGGTCATATCTGGGAAGGGCGGCAGGAACCATTTCTTCTGTACTCTTGTACCTGCGAAAGCTCGTCCGTGCTGTCCACGATGCGGAAATCCGGAAGTGCGTAATCAGGGGAATATGCACCGGGATTATCTTGATGTGATCCCGCGTGGCGATGATGTTGCAATCATCACGATCACCTATGAGTTCAGGAAGGCCAAGTGCCTGTCCCCTGATTGCGGGTGCGTGTATTATCCGGAGATTACCTTTGCCAGCCCGTATGCCAGAACCACGCGGCGGGTCGATAATGCCATCGTGCGCATGGTACTCCGGGGCGGTTGTTCGTACAGTGAGATCGCCGAGGAGTTTGAAGGGCATCTGAGCCGACAGGTTGTGGGTCAAATCTTCCATCGTCGGGCCAAGGAGCTGAACGCAGATCAAAGTGATTCGGCTGCGTGGTACAGAGAGCTTCTGGAGGAAGGACCGTACCTGTTCTATAGTGGGATTTTTAGTCGCGGTCGTCGTTTGCCATGAAGTCCAGCTCGTCAAAGGCCTCACTGTAATGGCAGGGACTCAAGTCTTCAATCGATCTCGCACCGTATTTCTGGAGAATGTGCCGCACAGTTTCCTTCCCCCAAAGGGTAGCAACCTCAGCGGCGGCGTTCTCCAGATTTATGATCCAGTCTTTCTTGCTCATCATTTTCATTTCACCATCCAGTCTCTCAAATCATCGGGGAAACTTTTTTGCGTGCATCCGCGCTTTTTTGTCTGTCATCGCAGTCAAGATATTGCGGATGGCGACCAACTGTGATATAATATCAGCAGTGCATTCTGCGTGAGGGACTCGCCCTATCTCCAGCTCGCATGGATAGTATAAAAGAATGCTCGTGAAAGCCGCCTAC
>JAUNNC010000187.1 GCA_030531585.1 Eubacteriales bacterium | reverse complement strand
GTGCGGCAACAACTGCGGCTGTGGCTGCTGAGTACACGGCGGAGGGGCCTTCGGGTCCCTTCGCTTTCTTCGTTGCGGGGCCGGGCGATTATTCGTTCCGCAGCGCTTCCCGGACGACGCGGTAGATCTCCGCGTTCTTCTCGTCCGTCTCTCGCTCGAGTCCGTCCTTCATGAAGGGGATGCGCGTCCAGCCGTAATGCCGACAGGCCATGTCCGCCGTGTGCAGGCAGCGGGCAAGATACTGCGCGTCCTTCTCATGGATGTCGGCATGCGTGTGCGTCTTCTGTTCTCTCCGGCGCATGCGGCGCAGGGAGGTCTCGAGATCCACGTCCAGATAGATCACCAGGTCCGGGGCCGGGAGACCCATCTTGTTGTATTCCAGATCCGTCAGCCAGTTGAAGAAATCCGGCAGCTCGTCGTCAGGCAGCTTGCTGCCTTGATGTACGGCGTTGGACGTGGTGTAGCGGTCCGAAATGATCAGGCTGCCGTTTTCGTATAGTCTGCCCCAATCCTCGCAGTAGGATGCGTAACGGTCCACCGCATAGAAGGTCGAGGCCGCGTAGGCGTTCACATCGGAGGGCTTTGTGCCGAACTTGCCGCCCAGATACATGCGGATCAGCGCGCTGCTGTCCTTCTCGTAGCGCGGAAAGACGATATGATGATACCCGATTTTATCGTTTTCCAGTCTGGTGCAGAGCCGGCGGTACTGCGCGGACTTGCCGCTGCCGTCAATGCCCTCCAGAACGATCAGTTTCCCTTTTCCCATATCGGCTCAGATCTGGCTGAAGACCTCGCCGATCTTTCCGTGTACGACCAGATCGGCGCCCGCGGGCGTACTGCTGCGGGTGATGAGGACCAGCTTGTTCCCCCGGTAGTAATTGATGAGCCCCGCCGCCGGATAGACGCGCAGCGATGTGCCGCCGACGATGAGAACGTCGGCCTTGCGGATGTAATGGATGGCACGCATGATCACGTCGTCGTCCAGCGGTTCCTCATACAGGACGATGTCCGGCCGGATAACGCCGCCGCAGTCGCAGCGCGGCACGCTTGTGCCGTGGTTGATGACATCCGCGTCATGGGGCTTGCGGCAGCGCGAGCAGTAGGCGCGCAGGATGCTGCCGTGCAGCTCCAGCACATTCTGACTGCCGGCGGCCTGGTGCAGCCCGTCGATGTTCTGCGTGATGACCGCCCGGAGCTTTCCCTCTTTTTCCAGCTCCGCCAGCCTCAGGTGCGCCCGGTTCGGCTTGACCCCGTCGATCACGAGCTTCTCCCGGTGGAAGCGGTAGTACTCCTCCGGGTCGCGCTCAAAGAAGCTGTGGCTGAGAATGGTCTCGGGCGGGTACTTCCACTTCTGGTTGTACAGGCCGTCCACGCTGCGGAAATCGGGGATCCCGCTCTCCGTGCTGACGCCGGCGCCGCCGAAGAACACGATGTTGTCGCTGCCGTCGATCCATTCTTTCAGTTTTGCGATGTTTTCATCCATGACGCCGTCCTCCGATCATTTATATCTGTTTTTCCGCCGCGGCGAGAAGCTCCTCCGCGGAAGCCGAGGCCGCGCCGAGCAGGATCTCGTTCTCGCGGCGGTTGATGTAGCGATAGGTCTCGTCGGAGCTCTTGTCCGACATATCGACGATATAGTGCCGGGACGCGCGCATGGAAGCGAGCGCGAGCTCGGCGCAGGCGGCGAGAAAATGCATGCCCTCCTGCGGGCAGAATGCCGTGAGCTCTTTCGCAAGGTCGATGAGCTGGCCCATCATGTTGACGATCTCGCGGGCAATGCTGACCGCGGGCTGACGGGCGGCCTCGATCTCCTGCGCGCCGCCTTCTTTCACGGCGCGTCTGAGCGGGCCGCGCGAGTGGACGTCCTCGTCGATCAGGTGGACCATGTACTTGCGCAGGATCTCGGCGTTGCGTGCGATATAGGCCACGCGCTCGTTCTCCCCTGCCGTCCTCTCCGTCAGGACCGCCGCGCGGCACAGAAAGGCCGCGGCCACCGCCGCCGTCGCCGCAGCGCCGCTGCCGGTTTCCAGACGGCTGTCCGGATCGGCCAGCGCCGCCGTGAACTCCTCGGCGTTTTTCTGCCGATAGATTTCGATTTTGATTCCTTCCGCCATGATTTCTCCTTTAATCGCGGTTGAACTCCCGCAGACGCAGGCCCTCGTTCTTCTGCAGGGCCCAGTTGATGCACCACTCGGAGGTGAAGAGGAGCAGGTTGTTCCCCTTGAAATCCTGCACCCATTTGGTGTCGCTGGTCAGGTTCAGACGGGAGATGTCGATCTCCTCGTTCTCCACCCAGCGGACAAGCTCAAAGGGCATGGGGCGCCGCCGGATCTCGACGCCGTACTCCGTGCGCAGGCGGTATTCCAGCACTTCGAACTGCAGCACGCCCACGACGCCGACGATGACCTCCTCCACGCCGGTGTACGGTTCGTGGAAGATCTGGATCGCGCCCTCCTGGGCGATCTGCAGGATGCCCTTTTCAAACTGCTTGCGCTTCATCGTGTCCACACGCTCCACGCCCGCGAAGTGCTCGGGCGCGAAAGTGGGGATGCCCTCAAAGCGGACGTTCATCCCCTTCTCGCAGACCGTGTCCCCGATGGAGAAGATGCCGGGATCGAAGATGCCAATGATATCGCCCGCATAAGCCTCGTCGATGATCGCGCGCTCCTGTGCCATGAGCTGCTGAGGCTGGGCCAGGCGGAGCGCCTTGGCGCCCTGCACGTGATAGTACTCCCTGTCGCGCTCAAAGCGGCCGGAGCAGATGCGCATGAAGGCGATGCGGTCGCGGTGGGCCTTGTTCATGTTCGCCTGGATTTTGAACACGAAAGCGGAGAAACGCTCGTCCATGGGATCAACGATATCGTCCTCCGAGATGCGCGGCAGCGGCGGCATGGTCATGCGCAGGAAGCTCTCCAGAAAGGGTTCCACGCCGAAGTTGTTCAGCGCCGAGCCGAAGAACACCGGGCTCAGCCTGCCCTTGCGCACCTCGTCCAGATCGAATTCATAGCCCGCGCCGTCCAGCAGCTCGATATCGTCTGCGAGCTGTCCGCGCAGCCGCGCGCCAATCAGCCCGTCCAGCTTCTCCGTCTCGTCCAGTCTGCACTCGATCGCGCGGATCTTGCTCTGCCCGCGGTGGAACTCGTTGAACGCCAGGATCTCCCGGCGCTCGCGGTCATAGACGCCCTTGAAATCCTGCCCGCAGCCGATCGGCCAGTTCATCGGATAGGTTCCGATGCCAAACTCCGTCTCCAGCTCCTCCATCAGATCGTAGGGGCTGCGCGCCTCGCGGTCGAGCTTGTTGATGAAGGTGAAGATCGGGATGTGCCGCATGGCGCAGATTTTGAAGAGCTTTCTGGTCTGCGGCTCGATGCCCTTGGCCGCGTCGATGACCATGACTGCCGAGTCTGCCGCCATCAGCGTGCGGTAGGTGTCCTCCGAGAAGTCCTGGTGGCCCGGCGTGTCGAGGATGTTGATGCAGTAGCCCTCGTATTC
>JAUNNC010000030.1 GCA_030531585.1 Eubacteriales bacterium | reverse complement strand
TGATCAGCGCCTGGACCGCGTCGGCGCCCTTATTGAAGCGGGCCATGTGGTCCTCACCGAACTGGTCGGTGGCGTAGATGTCGCCCGTGGTATCCTGCTGCACGCCGATCTTGATGCCGTCCGCCGCGAGATCGTCCACGCCCGCAATGGCGGAGTCCTCCTTGACGATGATGGACTGGATGCCGGTGGAGTAGCTGGTGGTGAAGTGGACGCTCTTGGCGCGCTCCTCGGTGATGGTGATGGCGCCGAAGCCGACGTCCACCTTGCCCGCAGCGACCGCGGTGATGATGGAGCCGAACTCCATGTCGCTCAGCTCCATCGTGTAGCCGAGCTTGTCGCAGATGGCCTGCATGATGTCGACGTCGATGCCGACGGCCTTCTCGTTCTCATAGTACTCGTAGGGCGGGAACGCGACGTTGGTGGCGACCTTGAGGACCTTGGCCGCTTCGGCGGGAGCGGCGGCCGGGGCCTCCGCGGCGGGGGCGGAGCTGCCGCCGCAGCCGGCGAGGCAGACGGCGCAGAGCGCCAGGCAGAGGATCAGGGAAATCGTCTTTTTCATTTTGTTCGTCTCCTTTTTCAGAAAGATTTATATTCCTTTGCAGAGCAAAATCATATACCGATGAGTGTTGAGAACAGCCGGATCGCCGCTTCGGTGACGGCGCTGTTCCATCTGTAGTCCGGGGTGTGGAGCCCGGGGGCGTCCTCCCCGGCGCCGACGCCGCAGAAGAAGGCCGGACAGTGCGCGCCGTAATGGCCGAAATCCTCCGACCAGCGGAAAGGCTCCGCGGGGGTCAGGCAGCGCAGGCCCGCCGCTTTCGCGGCTGTCTCCGCCTTATGGTAGAGTTCCGGCGCGTTCACCGTCGCGGGAAAGACGTCCTGGATGGTGTGCGTCAGCTTCACGCCCGCCCTTGACGCCAGATCTTCGGCCATCCGGACCGCCGCGGCCGTCATCTTCTCCAGATCCGCGTCGCGCCAGGCTCTGAGCGTGAGGTCGATCTCCCCGCCGCCCGCCGCGACCCCGAAGGAGCGCGAGCCCGCCGTGAAGCACACCGGCGTTGCCAGAACGAAGCCGCCGTACTGCGCCGGATCGGTCAGCGCCTGCCAGCGCTCGAAGAAGGCCGCCATGGGGAAGATGGGGTTCCGGCCGTTTTCGGGGTAGGCCGCGTGGCTCTGGCTACCCTCGAACAGGAGCCGCAGGCCTCGGGAGGCGCAGGCGAAGGTGTCGCGCAGCAGCAGGACGGAGCCCGCCGGGTAGCCGGGGCAGTTGTGAAAGCCGCAGATCGCGTCGATGCGCTCTCTCTCAAAGATCGCACAGCATTCCGCGCCGCCGGCTCCGGTCTCCTCGGCGTGCTGGAAGAGGAAGAAGAGGTTCTTTCCAAAGCGCTTCCCCTTCGCAGACGCCGCCAGCGCCGCCATTACCGCGCTGTGCCCGTCGTGGCCGCAGCCGTGGTACGGTCTGCCGTCGGCGCCCGTGACCGCGTCCATGTCGGCCCGAAGCGCCATGCCCTCCGCAGCGTCCTCCTCGCGATGCGCGGCGTAAAACCATGAGCCGCAGTCCACGATCTCCAGATCGCTCTCCGCCCGCAGAAAGCCAATCAGGGTCTTCTTCGTCTCCGTCTCGCAGCCGGAGGCCTCCGGGATCCGATGCAGCCGCTTCTGCAGCGCGTTTGCAAGTTCAATCGTCTTTTCCATCATCCTGTTCCAGACGGCTCCGCACCGCCCTGATCTGCTGTTCCACGGACTGTACGCTGGTGCCTCCGGCGCTCGTGCGCTTCTGCACGCAGACGCCGAGGTCGATGTGGGTATAGACGTCGTCTCCGATCAGCGGCGACGCCTCCCGATACTCCGCGAGGCTCAGCGTCTCGAGGGTCTTTCCCTCGCGGATGCACTTGCCCACCAGCGCGCCGGAGATCTTGTACGCGCTCCGGAAGGGCAGGCCCTTCATGACCAGATAGTCGGCGAGGTCGGTGGCGTTGATGAAGCCCTCGGAGGCGGCCCTGCGCATCCTGTCCCGCCTCGCCTTCATGCCGGGGAGCATGCCCGCCATGACCGCAAGGCACATCTTCGCCGTGTCGCAGGCGTCGAAAACGCCCTCCTTGTCCTCCTGCATATCCTTGTTGTATGCCAGCGGCAGGCCCTTGAGCACCGTGAGGATGCCCATCAGGTCCCCGTAGACCCGCCCGGTCTTGCCCCGGACCAGCTCCGCCATGTCGGGGTTTTTCTTCTGGGGCATGATCGAGGAGCCGGTGGTATAGGCGTCGGGCAGCTCGATGAACTGGAATTCCCAGCTCGACCAGAGGATCAGCTCCTCGGCCAGCCGCGACAGGTGCATCATCTCGATGGCCAGCACCGCGCAGAGTTCGGCAGCGAAGTCGCGGTCGGAGACGCCGTCGACGGAGTTGAGGCAGATCCCGTCGAAGCCGAGGGCTTCGGCCTCCATCTCGCGGTCGGTGTCGTAGGTGGTCCCCGCCAACGCGCAGCAGCCGATGGGCGAGACGTTCATCCGCCGCCGGCAGTCCTTCAACCGGTCCAGATCCCGCAGCAGCATCATGGCGTAGGCCATGAGCTGGTGGCCGAAGCTGATGGGCTGAGCCCGCTGCAGGTGGGTGTAGCCCGGCATGATCGCGTCCCCGTATTCCTCGGCTTTGTCACAGATCACCGACGCGAGCTGCGCGGTCAGCGCCGAAATCTCGTCGATCTCGCCGCGCAGGTACAGGCGGAGGTCCAGCGCCACCTGATCGTTGCGGCTGCGCGCGGTGTGGAGCTTCTTTCCCACGTTCCCGATGCGATCGGTCAGGACCTGCTCGACGAACATGTGGATGTCCTCGGCGGCGGGGTCGATCTGCAGGGCGCCGGTTTTCAGATCGTCCAGGATGGTCTGCAGCCCGTCGATGAGGACCTCCGCCTCCTGCGCGGTGATGATGCCCTTTGCGCCCAGCATCGCGGCGTGGGCCATGGAGCCGGTGATGTCCTGCTTCGCCATGCGGCTGTCAAAGGCGATGGAGGAGTTGAACTCGTCGGCGAGCTTCGCTGTCTCCGCCTCCGTCCGCCCTGCCCACAGCTTGTTCATGACACGTTCCTCTCGTTATGCCTGTTCTTCTTTGACGTTCAAAGCTTCCCCTGCTCCATCAGCGCCTGGACGGTGGTGGGCAGACCCCACAGATTGATGAAGCCCGCGGCCTGCGCCTGGTCGTAGTCGCTCTCGCCGAAGGTGGCGATGTTCTCGGAGTAGAGGGAATACGGGCTCTTGAGCCCGGCCTTGATGATGTTGCCCTTGTAGAGCTTGAGCTTTACCGTGCCGGTGACGTGCTTCTGGGTGGCGGTCACGAAGGCGCTCAGCGCCTCGCGCAGCGGGCTGAACCACTGGCCGTTGTACAGCAGCTCCGCAAAGCACACGCTCAGCTCCTGTTTCTTGTGGGCGGTCATTTTGTCGAGACAGATCGTCTCCAGCGCCGCGTGGGCCGCGTACAGGATCGTGCCGCCCGGGGTCTCGTACACGCCGCGGCACTTCATGCCGACAAGGCGGTTCTCCACGATGTCCAGCAGGCCGATGCCGTGCTTGCCGCCGAGGGCGTTGAGCTTCCAAATGATGTCCGTCGCGCTCAGCTTCTCGCCGTCGAGGGCGACCGGGACGCCCTGCTCGAACTCCAGCGTCAGGTACTCCGGCTCGTCCGGGGCGTCCATGGGGCTCACGCTCATCTCCAGAAAGCCGGGCTTTTCGTACTGCGGCTCGTTCCAGGGGTCCTCGAGGTCCAGGCCCTCGTGGCTCAGATGCCAGAGGTTTTTGTCCTTGGAGTAGTTGGTCTCGCGGCTGATCTTCAGGGGGACGTTGTGGGCCTCGGCGTAGTCGATCTCCTCCTCGCGGGACTTGATCTTCCACTCGCGCCACGGGGCGATGACCTTCATGCCCGGGGCAAAGTGCTTGATCGCCAGCTCAAAGCGGACCTGGTCGTTGCCCTTGCCGGTGCAGCCGTGGGCGATGGCGTCGGCCCCCTCCTTGAGCGCGATCTCCACCAGACCCTTGGCAATGATGGGACGGGCGAAGGCCGTGCCCAGCAGATAGTCCTCGTACTTCGCGCCCGCCTGCATGCAGGGGATGATCACGTCGTTGACCATCTCGTCCGCGAGGTCCAGCGCGTAGAACTTGCTGGCGCCGGTCTTGAGGGCCTTTTCCTCCAGCCCCTCCAGCTCGCCCACCTGTCCGACGTTGCCGGCCACGGCGATGATCTCGGGATCGTTGTAGTTCTCCTTCAGCCAGGGGATGATGACCGAGGTATCCAGACCGCCCGAATAGGCGAGCACGATTTTCTTGATTTCATCTTTATTCATTGTATCCGCCTCCATGCGCAGTATATTCGTCTGTTGTGTATACTTATACTCTTTTGAAGTGGAACAGTCAAGTAATAATTCACCCTAAACGAATTTTCATTCAACCTGCCCATAGCGGACTCCCTTCAGCGCCGGGTTTTTGTACGCTTTCCGGTATTTTGCCGGAGAGCTCCCGCCCGCGGCGTCGGGAAAGCGCTTCCGTATTCTCCGGCAAACCGGCGATTGCATTTTCGGCGAAGGGGATTTACAATGGAAAACAGAATAAAGAGAAAAGGACCGATGCCGCCCATGGAAACACTGATCGAGCTGTATGACGAGAGGCCGTTTGAGAACGTGCTGGGCGTCGAGATGTTCCGGCCCACGCGGGTGGTCTATATCTGCCCGGAGACCGCGGCCGGGGACGCGCTGCTGCACAGGACCCTGCACGCCTATTTCACCCGCCGCGGGCTGCAGGCGGAGCTCATCTTCTTCAAGGCCAACGTCTATGACACGAACGCGGTGCTCGTGCTGCTGCGCACGATCCTGGCGCACTATCCCGACTGCGCCCTGGACATCACCGGCGGCACGGACGCCGTGCTCTTCGCCGCGGGCCTGCTCTGCGCGGAGTCCGAGATCCCGGTCTTTACCTACAGCCGGAAGCGAAACTGTCTGTATAATATCCGAAACGCCGCCTTCGCCGAGGCTCTGCGCTGCGATCTGCACTACCGCGTGGAGGATTTCTTTGCCATGGCGGGAGGAGCCGTGCGCGAGGGGCGCGTGGACAACGCCGTGCTCGCACGCTATCTGGACGATTTCGACCCCTTTCTCCAGATCTACCTGCAGCATCAGCAGAGCTGGACAAAAATCGTCACCTATATCCAGCGCATCTCTCCCGGCAGTCCGGACGGCAGCTACACGCTGGACGTCTCCGGCCCGTACACCGTCAAGGGTGAGCGCGGCTCCCGCATCGACGCGCCGGAGGAAGCGCTGCGGGATCTCGAGCGCATCGGCCTGATCCGGGACCTGCACATCACGCCGGAGGAGGTCTCCCTTCACTTCCGGGACGGGCAGATCCGTGCCTGGCTGCGGGATGTGGGCAGCGTGCTTGAGACTTACGTCTACAAGGCCTGCCTGGATACCGGCATATTCGACGACGTGCGCCTGAGCGTGATCGTCGACTGGGAGGGTGAAAACAAGGCAGACTCCGTCAGCAATGAGCTGGACGTCATGTGCTGCCGCGGCGTGGTCCCGCTTTTCATCAGCTGCAAGACCTGCGAGATCCGCACCGAAGCGCTCAATGAGCTGGCCATCCTGCGCGACCGCTTCGGCGGTCAGATGGCCCGCGCCGCCATCGTCACGGCCGAGCGCGCCAACGACCGCGTACGCAACCGCGCCTCCGAGCTGAATATCCAGGTGATCGATCTGCTTGATCTCGAAGCGGACAAGCTGCAGCTGCGTCTGAAGCGCTGCATGAACATCTGACGCGGGAATGAGCAGCCGCGCCCCGGCCTCGATGGGAGGCCGGGGCGCGGTTGTTTCCATTTGGATTGCCCCGGGCAGACCGGGGTCGTCAGCGGCGGGGCGCGCCGAATTCAGCGTTCATGACGAAGAATCCTTCTTTTTCGGGAAGTAAGGACAGCGCTGCCCGATGCACTCGTTGTTCCACGCCCAGTAGGCGCAGGCCGCCCTGCTGACCGGCATGGCGACGCCGAATTCCTTTTCGGAGAACGCCGCCGCGGTCTCGACCGCGACGCGGCTGGTCCGCTTGCAGCAGCGCGGGCCGCCGATCCGGGCCATAGCCTCGAGGCAGGCGGCGGTCAGGCGCTGCGGGATCTCCCACTGTCCGGGCGTGAGCGGGGTCGCGCCGCTGACGATACTTGCGAAGATGCCCGCTCCGGCCGCCGCGCCGCAGACGCCGAGAAAGCCGCAGGCGCCGCCGGGGATCTTCCGGCCGCGCTTCCAGGCTTCGAGCAGGCTTTTCTCGAAATCGAGCCGCCCGCCGCAGTTGTGATAGGCCGTGATCAGCACGCACGGCACGATGCTGTGGTGCTCCGGTCCGTGCAGATGCACGTCCTCCAGCTTGAACGCCTGATGCAGCAGGGCGATCGGGTCTTTCTCGCCGCTCTGCCGCAGGAACGACAGGACGGCCGCCCCGCCGCCGCCGTGGCACTCGTCACAGACGAAGTGCCCGTCCTCGCAGGCCGCGTTCGCGCTCTTCACCTGATGGCAGATCCCGCATTCCAGCAGCTTCTCCTCCGGGAAGTAGACGAGCGGCTTCCCGCAGAGGACGCAGTTTTTCTTCTTTTTCGCGGTCCTGTCCGTACCGCAGCAGCATGAGAGAGTTTCCATAAGCACCTCCTGTCAATTTCGCCGATTCAGCTCCCGCTCCACCCGGTTGAGCGTGTCGAAGAAGCGTTTGGTGGACACCCCCGGGCCGAGCAGCAGCAGGCCGAACACGTTCCAGCCGAACATGTGCCGGAAGGAGGTATACGGGCCCTCGACGCCGAGCTCGATCGCCTTTGCCTTCAGCTCCTCGGCGATGCGCGCCATCCAGACGAGCGTGTAGACGAACAGCGTCGGGATGCCCCGCAGATAGGCCTTCCGGTACGGCAGCAGCTCGTGGCCGAGGACCTCCTCCAGCTCCCGCTGCAAGCCGCCGAGGGGCATGTACAGCAGGAAGAACAGCCCGGCGGTAACGAAGTCGAGCAGGCCCAGCAGGAAGCCGTTCCGGTCGGTGTGTTGAAATCTCATCTTTTCCCCGTCCTTACGATATCCGCCCTATCCATCATACTCCGAAGACGCGCCCTCATTTTGCCTGAGTTGCCGCCCGATCTGCCGGTACAAAATCGGGGCGCGCTTAGGCCCGAACGTTCTTGATTGATGGTTCCTCGGAAACAGGATCGTCCCCTCTGCGGATCGTCTTATCCACGCCTATTCATCCAGCCTGTGCGTACTCGTGTTCGGGATCTCGCTGACCGCCTCTCCCTCGATGATCACCGTTCCGCCGGTGAATTCCAGCTTGCCGTCCCAGTCGATCCCGGCCCCGGAGACGTTGACGGTGCCTCCGGTTATGATCAGGTCCGCGTTGGAGTCGATGGCGTCCGGGTCCTCCCCGTCCATGACGACCGTAACGGAGCCGCCGTTGATTTCGATCCTCGGGCGATAAGCGTCGGATTTCCGTCCGGCGTTGATGCCGTCGCCTGAGGCGTGGATGTCCATCTCGCCGCCGTTGATCAGCACCCAGGTGGACTCGATTCCCTCGTCGGCGGTGATGGCGAGCCTGCCGTCGTCGATCTGAACCATCGTCTGGCCGTGAATCCCGTCGTCGGCCACGTCGATGTCGAAGCTGCCGCCGCCGATATAGATGCTGCCCTGCATGCCGTCGTCCTCATTTTCCGCGTGGAGGCCGTCGGTTTTCGCTTTCAGCCGGAAGTCTCCCCCCGCGATCCAGATAGCATTGTCGGCCGCGACAGCCTTGGAGCCCGCCGTGATCGTATACTCTCCCCCGAGAAAACGCAGCTTGTCCCTGCAGACGATCCCGTTTTTGGGAGAATCAACGGTCAGCGGAGCCTCCCCGTGCAGCGTCAGCTCCGTGCGGCTGTAGACAACGGCGTTGGCCTTCCTGCCGGGATCCTTTCGGAATGCTTTGCTCACCGCGAGCCTGCTGTCGCCGGTAGCGACGAGATAGACCTTTCCGGCGCTCCCGACATAGATGCAGGGGCGGTCGCGGTTCTCGATGCGCAGACCTTTGAGGAGCAGATACACCACTGCGTCCCCCGGCGCTTCCACGTTGACGGTAACGTCGGAGGCGTCGCCGTCGATGATCCAGATCCCGGCTTCCCCGATGTCCACATCCTGCCCGTCCCTGACGGTGATAAGCTTCGCTCCGCTCAGATCGGCAAGCGCATCCAGATCCCGCTCCGCTTCCGCAAAGAGCGCAGCCTTTTTGAGCGTGGACGGCTCTTTTGAGACGGTATACGCGCCGAGGCCGAACGCCGAAGCGCAAATCAGGAGCACCGGGATCAGCAGCAGCGCAAGCCGGTGTTTTCTGAATTGTTTCATTTTGCATCTCCTTTACGGCACTTCGCCGTTCAAGCCTCGAGCTTTGATACGATGCGCGCGCGTATGCGCTTCATAATGTTATGGTTTCGATTTCTCGAACGCTGCCGTCTGTTCCTTCATGGAGCTTTTCCCGACGCGATAGCCGTATGCTGACAGCTCTTTTTATAGCTGAGGAAGGAATGGTCGATGTGTTGAAATCTCATTCCGCCATCCATGCAGCTACTTCCGCACCGCTGTGGACGAGCTTCGCGCCCCTGAAATCGGCGCCGGGGAGGAAGGGGCGCAGCTTCTCCGCCGTCTTGCCGATCCCGCTGCCGCCCGAGGTGGCGAAGGCCGCGACGGTCTTGCCCGTCCAGTCACAGCCTTTGCAGAAGGAGCTCACGACCAGCGGCGCGCAGCCGTACCAGATCGGAAAGCCGATCAGGACGCGGTCGTAGTCCGCAAAGTTCTCGATCCGTCCGACGGCGGGGACGTCCTTTTTGGCAAAAAACTCCCGGTTGCAGCGGGCCAGCGGGTTCCGGTAGTTCAGATCCGCCGCCGTGTAGGGCTTCTCGGGCGTGATGGCATAGAGCTCGGCTCCCAGCGCCTCGGCCGCGTTCTTCGCGACTCTGGCCGTCGTCCCCCGCTCCGCGCTGAAGTAGATAATGAGTGTTTTCATGGTCTGCGCCTCCCTGTTGAATTGCAGTGGCAATCTTTTTTATATAGTTTACCATTTTGCCCCGAAATACGCAAGCGCGGGCAGCGCTGCGTTGACAGCTGATCCAAGGCTTTTGGGGCTTTGTTTGAAAAATGATACTACCCGCGCAGCGATCTCAGCATGGAGACCACCGCGCGGGCGGTTCTATGAATTCTCGTCGGGTAATTCCAAATAAGCCTCCTCGCCCCATCGCTGTGCGGAGATCAGGATTTGCGCCGCGTCGGAACTGTCATGAATTTCCAATGACTTCAAGGCATCCGTGATGGCGTTGAAAAGACGGAAATACATTTTCTTATATGTTTTGTCTGTCGGCATAATGGACTCCTCCTGATTGTGTACATAATTGATTGCATTTATGTACATTATAAGCCAGCTCTGAACTGATTACAATAACGAATCAGGAGGGAGCGCACATGGAGAACTTTGTAATTGACACCAGCGACCGGAAAATGTCATCCATCAGCCGGACCATTCGGATGAAGGAAGAGACATTTGACCGGATCAACGAGATCAACCGTCAAACCGGCGTTTCTTTTAACAAGATCGTCAACCAGTGCATCGAGTATGCGCTGGCACATTATGACAGTGGAAGCGTCGATCAGGAAAAATAGTGACGAAAAATGTCCGAAAACTCGCATCGAAAACGAGTTTTCGGACAAATTCTGGCGGAGGGTAAGGGACTCGAACCCCTGTGAGCTCTCGCTCTAACGGTTTTCAAGACCGCCCCGTTATGACCACTTCGGTAACCCTCCGTGTATGTTAGCTCCCTCGCGGGAGGTAACGACGATATTCAGTTCAGTGAGGAAATAGTACCACGTTCGGTGGGGCAAGTCAAGCCGCCGTGTCTGCCGGGAGCAATTCCCATGCGCAGAAGGAGGGATTTGATCCGCCTTGCGGTGCCCGAAAAATGCTTCGGGCTTTCGCTTCTCCTCGCATTTTTCGACCGCTGCGGATGACACAGGCTTGCTGCTTCCGCCCCCGGCGGCGCAAGCCTGTCTCATCCCTCGCTCCGCTCGGGTTCAAATCGTTCCAGAGCCAAAAACGAATCCCCGTCCCAAAGGACGGGGATTCGTTTTTGGCGCAGAAGGAGGGATTTGAACCCTCGCGGCGTTTTTAGACACCCTACTCCCTTAGCAGGGGAGCCCCTTCGGCCTCTTGGGTACTTCTGCATGCCGATGTTGCTAGAGTATATTAGCACACAGGCAGGGTGATGTCAATAGAAAAATGCCCGCGTTCAGGGCCCGGAACAGGGCTTCCTCACTTTCCGACGCAGAAGCGTTCAAAGATCCGCGCCGTCACATCCTCGCGCACGCTGCGGCCCGACAGCTCGCCCAGCGCGGACATAGCGGTCTCGCATTCGGTCAGCACGATGTCCGGCGTACAGCCCTGCTCCATCGCCGTGCGGGCGGCCCGCAGGCTCTCGAGCGCGCGGCCGACGGCCTCAGCCTGCCGCGCGTTCGTCAGGATCTCCCCCGCCGGGACCTGAGGCAGCGGGAACAGGCCGCGGATCACGCGCTCGAGCGCATCCAGCCCTTCCCCGGTCCGGGCGCTGACCGTGACGCAGGGCAGGCCGGTGTCCGGCACCTCGACGCGCTGCTCGAGATCCGACTTGGACAGCACCAGCACCGCCTTCGGGCAGCGCTCCGCCGCGCGCAGGATCGCAAGGTCCTCTTCGTTAAGCGCCGCGCTCCCGTCCACGACGGCGATCACAAGCTCCGCGCGCTCCATGGCCTGACGGCTGCGCTCCACGCCGAGGCGCTCGACGTCGTCGGCGGTCTCGCGGATGCCCGCGGTGTCCGTCAGCCGCAGCAGCAGCGAGCCGAGCCGCAGCTTTTCCTCGATGGTGTCGCGCGTGGTTCCGGGCACGTTCGTGACGATGGCCCGCTCATAGCCCAGCAGCGCGTTGAGCAGGGAGCTCTTGCCCGCGTTGGGCCGCCCCACGATGGCCGCCGGGATGCCCGCGGTCATCAGCCTGCCGCGCTCGAAGCTGCCGAGAAGGCGCAGGAGCTTTCCCTCGGCCCCGGCCAGCTGCGCCCGGTAACGCTCCAGGCGGAAGTCCTCGATATCCTCGTCCGGGTAGTCCAGCACCGCGTGGTAGTGCGCGCTGATATCCTGCAGCAGCGCGTAGACCTCCGCGGTCCCCGCGGCGATCGCGCCGGAGAGCTGTGCGGCCGCGTTTTTGGCAGCCTCCACGGTCTCGGCGTCGATCAGATCCGCGACGGCCTCGGCCTCGGTCAGCTCCAGGCGGCCGTTGAGGAACGCGCGCTTGGTGAACTCCCCCGGCAGGGCCTGCCGCGCGCCGAGGGCGAAGCAGGCCTCCAGCGCCGCGCGCAGAACCGTGGGCGAGCCGTGGCACTGAAACTCCGCCGTGTCCTCGCCCGTGTAGCTGTGCGGCGCGCGGCTGAGCGTGCAGAGGCAGCGGTCGAGCAGCTCGCCCCCGGCGTCGTACAGCCCGCCGTAGACGAGCCTCCGGCTCTCCTGCTGACTCATCCGCTTCCCCGAAGCCGGGCGGAACAGGCGGTCGGCGATCCCGATCACGCCGTCCCCGGACAGGCGCACGATGCCGATCGCGGCGACCTGCGCGCCGGTGGCGATGGCGGCAATGGCTTCAGACATGCTTCTCCTCCTCCGTTTCCAGCAGCGTACACAGCGCAGGCAGGCCACCGATCACCGCGTCCGGGGCGTCAGCCGTGCCGAAGCCGTAGGCCGCGTGCACAAAGGCGCAGCCCGCCTTGCGGGCGCTGTCCTCGTCGGAGCGCGTATCCCCCACATAGACCGGGCGGCGCAGACCGTGGCGGCGGCTGAGCAATTGGATGGTCTCCGCCTTGGACAGCCCCGTCGAGCCCTCGCACTCATAGTCCCGAAAATACCCGCCGAGGCCGGAGCTCTGCAGAAAGCACTGGATATACCCGTCCAGGCAGTTGGAGACGATGAAGAGATGCACGCGCGCCGAGAGCGCGGCGAGGGTCTTTTCCAGCCCGGGATAGAGCTCCCCGCCGCGGGCGGCGATATACTCGTTTTCCCCGTGGATGCACATAAGGCAGACCTTCTCCGCATCCTCACCGTAGCGGGAAAACAGCGCCCGGGCGATCTGCGGCGCAGTCATGCCCATGATGCCCCGCACCTCGTCCGGCCCGGGGCATACCGCCGCCGGGTCGAGCCCGCGCAGCGTCTCGCCCCAGCTCTCCGCCACCGCGCGGCAGGAGTCCCAGAGCGTTCCGTCCAGATCAAAAATCACGCCGTCCGTGAGCATGGCCCCTCCAAACCCGAAAAGGCATTGACGTAAGTCAATGCCTTTCGAAATCCTGTGTGTTTACGACTTCTCCCGGCCGGTCTTCGCCGCGGACTCGTCCCGGCGCTCGGCCACAAAATAGCTCAGCGACAGGAGCGAATCGGAGAAGTGGACGTTTTCGACAATGACGTCGCTGGTCGGCTCCGTCAACTCGACATTGGTGAAATTCCAGATCGCGTCGATGCCCTGCCCGGTCAGCCTATCGGCGACGGTCACCGCTGCTTCCTTGGGCACCGTCAGCACCGCAATGTCGGTCTTGTTTTCGGCGAGGTAGTCTTCCAGGCTCTCCATCCCGAGGATCGGAACGCCCTTGAATTCCGTCCCGATCAGCCGCGGGTCGATGTCAAAGGCCGCCGTGAGCCGGAAGCCCCAGTCGGAAAAGCAGAAGTTGTCCATCAGCGCACGGCCGATGTTGCCCACGCCGATCAGGACCGCCGTAAAGCCGCGGTCGAGGCCGAGGATGGAGGCGAGGTGCGCGCGCAGCGCAGGGACGCTGTAGCCGTAGCCCTGCTGTCCGAATTCTCCGAAGCAGCTGAAATCCTGCCGGATCTGCGAGGGGGTAAGGCCGAGCTGGTTCCCGAGTTCAAAGGAGGAGATCCGGCTGACGCCGTTCTCCGTCAGTTCATCCAGCCTGCGCAGATAGCGGGGCAGCCGCCGGATCACATTATTTGAAACCTTTACTCGCTTCACTTGTTTTCTCCTTACTGTATCGGCAAACACGCATCGTGCTTGTGAAATTCCTGTCATGTTATTGTAGCACAGCGCGGACCGGATTTCAAGTCAAACACCACGCAGGCAACAAGCGCAGAAAGCGCAACGGCAAGGTCCGCAGAGAACCTTGCCGTTGTGTTGGGATCATTTCTTTTCCGGTGTCTCCGGCGCGGGCGTTCCCAGATAGGGGTCCGGCGTGGGCGAGGCCGCAGGCGCGGACGACGCCGCGGGAGAGGCCGACGGTTCCGGCGAGGCGAGCGCACGCTCATCCTCTCTCACCGCTTGAAGCAGGGTCTCCAGCTCCTTCGGCGAACACTTGGCGGAAAAGCTCGTGCTCTCTCCGCTCACGGTGCTGAGATACCAGACCTCCGTCCCGAAGACGCGGATGCTCAGCTTTTCCTCGCTGCCGTAGGCGTCGCTGGATATGAGAACCGCCTCGTAGATCCTGTCGGGCGTCTTGTCCGGCATGGGCGCCTCCGTCCCCGAGAGAAGGACCTGTAGCTTCTTCCGGTTCTCCTCCTTCGCGATGCGAATGCTCTCGCTCTTTACCGGCGTCGGAGACGGGGAGGGTGCAGGGCTTTCCGACTCCTCGGGCGGCGGGAGCGTCTCCTCGCTCTGCGGAGCGGACGCCGAAGCGTTCATCAGCGCTCTGGGCCCGAGGATGATTTTCCTGGGTGCCTGGCTGTCCGTCAAAGGCGGCGTCGGTGCGGCCGCCTCAGCCTGGGCGTTCGGGACGCTGTCTGCCGCGCCGGACCCATCCGGCGCCGCCGCCGTGTCCGCCGCAGCCGTCCTGACGCCCTCGGGTGCCGGGCTCTCTCCGCTTGCGGGGGAAGGCGTCTTCTCCTGCGCGGACTGCTCCGGCTCGCGCTGGATACTCGCCGTCGCCGCCGGTTCCGAAACCGCCTCCGGAGTTGCCGGGGCCGGGGTCGTCGCCTCCGGGGTCGCCGGAGCCGGACTCGTCGGAGTCGGCGTCACGGCGGTCGGCTGCTGCGTTTCCGCG
This sequence comes from Eubacteriales bacterium, assembly GCA_030531585.1. Classification (GTDB taxonomy): domain Bacteria; phylum Bacillota; class Clostridia; order Oscillospirales; family Oscillospiraceae; genus Limivicinus. The sequence continues at coordinate 5,876 of JAUNNC010000030.1, read as the reverse complement.
GGTGCGGCGGAAGGACTCGCAGGCGCCGGAGTCTGCTGCGGCGCGTCGCTCTCCTTCGGGACCGCCGCAGGTGTCGGGGCGGTCGGGGTCGTCGGTTCCGGGGTCGCCGTTACGACGGGCGCTGCAGCTTCCCGGGTCTCTATGGGCACCGGGCTGCTGTGATCGGGCTGCTGGGTCTGCGCAGACGAAGGAGACGGGCTCGCGGGCGCGGGGGTCTGCTGCGGCGCGTCGCTCTCCTTCGGAGCCGCCGCGGGATTGATCGCGGGCGCCGGGACGGCTTCCTCCTCCGCAGCGCCGGCGGCCGGGGCCGCCTCGACTGCGGGAAGCGCGGGAGCTTCCGCCGCATCGGACGAGAGCCGCACGTCGGCGGCCTCCTCACTGCGGACGACGCTGCTCTCGGCCCTCTCCGCCGGGGAGAGGCCGCGCACGGCAAACAGGACCAGGGCCAGGCAGGCCGCGGCCGTCAGGGCCGTACGCGTCCAGACGGTACGCGTGCGGCGGTTTTTCTTTTCAAGATCGCTGCGGCGGACGCCGGCCATGATGTTCTCATGCAGGCCTTCGGGCAGTTCCGCCGACTCTTCGGAGCCGATGATCCCGGACAGATCGTAAAAAACGGCAGAAAGGGCGCTGCAGCGAGAGCAAGTATTCATATGGGCGAGCAGCTCTTCGTATTCCTCTCTGCTCACGTCGGCATCCACGAGCCTGCTGATCAGCTCCTGGTAATGCTCACATGAATTCATTGCTTCTCACCACCTTTCATATTCCCTGACGGCACAAAATCGGGAATGTTCCCGTCCTCCAGCAAAAACGCGCACAATCTTTTCCGGGCCCGGAAAATGCGGGATTTGACGGTCCCGACCTCGAGCGTGAGGACGTCGGAGATCTCCTCGTAGCTCAGGCCCTGGATCTCCCGCAGCAGCAGGATCTGCCGGTACTCGGGCGAGAGCGCGTTGAGCCCCCGCCGCACCGCGTCCCGTGTCAGCCCCCGCTCGAGCAGGCGCTCGGGCGACTGGCTCTCATCCGCGATGTCGAGCTCGACCTCCTCCCCGTCGTCGTCCTCCATCGACAGCGAGACGGTCGGTTTTCGGCTCCGGCTGCGCAGGAAATCGAGACACACATTGGTCGCGATCCGGTACAGCCAGACGGAGAACTTGCTCTCGCCCCGGAAGGAGGAGAGCGAGTTGTAGGCCTTGATGAAGGTCTCCTGCGTCATGTCAGCCGCGTCCTCGGCGTTGCCGGTCATGCGCTGCGTGATCGCATACACGCTCTTCTCGTATTCGAGCACCAGTTTTTCAAAGGCGTTGACGTCGCCCTGCAGAACACGCTGAACGATCTGCACTTCCTGTTCCCTTGTCAAGCTGTCACCTCCCCATACGAGGCCGAACCAGTCAGCTTAAATCTCTCTTGATCCCCCGGCAGATCCTGCGGATGTCGTCCAGGGTCTCGACCCGGACGAGCTCCTGTTTATAGACACCCGCGTGCGGCACGCCGTGCAGATACCAGGGGAGCTGGTGGCGCGCCTCCATGCAGGCCCGATGCTCGCCGATGCGCGCGGCGAGCGTCCCGATCTGCGCCTCGGCCAGTGTGATCCGATCTCGAAGCGGCGGAAGCGCCGGGATCTCCGCGCCGTCGATCGCCGCCTGGCCGCGCCGGAAGATCCAGGGGTTGCCGAAGCTGCCGCGCCCGATCATGGCGAGCTCACAGCCGGTATAGCGCAGGATGTGCGCCGCGTCCTCCGGCGCAAACACGTCGCCGTTTGCGATCACGGGGATCGTGACGCTGCGGCGCACCTCGCGGATCGTGTCCCAGTCGGCGCGGCCCGCGTACATCTGCGCGCGCGTCCGGCCGTGGACCGCGACGGCGTCGGCCCCGGCCTGCTCCAGGATCTGCGCAAAGGAGACCGCGTTGACGCTGCCGCTGTCCCAGCCCTTGCGGAACTTGACCGTCACCGGGGCGGAGACCGCCTTTTTCACGCTCTCAACGATGCGCCCCGCGAGCTCCGGGTCCTTCATCAGCGCCGAACCGTCGCCGCCGCGGACGATCTTCCCCACCGGGCAGCCCATGTTGATGTCCAGGATCTCCGCGCCGGAGAGCTCCAGCGCCATTGCGGCGGCCTCGGCCATGACCTCCGGCTCGTGGCCGAAGATCTGCGCGGCGCAGGGGTGCCCGTCCTCCGGGATATACAGCAGCTCCTTCGTCTTCTCGTCGCGGTAGACCAGCGCCCTGGCCGAGACCATCTCCGTCGTGGTCATGGCCGCGCCGAGCAAGCGGCAGACGCCGCGGAACGCAAAGTCCGACGCGCCCGCCATCGGGGCGAGCGTCAGGTTCCCCTCCAGCCGGACGGGGCCGATGCTCACCATGTCAGGTCCAGCCCCACCGGGCAGTGGTCGGAGCCCATGATCTCCGGCAGGATGAACGCCTCTTTGATGTGCTCCCGCAGCCGGTCGGAGACGACAAAGTAGTCGATGCGCCAGCCGACGTTCCGCTCCCGCGCGCGCATGCGGTAGCTCCACCAGGAGTAGGCGTCTGCGCGGTCGGGGTACAGATACCGGAAGCTGTCGGTGAAGCCCGCCGCGAGCAGCTCGGTGAACTTGCCGCGCTCCTCGTCGGAGAAGCCCGCGTTGCCGACGTTCTGCTTCGGGTTCTTCAGGTCGATCTCCTCGTGGGCGACGTTCATGTCGCCGCAGACGACGACCGGCTTCTTCTGATCGAGCGCGCAGAGGTAGGCGCGGAAGTCGTCCTCCCAGCGCATGCGGTAGTCGATGCGCTTCAGGCCGTCCTGTGCGTTCGGGGTGTAGACGCACACAAGGTAAAAGTCCTCATATTCCAGCGTGATCGCGCGCCCCTCGTGGCTGTGCTCCTCGACGCCGATGTTGTACGAGACCGACAGCGGCGTATGTCTGGTAAAGATCGCGGTGCCCGAATAGCCCTTCTTCTCGGCGTAGCACCAGTAGCTCTCATAGCCGGGGAAGGCCATGTCGATCTGGCCCTCCTGCAGCTTGGTCTCCTGCAGGCAGAAGAAGTCCGCGTCCAGCGTGAGGAAGATCTCTTCAAAGCCCTTGCTCCGGACGGCGCGCAGGCCGTTTACGTTCCAGGACAGAAATCTCATGCCTTCGCCTCCCGCGCGCGGTGCGCCTCCATGCTCTCCTCATAGCCCCGCGCGTCCGTCAGCGAGGCGTTGCGCAGCCGCGGGACCTCGCCCGCAGCCGTTCCCTTCGTCGCCTCCGTGCGCGTCGCGACGAGGCGGTTGATCTTCATGCCCATCCCCACGAACTTCGCCTCGTAGTCGGTCATGATACCGACCGGGCCGTCTGCATGCAGATCGTGGGTCAGCTCGGAGACTTTCCAGCCCTCCTGCTCCAGCTGCGTGACGGACCAGTCGAAAAGCGGGGTGTTGTCGGTCTTGAAGCGGATCTCGCCGCCGACGGGCAGCAGGTCCGCATAGAGCCGCAGGAAAAACGGCGAGGTGAGCCGGAGCTTGGCGTCCCGGCTCTTGGGCCAGGGATCGCAGAAATTGATATAGATGCGCCCGACCTCACCGTCGGCGAACATGGTTTTGAGCAGCTTCGCATCCGCGTCCAGGAAGCGGACGTTCGTGAGCTGCGCGTTTTTGACCCGCTCCATGGCGAGGATCATCGCGTCCGGCACCTTCTCCAGCGCGAGGTAGAGCTTCTCCGGCACGGTCGCGGCGAGCTCGGCGGTAAAGCGTCCCTTGCCGCAGCCGAGCTCCAGAAAGATCCCGTCGTGGCCGGGGAAAGCCTCCAGCCAGCGGCCGCGCAGCACGGCGGGATCGTCGGCAAGCAGGGCGGCGCAGCGCTCCATCCGCGCGTCCAGGTTTGCCCGTTTTCTCATTCTCAACGAAATCACACTCCTTTTTTCAGAATACCACAGCAAAGGAAAAACATCAATCGTCAAAAATGGACGAAGCCGCGGAAAAGCGTTTGTACTTGCTTTCCCCCGGCTGATGATGTATAATGACGGCGTTTTATCCGGGTGTAGCGCAGCTGGTAGCGCGCGTGGTTTGGGACCACGATGCCGCAGGTTCGAATCCTGTCACTCGGACCAACAAGATGTAGAGAAACAAAAGTATTGTGTGATCACATTTTAAAAACAAACCTTTGGTTTAAGCCGCTTTTCGCTTTTTTAAGAGAGTGTTTTATAATTGTGATTTTAAACTTGTGTTTTTCTCTAACATCACTGAACTTGGCCGTTTATCTGGCCAACAAAAAACGGAAAAGGCAGTTACCTGACGATTGTTGTGGTAACTGCCTTTTCTGCTTTAAAAGCCGATTTTCATTTTTCCAACTTTGACCTGATAACGGCCGAGGAGACGACGATACTTGTCTTCATATTCATCTCTTTCTCGTCTGAGCCGTTCATTTTCACTTGTTAACCTTGCATTGTAGTTTCTGGAGTGGCTCAGTATGTTTTCAAGTTTTTTAATTCGCTGCTCCAGCATTGATACATCCTTTTCAGTTTTAGCGGACTGCTGAAATTCCTCATATCGAAGCAAGATATCCCTCATATATGGCTGCTGAAGAGTGTTTACATGACAACCGAGTTCTTCAGCAATGGCCTTTTTTGTTACAGGTAAGCCAGATTCTCTGAGATAACGAATTGCCTCATCAACGGCTTTTTCCCGGGCTTCTCGTTGTTCCACTCTGAATTCTTTCGCATTTTCCGACGCAAGTTTATTTCCTCTACTCATTTTAACATACCTCCATTTCATTAGTTGAGTTATCAATGATCTTGCTTAGAATACGTGTATACACATCTTTTTGATGGTTAAGGAATGCTATGCTGTTGGGGTTCCCGCCAATGGCTTCAAGTTCGTTAAGACGGTCTGTGAATATCGCGATGTATTCCTCAAGTGGTTCTTGCCACTTTGGATCAACTATAAAGTATTCGCACATTGAGCATGTTTCGAAGATAGGGACACAGGCAGAGTTGACGCAGACCGAACCATCCAGAAGAAGTCGCGTATCGAAATTTTTGCACAATGCGCTATATTTCTTCTTAGAAATCGCACGTGGCGCGATTTTCTTATCTGTGGGTTCGCTTACAGCATATTGGTCTTCAAGCATTCCTATTGAGATCTCTGTAAGCTTTTTCGATTCGTCATGTACCGATGCGTAACCATAGCCGCAAGTCTGGGCAATGCTGGAGTGATTGCTCTCTCTCATTGTTTGATATGGAGAAATGATTCCATACTTGAACCGTTCAACTACCGCTGTGTGCCGAAGATCGTGAGAAGTGATGCTAGTTTGAACCCCGGATGCATCTTTAATCCGGTATTTCTCACAGACATCTTCCAGAAACGTATTTACATCTTGCGTTGTGACAAGGCTTTTGCCCGAGGGAGAAACAAATAAGAAGTCCTGGTGATGACTCTTAAGATTGGTTTGCTGATTACGGGCGTACTCCTGTAATTCTCGGATACAGGAATAAAGATACCCTTCCTCTTGACCGGAAAGCTTTTTGGGATACTGATGGAATTCTGGAACATGATATGGCGTTTCCTTCTGCGTAGGGATGGCAATAGAATAGATTCCAACATCTGGATAGGTGATACAATCAATGGGCATGAATAGAACCTCATTGATGCGATTACTGATCAGTCGGAGGAGCATATAGATTGTGCGGTATTGGAGAGGAATATCGATCTGCGGATCGAAGATATAAGAATCGATCTGCTCAATCGCACAGGCGTCCGGAACACGCTTCGGTTGCCTTTTTTCTTTCCAACGATGGCTGCAGTCTACAATTCCCGTGCCGGCAATCAGGCCGTACGCCGAACATAGTTCGACCATGTTCCCCAATGTACTGTCTTTGATTCTTTACATATCCACTGTGGGTGTTCGTAACGGATGTTACGG
>JAUNNC010000029.1:1883-20042 GCA_030531585.1 Eubacteriales bacterium | reverse complement strand
CAAAGCCGTTTTCTATATCCACGCCCATCTTGCTCTTGGGCAGATCTCTCAGATGTCCCATGGACGCCGTCACCTTGTAGCCGCTGCCCAGATACTTCTCAATCGTCTTCGCCTTGGCCGGCGACTCCACGATGACGAGATCCTTCGCTTTTGCCATGCTGTTTCCTCACTTCTTTATCAGGTTTAACGCTACGCGTCTGCCCGCCGACCGGCGGACATAGCCCTTGATCTCCAGGATCGTGAGCTGGGAGAGCACCTTGGCCGCCGACAGATTCGTGGTCTCGATGATGTCGTCGATGTGCGTCTCTCCCCGGCCGATGGCCGAAATGATCTGCAGCTGCTCGGGATTCAGCCCGGCGAGCTGCTCTTTCCAGTCAATATAGCCCGCACTTTTTTCCTTGTCAATCTCTTTTTTTGTCGTTTCCGGGCGCTCCGCCGCGGAAGGAGGCGCTTTCACGGCGGGTCTTTCCGCAGCCTCCGCAGCGCCGTCCGGCAGTACGATGCTCCCCGGTCTGCGTACGCGCTCGGGATAGACGTCCGCAAAATCCTCCATCACGTCCCAGCCGCAGACCGCGGGCCGCGCGCCCTGCTTCAACAGCGCAATGGTCCCGGCGCTGTTTTCCGCGTCCGCGTTGCCGGGGACGGCGAAAATCTCCCGCCCCTGCTCGAGCGCCTCGTGCACGAAGAGCATACAGCCGCTCTGTTCCGGGGCCTCCACCACGCAGACCGCGTGGGACAGGCCGGAGGAGATGCGGTTGCGCTCCCGGAAGAAGCGCTTCAGCGGCGGCGTCCCCGGCGGGACCTCGCTGACCAGCGCGCCGGAGGCGGACACATCGCGGCTGAGCCCGCCCTCGCTCCCGTGGCAGGTGCCGAGCACGCCGATGCAGGTCCCGCCCGCGAGCAGGCAGCCCCGCGCCGCGGCGCGGTCGACCCCCTCGGTCAGGCCGGAGACGACGATGCCGCCGCACCTGACGATCTCGAAGGCGATGTCCCGCCCCATCTTCAATCCGTAAGGCGTCGCCTTTCGGGTCCCGATCACGGCCACCGAGGGCACGCCGTCCACATCCGGCAGGCGGCCCTTGACATAGAGGACAACCGGCGGGGCGAAGATGCTCTTGAGGCGGGCGGGATAGCGCGCGTCCTGCAGCGTCACGAGCTCGATCCCCTCGCGCTCGCAGTCCGCGAGGATGCGGTCCGCCGCAGAGAGATCGCGCGCCTCGAAGAGGGCGGCCTCGTTCTCCGTGAGGCCGGGGACCTTCCGGTAATCCCCCGGCGGGGCGTGAAACGCCTGTTCCGCGCCGCCGTAGTACGCGCACAGCGCGGCCCTGGCCTTCGGGCTTGCGTTGGTCACGCCCGACAGCCATGCCCAGTGCCGGATCGACATGCTGCTCCCGCCTTTCTTTCTGTCTTGTCTATCTCCCCCGGGCCATCTCCCAGAGGACGACGGTCCCCGCCGAGGCCGCGTTCAGCGACTCGCTCCCCTCCGTCATGGGGATGATGAGCTCGCCGTCGCACTTTTCCAGCAGCTCGGCGCTCAGCCCCTGCCCCTCACTGCCGATGGCGACGACGGCGCGGCGCAGGTCGAGGCCGCGGATGTCGGACGCCCGCGCTGAGAGCGCGGCGCCGTAGAGCGGCAGGCCGTTCCTTTCACACAGCGCCTTCGCCCCGGCGGCGTCCGTGTGCACCAGACGCTCCCGGAAGATCGCGCCCATCGTCGCGCGCGCGGTCTTCGGGCTGTATACGTCGGCGCAGGCGCCGCACAGCAGCACCGTATCGACTCCCATGGCCGCGGCCGTGCGGATCAGCGTCCCGACATTGCCGGGGTCCTGCACGTTCTCCAGCAGCAGGGCGCGTGTAATGCGCGGCTCCGCCTCCTCCGGGCGCATGCGCACCGTGAACAGCGGACCGGGACTGTTTTTCATCGGAGAGACATAGTCAAAAAGCTCCGCGGGCACGACGAACTGCCGCACGTTTTCCAGCCCGGGCAGGCTGCGCGCCCGCTCCTTCCAGATGACCAGCGTGAGCTCCGCGCCCTTGTCCAGCGCCTCGGTCAGCAGCTTCTCTCCGTCGCAGACGAACTCCCCCTCCACCCGGCGCAGGGCCGCCTCCGCGGCCAGCGCGCGCAGCCGGACGACGATCGGGTTCTTTCTTGAAGTCACGCGCTCCGCGTCCATGGCGTCCGCCCTTTCCGTTTTCTTCTTATTATAATAACAGTTTTCTATATTAATACAAGTTTTTCCTTTTCGCAAGACCCAATACTGTTCACCAATAAAATGCCTCAGAATTTTACCGAGTCAGAATCGTGTCAGGCGAGGCGGCGGCCGCAGAGCATAATGGAAATATATGGTCAAGGCCGCCAACGAAGCATGTCGCGATTCTGGCCGGAAAAAAATGAAAGGATTTATTGGTGAACAGTATAGCAAACCGCCCGCGGTTTCCCGCAGACGGTTTTGTCAGGTTCATACGCCCCAGATCAGCCAGGTGACAAGTGCGCCGACCGCCACGGCCGTAAGCGTGAACGGCATGCCGATGCGCAGGAAATCGCCGGTCGTCACCTTCTCGCCGTTCTTGCGCAGGATGCCGATGGCCGTGATGTTGGCCGAGGCCCCGATGGGCGTGAGGTTGCCGCCCAGCGTCGCCCCAATCAGCAGGCCGAAATAGAACACCGTGGGGTCCGCGCCCATCAGCCCGGCGATCCCCCGCACCACCGGCAGCATGGTGGCGACGTATGGGATGTTGTCGATGAAGGCCGACAGCGCCACCGATACCACCACGATCAGGATGTAGAGCGTCAGCGGATCGTGGCCCGCCGTGCGGTAGAACAGCGCCGCAATGGCGTCGATCACGCCCGCGGAGCGGATGCCCTCGATCACGATGAACAGCCCGAACAGCAGCAGCAGCGTCTCCAGGTCCATCTCCACAAACGCGCGGGCAAAGGGTGAGAGGCTGCGCTCCCGAACGGCCGCCCGCACCAGCCCGATCACGGCGAAGAGCACGCAGGAAAGCCCGCTGCGCATGCCGTAGAGCACCAGGAGCGTCGGGTCCGTCGGCTTCGGAAGAAAGGAGACCAGGATCAGCAGCAGCACAGTCCCGATCATCAGCCAGCTCGGGAAATAGTCGTCCACCACCGTCTCGATCTCGCAGTCGACCGGCTCCGTCTCCCTGCGAAACAGGAAGATCAGCACCAGCAGCGAGGCCAGCGCGCCGAGCTCCGTCGGCCAGAAGATGCTGGGCTTGCCCCTCAGCCAGAAGAATTCCATGAAGTTCATGTCGGCAAAGCCGCCGAGCAGGATGCTCGTCGTGTCGCCGACCAGCGTGGCCGCCCCCTGCAGGTTGGAGGACACAGCAATGGCGATCAGCACCGGCACCGGCGAGATCTTGAGCTTGCGGGAGATCGCAAGCCCCACCGGGGCCACCATCAGCAGCGTCGCCACATTGTCGACAAAGGCGCTGACGACCCCCGCGAACAAACTCAGCGCCGTGACCGCCCACAGGACGTTCGGCACCTTCGCCATCATCATCTCCGCCAGCCGCGCGGGCATGCGGCTCTCGATGAACAGCGTCACGATGCACATCGTGGCCGAGATCATCAGCAGCACGTTGTAGTCCACCGCCCTGAGCGCGGAGCCCAGCGTCATCTCAAATACGCCCAGATAGCCCATGACGAGCATCACCCCGGCCGAGCAGAGCGCAATGTACGGACGCAGTTTCTGGAAGCTCAGCATCAGGATGTAGGTAATCACAAAAACGATCAGCGCAGGTATCAAAGCATACGCCTCCTGAAAATCAAGTCAGACTGAATATATATGATAACACATTCCCTCGCGGAAAGATGAAAAAACTGTGAATTGGCATCCGGAATCTTTTGCGCATGCATCGTTTGTTATGGTGGAAAAACAATGCACGCTGTGCTATAATATCTGCGGGCAATCCCAACATAAGAAGGAGTGTGAATATGGAACTTGAATGTCTTCCTCTGAGCGAGATTATGACCGCGTCGAGGCGCCTCAAAAGCGTTCTGCATCACACGGAACTTGATCTCTCCTCCACCTTCTCCCGCATGACCGGGGGCAACATCTATCTCAAATGCGAAAACCGGCAGAAGACCGGTTCCTTCAAGATCCGCGGCGCAACCAACAAGATCAGCGCCATGGTCGAGCGGGGCGAGCGCGTCCCCGTCGTGGCCTCCTCCGCCGGCAACCACGCCCAGGGCGTGGCCTATGCGGCGAACACCTTCGGCATCCCCGCCACCATCGTGATGCCCGCGGCCGCGCCGATCGCCAAGGTGCAGGCCACCGAGGGCTACGGCGCCAAGGTCGTCCTCGCCGGCACCTGCTACGACGAGGCCTACGCCAAAGCCTGCGAGATCTGCGAGGAGGAGGGCGCGGCCTTCCTGCATCCCTACAACGACTATGAGGTCATGGCCGGTCAGGGTACGCTGGGTCTGGAGATCCTCGGCGATCTGCCGACCGTCGACGTCATCCTCGTCCCTGCGGGCGGCGGCGGTCTGCTCGCCGGCATGATCGCGGCCGTCAAGCAGGTCAACCCCCGCGTGCAGGTCTACGGCGTGCAGGCCGAGGGCGCGGACGCCATCGCCCGCAGCTTCCGTGAGAAGAAGCTTGTCACCACGGACAGCGCCTCCACCATCGCCGACGGCATCGCCGTCAAGTCGCCCGGCAACCTCACGGTCGACATTATCAACCGCTACGGCGACGGCGTGCTCACCGTCTCCGACAACGAGATCTCCGGCGCGATCCTGCTGCTGATGGAGCGCTGCAAGCAGATCGTCGAGCCCGCCGGCGCGTCCACGGTGGCCGCGGTGCTCAGCGGCAAGCTCGACGTCAAGGGAAAGAACGTGGTGTGCGTCCTCTCCGGCGGCAACATCGACGTCAGCTTCGTCCAGTCGATCATCGAGCAGGGCATGGTCGCCCGCCATCGCCGCATCCGCTTCGTTGTCAAGCTGCGCGACAAGCCGGGCTCCCTGGTCCAGATGCTCAGCGTGCTGGCCCAGAACAACGCCAACATCCTCACCATCGAGCACGACAAGCTCGCCGCCGGGCTCAAGCCCGACGAGACCTCCGTCCACATCGCCTGCGAGGTCGGCGGCAAGGCCCACGGCGACGCCGTGCTGAAGGCGCTGCGCGAGAGCGGCTACGAGGTGGAAATCAACTGAAGCGCTCTCTCAACAGGACGCGCCCGCTGGGACGCGTCCTGTTTCTTTGCTCAGGTATTTAGAAAAAAATCTAAATGCCTGTTGACAAAGCGTTCTTTCTGTAGTATTTTCTATTTAGAAAGATTTCTAAATAGAAAAAGGAGGTGAACTCCGTGGGCTTCAGCGAGACCATGAAAGCGCTGTCCGACCCGGCGCGGCGCGAGATTTTGAACATGCTCAAGGGCGGGCGCATGACCGCCGGGGACATCGCCGGACGCTTCGACATGACGGGGGCCACCGTGTCCTATCATCTGTCACAGCTGAAAAAGGCCGGTCTGATCTTCGAGAGCCGGGAGAAGAACTACATCTATTACAGTCTCAACGCCTCCGTGCTGGAGGAGGTCCTGCTCTGGATCCAGAGCCTGAAAGGAGTGGACGAACATGAAGAATAAGAGAACGCTGATCCTGACAAGTCTGATCTGCCTGATCCCGATCCTTGTGGGCGCCGCGGTTTACAGCCGCCTGCCGGAGACCATGGCGATCCATTGGAATTTTCAGGGCGAGGCCGACGGCTGGTCCAGCCGTCCCGTCGCGGTCTTCGGTCTGCCGGGGCTTTTGCTTGCGATCAACCTCCTCCTGCCCCTGGGGCTCAAGGCCGACCCCAAGCACGAGAACATGAGCCCGGCGCTGAAAGCCGTCGTGTTCTGGACGATCCCCGTTCTCTCCCTGGTGTGCTCCGGCGCGACCCTCGCCGCCGGTCTGGGCTATCATCTGAGCTTAGAGCGGATCGTTCCCTCGCTGATGGGCGTGCTGTTCGTGCTGATCGGCAATTACCTCCCCAAAACCAAGCAGAGCTACACCCTCGGCATCCGGCTTCCCTGGACGCTCGCCAGCGAGGAGAACTGGAACCGTACGCACCGCCTGGGCGGCTTTCTGTGGGTGATCGGCGGGCTCTACTTCATCGTGATGAGCTTCTTCCCCTGGAATCTCGCCGCTTTTCTGATCCCCATTCTTCTCATGGCGCTGGTGCCCACGGTGTACTCCTATCTGCTCTATCGCCGGGGGATCTGAACAAAACCGCACAGGACAGCGCATCCCCGCCGGAGAAAAACCCGGCGGGGATGTTTGTATTATGTAAATTATATTATGTCAATTTGTCTCCCGACTGTCCGGCGGGAAAACGAAAAGAATGCCGATTATTTCGTGCTGTCCATCCTGCGGAGAAGAGCCTCCGCCTTTCGGTCCAGCCGGGCGCACAGCTCCTTCTCCCGGTACAGCCGCGCAAGCTGCTTTCTGAACGCCTCCACCGCGACGCCGAGCACAAAGATGACCAGCGCAAGAGACAGCACGCGCGGGATTATCCGCCAAAACCGGTTGCCGCATTCCTCCAGCCGGGCCAGCTCCGCCAGTCTGGGGAAAAAACGGTTTTTATGCAGCAGGTATACGCCGATGGCGCAGGAGGCGACGGAATTGATGTACTTCGCGCAGAGCTCGTTCCTGATCTCAAACCGCTGAAAAGCGCCGAACAGACAGACAGTCATGACCATATAGAACAGGCCGCCGTGGTAGAGCAGCCCCGCACCGTGAAAGGAGCCGGTCAGGCGGATGGCAGCTGCGCCGAGGACCACCCGGCTCACGGTCAAAAACAGCGCCACGGCAAAGTATTTCAGCCCCGGTCTCCGGATCGAAAGCCCGTGCAGCCGGATATACGCGCCGACAAAATAGATCGTCACAAGCCAGGGAAGGTCAAAGCCGTCGCTGAAGTAGCTGTCCGACCAGAAGAAAAACGTGGGGATCACGCTGAAGAGGATCATCAGGAGAAGGATCGCCCTTCGGTGCTCCTGCTTTGTCAGGCTTCGGATCAGCCTGTTGAGGAGGGGGCTGATCGAAACGAGCAGAAAATACTGCGTGATGAACCAATAGGCGCTGCTTGTCACCGGGAAGAAGGCGTACAGCAGATTCCCGCGGCTGAAGGGCGTATGGGAGAATGCGAAGGAGAGCAGCAGCCCGGAGACGGTGTAAAACAGGACCATCAGCCACAGCCGAAGCAGGCGGGACAGGCGAAAGGGGAGCATGACCAGAAAATAGGCGCTGATCAGGATAAAGCAGATGTCCGCCGCGTGACAGAGCGTGTCGACATACCATACCGCGAAATAGGAGATCCCTCCGAAGTCGGCCTCGGCGAGACTCTCCGCTCCCGTCGCAAACAGGTGCATCACGACGACCATATACATCGACAGCATGCGCAGCAGCTCCAGATTCGCCTGCCGTTCTTTTTTCACGCTCAGATTGCCCGACATGGATTGTGTCCCTTACATCTCCGGGTAGAGGGGGAAGGCCTCGCACAGGGCGACGGCCTCGGCCTTCATCTCGGCGACGGCGGCGTCGCCCTCCTCGATCAGGCGGGCGATCATACGGCCGATCTGCCGCATCTCGGGCTCCTTCATGCCGCGCGTGGTGACGGCGGGCGAGCCGAAGCGCATGCCGGAGGTCGTCTTGACCGAGAGGGTGTCGAAGGGGATGGTGTTCTTGTTGGCGGTGATGTTCGCCAGATCCAGCAGCTCCTGCACCTCGGCCCCGGTCTTGCCGCGGCTGTAGACGTCGGCCAGGATCATGTGGTTGTCCGTACCGCCGGAGACGAGGCGCACGCCCTGCTTCTGCAGCTCGTCCGCCAGCGCGGCGGCGTTGAGCACGATCTGGTGCTGGTAGGCCTTGAAGTCCTCGCCCAGATCCTCGCCGAAGCAGACGGCCTTGGCCGCGATGATGTGCATGAGCGGGCCGCCCTGCGTGCCGGGGAAGACGGCGGAGTTGATCTTTTTGGCGAGCTCCTCCTTGCAGAGGATCAGCGCGCCGCGGGGACCGCGCAGGGTCTTGTGCGTGGTGGTGGTCACGACGTGCGCGTAGGGCACGGGGCTCGGATGCTCGCCCGCGGCGACGAGGCCCGCGATGTGCGCCATGTCCACCATCAGGTACGCGCCGACGGAGTCCGCGATCTCGCGCATGCGCTTGAAGTCGATGAAGCGGGGATAGGCGCTGGCCCCGGCGATGAGGATCTTCGGCCTGAGCTCCTCGGCCCGCTGCTGAACGAGGTCGTAGTTGATGCATTCGGTCTCCGGGTCGACGCCGTAGAAGCAGGCGTTGAAGTACTTGCCGGAGATGGAGGCCTTCGAGCCGTGGGTCAGATGGCCGCCGTGGCTGAGATCCATGCCGAGGATGGTGTCGCCCGGCTTGAGCAGCGCGAGATACACGGCGACATTGGCCTGAGAGCCGGAATGGGGCTGGACATTGGCGTGCTCGGCGCCGAAGAGCTTTTTCGCCCGCTCGATGGCGAGGTTCTCCACCTCGTCCACATACTGGCAGCCGCCGTAATAGCGCGCGCCGGGATAGCCCTCGGCGTACTTGTTGGTCAGATGACTGCCCATGGCCTCCATGACGGCGGGGGACACGAAGTTCTCCGAGGCGATCAGCTCGATATGGTCACGCTGGCGCTGAAGCTCGCGCATCATGGCCGCATAGACCTCCGGGTCCTGCCTCTTGATGGTCTCATAGCTCATAGAAGGAGTTCCTCCCTGTTCTTTTTATTTTCAGTCGGATATCCGAATGCTTGACAGAAAGCAGTATCATTATAATACAAGATGTTGTGCTTGACAAGGCGCCGTTTTCACAAATCCGGTACTTCCGCTTGCATGTTTTTTTACACCGTGATAAACTGGATTCAATAACGGACGGAGGTATTCCGACATGAAAAAGATTTTGAAATTTCTCTTGATCCTCATTCTGGTCGTGATCGCAGCCGCGGTGCTCCTGTTCGGCTGGCTGACCGTGACGGAGTACAAGCCCGCGCCGGTGGAGGACGCGGAGGTCGTGCGCACGGACGAAAACACCACGCTGGCGGTCGGCGATTCGGTCACGGTGCTGAGCTGGAACGTCGGCTACGGCGGGCTCGGCAAGGACTCGGACTTCTTCATGGACGGCGGCAAGGACTCCAGGTCGGCTGACCGCGAGACCGTGGGCCGCTATCTGGAGGGCATCCACCGCACCATCGTCGACGAGGACCCCGATCTTGTGCTGCTGCAGGAGGTCGACACCGACTCCTCCCGCACCTACGGCATCGACGAGCGGAGCATCCTCAGCCAGGGCATGAGCAGTCAGACCTTCGCCTACAACTACTCCTGCCCCTTTGTGCCCATCCCCGTGCCGCCGATCGGCAAGGTGCACAGCGGCCTGTTCACCATGACGAACGGTTTCGACATCGAGCGGGCGGAGCGCATCTCCCTCCCCTGCCCCTTCACCTGGCCGACGCGCATCGCCAATCTCAAGCGCTGCCTGCTGGTCAGCTATCTGCCGGTCGTCGGCAGCGATCACCAGCTCGTGCTGGTCAACCTCCATCTGGAGGCCTATGACGACGGCGAGGGCAAGGTCGCCCAGACCAACCAGCTCCGGGAGTTCATCACGGCGGAGTACGAGAAGGGCAACTACGTCATCGCGGGCGGCGACTTCAACCAGATCTTTCCCGGCAACCTCGCGCGCTACCCGAACACCCATCCCGAGAACTGGGAGCCGGGCGTTCTGGACGCAAACCTCCTGCCCGACGGCTGGGCGCTGGCCTACGACCTGAGCACCCCGACCTGCCGTCTGCTCAACCAGCCCTATGACCCGAGCGACACCGTCGGGACGCAGTACTACGTGATCGACGGCCTGATCGTCTCCCCGAACGTGACGGTCAAGAGCGTGGAGACGATCGACGCGCAGTTTGAAAACTCCGACCACAACCCGGTGCGGCTGGAGGTCGTTCTGAACTGAACGGAGGAGGGGTCCCCATGTCCGCCGCGCTCTCCCAGATCCTGACCATCTTCCTTGCGATCCTCGCGGGCTTCGTCTGCCGGAAGGTGAAGGTCCTGACCGAAGAAAACACCGCGGCGCTGTCGAACATCGTGGTGAAGATCATCCTCCCCTTCTATCTCTTCGGCGCCATCCTGCGCACCGACGTCGGCGTGGACCCGCGCGCGGTGCCGATCGCCGTGGGACTGTCCGCCGGGATGTTCCTGCTCAGCGCCCTGATCGCCCTCGCGGTCGTCCCCCTGCTGCGAGCCCCAAAGGAGGACCGCGGCGTCTACCTGTTCGAGCTCATGTGCGGCAACGTGACCTACATCGGCATCCCCGTCTGCGCCGCGGTGCTCGGCGGCTCGGCCTCCTTCTACGCGTCGCTGCTGAACATCCCCTACAATCTCATCTGCTTCTCGCTGGGCATCTTCCTGCTCTCCGGCAGGTTCTCGATCAAAAAGGCGCTCAATCCCGCCTTTCTCGCGGGCCTCGCCGCGGCGATCCTCTACATGCTGCGCGTGCAGCTGCCGCCGGTGCTGCTGTCCGGCTGCGCCTTTCTCGGGCAGGCGACCTCGCCCTGCGCCATGCTGGTGATCGGCTCGGTCCTCGCAAGCGTCCCGCTCCGCGAAATCGTCAGCGAGTGGCGCGCGGTCCCCTTCGTGCTGCTGCGCCTCGTCGGCATCGCGGCCCTGACCGCCCTCCTGCTCCGCTTCCTGCCGGTCGATCCGACGCTCAAGGGCGTGCTGATCCTCATGGCCGCCATGCCCGCCGCGACCAACTCCACCATGCTCTGCACCATCTACGGCGGCAACCGCGCCCTCTCGGCCAAGCTGATCTTCCTCTCCACCGCGCTCTCGCTCGTGAGCATCCCCCTCTGGGCGGCGCTGTACTTCGGCTGATGCCGAAAACTCCATAACAGAAGCTCCCGGAACCGATGGGTTCCGGGAGCTTCTGTTATGTTAACTAAAATACGTAAATTAAATTGCGTTAATATTTTTACGTTAATAATATTATGTTACTGAATTCGGGTCCCACGGCAGCTCGACAAAGCGCGGCGTGAAGCCAAGCGCAGGCAGGACGGTATGCAGCAGATCGTCCCAGGTGAGCTTCAGCGTGGAGGTGTTCATGCAGGGGTGGACCCCGACGCAGCTCTGTGAGAGCAGGTCGCGGTCGATGAGCAGGTGCACCCTCTTCTCCCGGTCGTTCATCAGTCCCAGAGGACTTACCGAGCCGGGCGTGACGCCGAGGGATGCGAGCATCTGTTCGGGCGCAGCGAAGGACAGGCGCGCCGTGCCGATCTCTTTGGACAGGATGCGGGTCTTGAAGGGCTTCTCCCCCGGCATCAGCAGCAGATAGAGCTCCGTCATCTGCCGGTTCGTCAGCAGCAGATTCTTGCAGATCCCGCAGCCAAGCAGGCTTTCCACCTCCCGCAGCGCCTCGATGGTGTCGCCGTGCTCGTGGTCGGCGCGCTCATAGACGACGCCGAGACCGTCGAGCAGGTCGTAGCAGGCCTCCTCGACCTCGCAGCGCTTTTCCGCGGGTCTGCCGCGGTACAGAGTCGGATCGATTCGCATGGTTTGTTCTCCAAGTTTACATAATATCGTTCAGGCAGTCGGCGTAGAAGTCCATGTCCGACTCCCCGTAGCGCTGGTCGCAGGGCAGGCAGAGGATGTGTTCGGTCACCCAACGGCTCACGGGGCAGACGCCCGCCGCCTGCTCCGGCTCCGGCCAGATCACGGGACAGTAGATCCCCCGCTCCGCCAGCGCGCGCTGTACGGCGTTCCGGTCCTCCAGCAGCAGCGGGAGATACAGCGTGCTCTCCTCCGGGCGCTCCGTGAGAAAGCGCAGCTTCCCGGCCTCCCGCAGCGGCTCCAGCCTGTCGCGCAGGTACAGGATGTTGTGACGGCGCGCCCGGTAGACCGCGTCAAAGTCCAGGCGCTCCAGATGCTGCCGCCAGTGCTCGCTCATGCCCGCCGCGCCGGGGTTTTCGTCCAGCATCGCCTCGGCTGTGTGCAGCTTCTGCAGGAAATCCCGCTTGAGCGACGGTTCCCAGCTCTCCAGATACCGCGCCTTTTCCTCCATCGCCTCCATGCGCATGTCGCCGAAGCGGCTGTCGGCAGGGCCGATCTCGACCGGCAGCCCGGTGCGGAGCATCCCGCCCTCGGGCAGCGAGGCCCACTTGCGCAGACTCGCCAGCGTCGCGTCCGGCGTGATGCCCTCCTCCCGCCGCGGGACCACGATATCCTGCGTCCGGTCCTCAGCGAGCAGGATGTCCCTGCCGCCGCTTTTCAGCTGACGCAGGAAGGCGTCCGAAAAGGGGCGGATGCCGAAATAGGGCATGTACAGCAGCAGCGCCCCGTCGGCAAGCTTGTCCCGGACGTCCGCCTCATCGCCGCGCAGATCCTCGCGCAGACGGTAAAAAACGACCTCGCAGCCGTTGAGCGCAAAGGGCACGATCATCGATTCACAGCAGAGCGCGGGGAGAAGCACCCGTTTTCCCGCCGCGAGCCCGGCCAGCGCTTTCAGCGCGTCGCGGCCGCTGCGGACCAGCTTCCAGTCGTCCCTGACGAAGCCGGGAAAAGCGCGCTCAAACGCTTCGTTTGCGCGCGCGTGGAACTCGCTTCCGTATTCCATCTGCGTCCTCCTCACATACTATCCACCAATAAAACCCTTCATTTTTTACCGGCCAGAATCGCGCCATGCATCGTTGGCGGCCTTGGCCATATATCTCCATTATGCCCTGCGGCCGCCGCCTTGCCTGACACAATTCTGACTCGGTAAAATTCTAAAGCTTTTTATCGGTGAATCGTATCAGGGTCCGATGGTGTCGGGCATGGCGCTGCCCGCGCGGATCAGGGGCAGATACCAGTCCTGATAATAAAAGGGGATCTCGTTGTCCTTCCCCGGCCAAAGATCACCCCACGGGCGCAGAAAGATCTCGAACGAAAAGCCGCCCTCGCTCTCGACCGCCTCATAGTGGCCGCGGATCGTCAGCAGCGTTCCGCCCTTGTCCTCCGTGACAGAAAGCTCCCAGCTCTCGGGCTGGCCAACAGCGTCCATCATATAGCCGCCGCTGCAGCGAAGCGTACCGCCGTCGGACCGTAGCGTGGTCTCCGCCAGGGCGTTGTCCTTCGGCAGCGTCTCATCCCAGAGCAGGAGCTTTCCGTCCTCGCCGATCTCGGCGCAGCAGTCCCAGGAATAGCCGTACATCTTCGCCCAGTCCCCTGTGGTATGCCGGATGTGCCACCAGCCGTACCAGTCTCCCGCCAGATCGGGCACGGGCGTCGCCTGCAGTTCGGGCGTCTGCGTCACTGACGCGATCACGACCTCGGTCGTCTGCTCCTTCTGCCCGCAGGCGCAGAGGACAGCCGCGGCAAGCAGGCACAGCAGGGCCGTCTGCATTTTCTGTCTCATGTCTGTCTCTCTTATCCCAGTTTTACAACGATGCAGTCGTCGATCTTCCGGACCGAGCCCGCGTAGGGGTACTCCGGCATGGCCAGTACGCGCGGGTCGCGTTCCATCTCCCGCAGGGTCTCCTCGTCGGCGAAGGGCAGCTCGCAGCCCAGATAGAAGCGCAGGAAGTTTTCCCGGGAATAGATGTTCACCAGATCCCGGTTCGGGCCCTGCAGCAGATCGGTGTCGAGCTCGTCATAGCGGTGCAGCAGATTGTCCTGCTCGCCGAGCACGGCAAGGCGGCAGCTTTCGTCAAAGCCTTCGGTCTGCATGACCCGCGTCAGCAGCACCGTGTAGAAGGCATGCGCGTTCTCGTACTGCAACTGCATCTTGAGATAGGTCATGTTGGCAAAGTAGATGTTCCCCGCCGCGATCAGCGCCAGCATGGCGGACATCAGCGCCGCAGCACCGCGCCCGGCCGGGGTCGTCATGCGCTCCGCCACCAGCGCCGCGAGCAGGTACACCGCGATGAAGCTGTACATCACAAGCGTGTGGATGGACTGCTGCGACATGATGAGGACCATGCAGCAGATCGCCAGCGGCAGCAGCGCGGTCAGAAAGGCCAGCAGCGCCGCGTGCAGCCACTGCTTCCGCCGGAGGGCGATCCCCGCCATGCACGCGGCCAGGACCGCCGCGAGGGCGATATGGACATAGCGCAGCGTCTCCGAGCTGATCAGATAGAAGTTGCGGAAAGAAAAGACGTAGAAAAACGCGTCATAGGCGGTGCGGATGCGCCGCAACAGCCCGATGCCGCCCTTGACGTTCTCCGTCACATAGGTGTTGAAGCTCTCCCCCGCCACGCGCAGAACGAGCAGGGTCACACCGTAGTAAAGCCCGACGGAGACCAGCATCATCGCCAGCGCGCGCAGCCCGTCCGCGATGATCTCGCCGACCGGCTTTTCCCCGTCGAGCGCCTGCGCGATCATGATCAGCAGGAAGAGGCTGGCTGTGACGGCGATATAGGCCTGATAGATCCCCAGCGCCAGCACCAGCGCCACCGGCGCGAGCAGGCGCGGTCCGCTCCGAAACAGGCGGACCGCCAGTACCGCCAGAAAGAAGGACCACGCATAGGGCGCGCTCGTGAACATGAAGCAGAAGTTCCCCGTCAGCGAGGGAAAGGTGGTCACGAGCGCCGCCGTCAGCATCCGAAGGCCCGGTCTGCGCAGTTCCAGGAGATCCAGCATCAGGCAGGCCGCCGCCGAGATCAGCAGCAGGCTCAGGATCCCGTAGATCCAGGGCATCGACCAGTCGGGAAACAGGAGCTTGACCGGCTCCAGCCCCCAGCGGCCGGAGGTGATCGTCGCCCCCTTGCCGAAGAGGGACTCGATCTCGTCGTGGTTAAGGAGCTTGTTGGCAAACGCGTAGCCGTGCGCCGCGAGTCCCGCCAGAAACGCGGCGAGGAAGGGCGCCCTGTCCCGCTGGACAATCTCTTTCCACCGTGGAGCCATATCGGGCAGGGCGTACAGATTGTTGATTCTCATTCCGATCCTCCCTCCCGGCCTCAGCGGTGCTCGATCCTGTGGAACAGGCGGGACAGACCCCAGGCACTCAGCGGCACCAGTAGCATAAAGTACGGCAGGGCATACTGGCTCTTGGCCTCGAACAACAGATGGTACAGCAGCCCGCCGAGCACGATCCCCGGCAGGAGGCACTGACGGATGCCCCTGCGCCGCCAGTGCCCGGGCATACCGAGCAGGGCCCCGAGCAGTACAAGCTGCTGCACATGATTCATCACGTTTGCGGTACGGCGCGCGCCGCTGCCGCAGAAGAAGTCATAGATCTTTCCCTTCTCGCTGAAGCTGAGCTGGACCTGGTTGAGCCACAGCGAGCCGCAGCTCGGCTCGTTCCACTGGCTGTACAGCTTCTGACGGAAAAAGCGCAGCGCGTCCCCGGGCGCGCGCTTGAATTCCCGCACTCTCTCGGCGAGGTACCGCTTCGCGTCCGCAGCGGTGGCGGAGGCATCCTCCCCGCTCTGTGTAAAGACCTCGACCGTGTGGTGCTCGTCATACCAGCCGGGCGCCGCATGGCCCTGATCGAAGCCCATGGCCATCCACGCGATCATGGGGATCCCTTCCCCGAAGGCGAAGCCCGAGCGCATCTCGTAGAGCTTCTTCGGAAGCCCGGGGATCACGAGCACGCACGCGGCGGTCAGCAAAAGGCAGAGCAGCGAGCGCAGCGAACGGTTCTTCGCAAGCTCCACCAGCCACACGCCGCCGACCGCAACGCAGAAGATCAGCAGATTGAGCTTCAGCGAGACGGCAAGACTCAGACACAGCGCCGTCAGCAGCGCGTACCGGACCTGCCCCCGGTCCAGAAACAGCAGGAACATCCACACCCCGACAACGCCGCAGGCGAAGGCCGGGATGTTGCCGTAAAGGAACGTGACCGACAGCATCGGCTGCAGGCAGAAGAAGAGCAGCAGCATCGTCAGCTTCTGCACCCGCTCCCGGTGAAAGAGCAGGCCCGTGATCTCCACCAGCGCATGCCAGGCGAGCAGCAGCCACAGCAGGTTGACCCCCTGCAGCGCGAGCCAGCGGTACCCCTCGGGCGCGCCGCCCAGAACAAGGTCCGCCGCCCGGAAGAAGAGCTCCGAATACAGCACATAGCCGAGCTGGAACGGGAAGCGGCGGAAATAGGCCTCGCCGAGCTGCGTGAAATCTCCCGCGGCCGCGCGCCGGGCCGCATAGGTGACCACATAGGAGTCGCTGTAGACCGGGGCCTGCAGCTTCGTGGAGGCGATAAAGGCCGCGCCGATCACAAACGTCCAGAGCAGGAGCGCGCGCTCCATCCGCCGCAGGGGGATGGCGTCACAGCGACGATAGAACAGATAGAGCACACAGAGAAAAATCAGTGTGAGGATGCCGTTGAGAAACAGGTTGTCTTCCCTGAATTCGATATGCTCCCCGGAGAGGTCGTGCATGTTCAAAACCGCCGTCTCCGTATAGGCGGCGTAGACGAGCGCCAGCAGGAAGCAGCCGAGCAGCACCAGCGCCAGCACCGCCGCGGTCTTCTCCAGACCCTGTGCGAAGCTGTCCATGCTCCCCTTCTTCATGCCGACGCCCCCTCTCTCTTATACGGGCCCAGTATACACCCAATCGTTCCCCTTGTGAATGCTTTTTTATCCTTCCGCGTCGCCGAACACGCGCGCCAGCAGGACCGGAAACTGCTCCAGCGTGCGGATCTCCCAATCCGGACGGATCGGGCCCGGGTTCTCCTTCCCCTGCGGATTGTACCAGCAGGTGCGGATCCCGGCGTTTATCCCGCCGCGGATGTCGGAAGTCAGGCTGTCCCCGAGGATCAGCGCCCGCTCCCGCCGAAACGCCGGGATGCGCGCAAAGCAGGTCTCGAAGAAGGCGCGCTCGGGCTTGTTGCCGCCGATGCGCTCGGAGATGAAAATGTCCTCGAAATACGGGGCGAGCCCCGCGCTCGCGATCCGACCGTCCTGCACGGAGCCGACCCCGTTCGAGCAGATGAACAGGCGGTAAAAGCCGTACAGGGCTTCGAGCAGCTCCGGCGCGCCCGGTACGAACCAGTGTCCGCGGCTCAGATTCGACTCGTACATCTCCTGCATCCGAAAGGCGTCGGCCTCGACCCCGCGCT
Source organism: Eubacteriales bacterium (assembly GCA_030531585.1). Taxonomy (GTDB): domain Bacteria; phylum Bacillota; class Clostridia; order Oscillospirales; family Oscillospiraceae; genus Limivicinus. The sequence goes on along the minus strand of JAUNNC010000029.1, from coordinate 3,013 downwards.
CCCGGAACAGCGCCTCAAAGCGCTTGACCAGGACTTCTTCGCGCGTGAGCAGCCCATCCTCCAGCATTTCCCAGTGTTGAATGTTGATCTCGTGATAGCGCCGGAGCATCGCCTCGTCGGCGGGGATCCCCTGGTCCGTCAGCGCCCGGGTGAGCGCGACACGCTCGGCGGCGTTGAAATCCAGGATCGTGTTGTCGAGGTCGATCAGAACGACCGGCCGATCAAGTCCCGCTTTTTCTCTCATGTGACCTCCAGCTTCTTGACGGCCTCCGCCGCCTCCTCCAGATGCATGCCCCGCGAGGCCTTGACCAGCACACGGTCGCCCCGGCGCAGCAAGTTCGGCAGAGCCGTGCAGAGCTCCCCGACCGTGGGATACCAGCGGGCGATCTCCCCCGCGCCGCCTGCGATCTCTTTTCCGAGCTGCCCGCAGCACAGCAGCAGGTCCACGCCCTTCTCAGAGGCATAGCGCCCCAGGTCCGCGTGCATCTGCGCCGAGTCCGGCCCCATCTCCAGCATGTCGCCGAGCACGCACACATGCCTCCCGGAGATCTCCGTCAGCGAGTCGATCGCGCAGCGCATCGACTCGGGGTTGGCGTTGTAGCTGTCGTCGATCAGCGTGAGACAGCCCGTGTCCAGGATCGCCCCGCGGCGTCCGACGGTCTCGTAGGCCCGGATGCCCCGCTCGATCTCCTCATCGCTCAGGCCGAGCGCGAAGCCGACCGCGGCGCCCTCCAGCGCGGCGTAGACCATCTGTCTGCCGAAGGCCGGGACCTCGGCTGTGATCTCCCGCTCCCCGAAGCGGATGCGGCAGCGCGTCTTCCCCTCCGGCAGCAGCTCCGGCTCAAAGGCCCGCACCTCGCAGGTTTCCCCCAGGCCGTAGCGGATCAGGCGCTGGCGGCAGCTCAAGGTCCTGAGCCAGGTATCGTCGCCGTTGACGATCACGACGCCGTCCTCCGGCATCTGGGCGATCATCTCGGTCTTGGCGCGGAAGACGCCCTCGAGATCGTGCAGGAATTCCAGATGCGCCCGGCCGATCACCGTGAACACCGCGACCGTCGGCCTTGCGATCTTCGCCAGTGCCGTCATCTCCCCGAAGCCGGAGATGCCCATCTCCACGACCGCGGCCTCAT
>JAUNNC010000029.1:0-1873 GCA_030531585.1 Eubacteriales bacterium | reverse complement strand
CACGCCGATCTGATTGTTCAGGTTCCCCTCGGTCTTCAGCACCCGGAAGCGCTGCGAGAGCACCGAGGCGATCATCTCCTTGGCTGTGGTCTTGCCGACGCTGCCCGTGACGCCCACAATGGGGATGTGCAGCGTCCGGCGGTAGGAGGCCGCGATCTCCTCCAGCGCGCACTGGACGTCGCCGACCACGAGGACCGGCCCCTCCACGCCCTCCGGCACCCACTCGCAGAGCGCGCAGACCGCGCCCTTTTCCAGTGCGGAGGCGATGAAGCGGTGGCCGTCGGTCTTTTCGCCGCGGTAGGCGACGAAGAGGTCGCCCGGCTCGACGGCGCGGCTGTCGATCACCGCCCGGCCGATCGGGGCGTCCGGCTCCCCGCAGCCGATCAGGCGGCCGCCGCAGACCGCAGCCGCCATGGACAGACTCATGCGCTTCAAACGATCATCTCCCTTACGGCTTGTAGTATAGCATACGCCCCGACAACACGCAAAAAGTTTTTCGATTTGCAAAAAAAGGGGTGCAGAACAGCCGCGTCTATGATATACTGTCAGCGCCTAAATTGTATGCAAAGGAAAAATGCTATGAATTATATCGTGGTGGATCTGGAATGGAACCAGGCCATGAGTTCCAAATCCTCCGTTTTCAACAAGCTCCCGATCCATCTCGGCGGGGAGATCATTGAGATCGGCGCGGTGCGCCTCAACGACGATATGACCCCCGGCGAGGAGTTCACCATCGACGTCAAGCCCGTCTATTTCCGCCGGATGCACTACAAGGTCAAGAAGATCACCGGCTTTGACCGGGAACGGCTCGCCCGCGGCGTGGGTTTTGCCGACGCCATGGAGCAGTTCCGCGCCTGGTGCGGAGACGGGGCGACCTTCATCACCTGGGGCTGCGACGACCAGCGCATCATGGAGCAGAACATCATCATCCACGATCTCGACTGGGACTGGATCGAGGGGTGGATCAATCTGCAGATGATCTACAACCTCCAGACCGGCGGGGACAAGAACCAGAAATCCCTCGCCAGCGCCATGGAGCACTTTGAAATCGAACAGACCCGCGTGGCCCACGACGCGCTGGGCGACGCCTATAACACCGCGCTTGTTGCCTCCCGGCTCGACATGCAGGAGGGCCTTCGCATGTACGACGACGCGGCGCGCATCCTCGCCGCGCGGATGCCGAACTACAAGCCGCCCGAGGAGAACGACAGCCCCGACACGCTGCTGCACGAGTGCTTCGACGGTTTCGAGAGCAAGTCCGCGGTCTTCGCCGATCCCCGGATCGCGGAGCTCGCCTGTCCCGCCTGCGGCGACGCCATCCCCGGTCTCAAATGGGTCAATCAGGGCGACCACCGCTATATGAATCTGTACACCTGCCCCGAGCACGGCAACTTCCTTGTCCGTGTCAAATGCAGAAAGCCCCGGGACGCCGAGGCATGGAGCGCCAACAAGCTGGTCTACGAGGCGGATGAGGACATGCTGAGCTTCTATAAAACCAAGGCCTCCCAGGCGCGCCGCCGCAGCCGCGGCCATTCCTCCCGGAAAAACCGCCCCGCGGGGAAATAGGTCCATGAAAAAAGCACCGACTCAGTCGGTGCTTTTTTCATCACTTCGTCTTGTCGTAGAAGAGGATGTCTCCGCTGTTCGGATCGACCCGATAGGTGTAGGAAGTCCCGTCGGCCTTGAAGGCGATCTCATACCAGCTCAAGCCGCCCTTGCTGCGCAGCTCGACAGAGACGTTCGTCGCCTCGCTGCTCTTTACGCCGGCATGGCGCAGAGCGGCGGCCTTGGCCTCCTCGATCGAGATCCCGGCGCTCTCCTCTTTCACGGGCTCCTCAGAATCGGCCTTGTCCTGTCCGTTCCGGACCGTGCG
>JAUNNC010000186.1 GCA_030531585.1 Eubacteriales bacterium | reverse complement strand
ATCGACACGGCGATCCCGAGCAGCCCGATCACGCTGACGGTCACGCCGAAGAACTTCAACGCGGGCAGCGGCGAGAGCTACAGCGTCCGCGTGATGCAGCTGAACACAAAAACCAAAACCGAGACGGAAGTCACCGAGCTGCTGGACATCGACGTCATGGGCAATGTGATCACCCTGACGGAGAAAACGCCGGGCAGCCTGGCGAGCGGCTATACCTACAACGCATACACGAAGGCCGACGTGGGCGGCACAGAGACGCCCGCGGTCAAGACGAAGCTGACGGTGAAGTGGTCGCAGCCTGCGAAGGTCCCGGCGAGCGTGACGCTGAAGGCGACGGGCGCGATCGACGTGATCCGGCCGGGCAGCGTTGTGACGGTGACGCCGACGGTGAAGAACTGCTTCACCTACGTCCCCGCGGTCTCCGATCTGCACATTTACAAGCAGGAGGGCAAGAATTTCGTCGACGTGACGAACACGGCGGAGAACCCCTTTGCGGTGCGCGTGGAGAACGGCGCGTTTGTCCTCCGTCCGACGGTCAGCCTGAACCACAAGACGGACAAGTTCAGGGTGAGCCTGAAAACCACGATGGACGGCAGGCAGGTGATGAGCCCGCAGGTCGCGGTCACGGTGAAGATGGGCACGTCGAAGATCGCACAGGATGTGAAGGCGGTCACGCTCCTGAAGGACGACCGCTATGACCGGGCCGTGCTCCGGCTGACGCCGGAGGCGGGGCTGTCGGGGATCAAGCGTGTGAGCCTGGTCTCGCCGGCGGACAAGAACAAGCGGACGGTCTTTGCCCTGACTCCGCTGGGGAACAACGAGTACGCGATCGGGTACAACGGGAACAAGCTCCCGGACCCGGGCTTCAAGGGCGGCGCGGTGAAGCTGCAGGTCTTCCTGGACGGCAACCTGACGACGGCCCCGAACGCGACCTTGAGCGTCAGCGTCAAGCTCAACTGATAAACAAAGCAGACAATGCAAAAGGAGAAGCCCCCGGGCTTCTCCTTTGTTCTTAGATTATGTAATATTATATTAGTTAATCTATTTCCGCTCACACTCGAACACCGTATACCCGCAGGCGTTGAGGACGATGGTGTCGTCGCGGTCGAGGCGGCGGGGGATGTTGTAGCCGTAATTTCGGTGCACGTGCCCGTGCACGAAGTACTTCGGGTGAAAACGGTCAATCAGCCACGCAAAGCAGCTGAAGCCGCGGTGCGCGAGGTCCTCCTGATCGCCGAGGTGCCGCGCAGGGGCGTGGGTCACGACAATGTCGACGCCGCCCGCGCGCCGGATCTTGTAGTACAGGCGGGCGATGCGGCGGCGCATCTGCCGCTCGGTGAACATGTACTTCCCCTCGCGGTATCGATAAGAGCCGCCGAGCCCGACGATGCGCAGGCCGCGGTAGACGTAGAGCATGTCCTCGATGCAGACGCAGCCCTCCGGCTCGCGGCGGCGGCCCTCGTCGTGGTTGCCGTGGACATAGAGCAGCGGACAGTGGGCCATGGTCACCAGAAACTCCAGATACTCCGGCCGCAGATCGCCGCAGGAGAGGATCAGGTCATAGTCGTCGAGCTTGCCCGGCGTATAGAATTCGTACAGGCTTTTCGCGGTCTCATCCGCGACGGCCAGAATCTTCATCTCTCTCGTTCTCCTGTTCCGCTTCCGCGGCGGTTTTGGTGGCGGGCCAGACGCCCGCCGAGTCGACGGTGGCCTTGCCGGTGGGATTGAGCGCGTCGTAGGCGGGGATGGCGCCGCGCACGTTCTCCACCAGATAGTCCATTGCGATGATCTGATCCTGGCCGAGCACGCGATCCCCGACGCCGACGAGCTCGCCGGACTGGGTGCGCAGCGGGGTGAGGAAGGGGCTGCACACCTCGCGGCAGATGCTCTCGCGCAGGAATTCCGCCAGACGGCGCGTGCCGTCCTGCAGGGTATTGGCGAAGCGCACGTCCACGACGCCCGCGGACATGCCCCAGTAGTAGTTGAGCGCCTTGCTGCTGTTCTGATACTCGGCGCGTACCGTGTTGTCGAGCATGCGGCGCAGGATCTGCTCATAGTAGACGCCCCAGCGCCAGACCGGCCAGGCGAGCAGCTCCGTCTCCCCGTCCCGGATGCAGGACAGGCCGAAGCTGCTGCGCTGTCCGTGCGCCAGCTGCGCGGACTCCTGCGAGGAGATCAGGTGGATGCCCTGCGCGGTGAGGTCGGCGACGGCCTGCTGCGCCCCCTTGACCGAGGACCACTCGAGAAAGACCTCGGCGCGGGGATTCGTCATCTGCGCGCCGAGCGCAAAGGCGTTGATGCCCGCGATCTGCCCGTAGATCGGGTAGTCGCACACATAGCCGAGCCGTCCGCTCTCGGTCAGGGAGCCGGCGATGGCGCCGATGATGAACTTGGCCTCGTACATGCGCGCGTAGTAGGAGCGCACATAGCGGTGCGAGAGGTTGAGCGAGCAGTTCATGATCACGACGTCGGGGTGCTCCACGGCCGCGCGGAGGCTGGCCTGCATGAGCCGCGGCGAGGTCGTGAAGATCATGCGGCAGCCGTCGGCGACGGCCTGCTCGATAACGGCGAAGGGGTCGCCGTCCATCACGCGGGAGTAGGCGACGGTCTGGATGCGCCCCTCGAAGACGCGCTGGACGTGGTGACGGCCGAGCTCGTGGCCGAGGGTCCAGCCCGACTGCTCGGGGCTCTTGTCGTAGAGGAAGGCCACCTTCAGCGGGCTGCTGTCGCCCGGCAGGACACGGGAGAGCAGGCCGGGCTTTTTCACGTCCGCGGGCCTGAGCTTGATCTCGATGGGCGCCTCGTCCTGCTGCAGGGCGACCTCCTCCCACATTTTGAGCAGGTTTTTCTTAATCTCCCCGGCGCTGGCGCGGCGCAGGGCGGGATAGCCGTAGACCTGCAGATAGCTCAAAAGCGCGTCGCCCGGTGTGGACTGGAGCTTATCGCCGCCCGCGGCGTAGTAGGCCTGGGTGAAGTAGTGGCAGTCGGAGGCGAAGTGGCGGCGCTCGTCCTCGGTCCAGGGCTCGTCCGCCTCCTTGCCGAGCAGGCTCTGCAGCGCGGCGTAGCCGCCTTTGTGCGTAAACTCGACGAAGTTGACGCGGCTGAGCCGGTAGAACGCGGCGAACTCGTAGTACAGCTCGCTCTCGCGCGAGCCGTCGCGCGCGGGCAGGATGCGCGTGACGTGGGCCTGCACGCTCACGGCGCCGAAAAACTTCAGCACGCTCACGCGCTTGTTGCCCTCCGCGACATAGAAGCGGTTGAGATACTCCCAGGCCTCGATGGGGTCGCGGATGCCCTCCTCGAGATGGGCCTCGCACAGGCGGCTCCACTTGGCGGAGAACTCGGTCCCCTCCTCGAGGATGGGCATGAAGTTCGGCGCAAAGGCGTTGACCCGCCCGCGGCTTTTGATGCCCACGATGCGCTCGATCGGCACCTGCACGACGCCGAGGTCGGCGGTAGCCGGGAGCCTGTCGGGCGGCAGGAGCTCGTCGAGCACGGGCATGGCGGGGGACAGCCCCTTCGCGCTGTA
>JAUNNC010000028.1 GCA_030531585.1 Eubacteriales bacterium | reverse complement strand
TGGGCGTCGTCAGCGCGCCGGCGGCGTTGGGATGCTTGCCGACATGGATCTGCTTCGTCGCAAATCCGCATTTGCTCAGGTCTTCCATGAGGAATCGCTCTCCTTTTTTTGTTTATTGGATTGTTGTAGGACTGCCGTTCAGCGCAGGCCGGCGGCGGTCTCATAGATCTCGAAATGCGCCGCGCGGTCGAGGCCGACATAGCCGCCGGTAACGCCGTCGCCGATGTTGTTCATCTCGACGAGGCGGGGGATGGAGGCGGGATCGGCGCCGATCTCGGCGAAGGTGAGGGGCATGCCCAGCTCGCGCAGGAAGTTCTTGAAGGCCTCGACGCCCTCGCGCGCGGTGCGCTTGGGATCGTCGTAGTCCATCTGACAGCCGAAGATGCGCGTGGCCATCTGGGCAAAGCGGAGGCCGTCGCCGTGCTCGACGCAGTAGCTCATCCACGCGGGCATGATGACCGACAGCCCAGCGCCGTGGGCGCAGTCGTACACCGCGGACAGCACATGCTCGAGGTGGTGGCTGTTCCAGTCCTGCTTGCGGCCGACGCCCATGATGTCGTTGTGCACGACCATGCCGGCCCACATGATGTTGGCGCGCGCCTCGTAGTCGTGCGGGTCCTTCATCACGCGCCTGCCCTCGTGCATCATCGCGAGCACGATGCCCTCGAGCAGGCGGTCGGTGGTCTCGACGTCTTTGGTCGGGGTGAAGTAGCGCTCGAAGGCGTGGGAGATGATATCGGTCACGCCGCACGCGGTCTGGAAGGGGGGCAGGCTCTCGGTCAGGACGGGGTCCATGACGGAGAACTTGGGACGGATGCAGTCGGCCTCCGCGGCGGTCTTCTCGAGGGTGGCCTCGTTGGTGATGATCGCGTTGGGGGAGCCCTCGCTGCCGGAGGCGGCCAGGGTCAGCACGACGCCGACGGGCAGGGCGATCTCGGGCGTCTTGCCGGAGAAGAAGTCCCAGAAGTCCCCGTCGTAGGGCACGCCCATGGCGATGGACTTGGCGGTGTCGATAACGCTGCCGCCGCCGATGGCGACCATGAAGTCGACCTTTTCCCTGCGTGCAAGCTCGATGCCCTCATAGACCAGCCCGCTGCGAGGGTTGGGCTTGACGCCGCCGAACTCGATGGCGCTCAGGCCCTCGGCCAGGATCGAGTCACGCACGCGGTCGAACAGGCCGGACTTCTTGGCGGACTTGCCGCCGTAGACGAGCATTACGCGGCTGCCGCCGAACTTCTTGACATACTTGCCGGTCTCGTTCTCGCGGTCGCGGCCGAACACGAAATAGGTGGGGCTGTAGAAATCAAAATTGTTCATTTCAAGCTCCTTTGAGATAATCAATAGCCGGTCTTCTTGGTCCCGGGCTGGCCGTAGGATTTGAAGGCCTCGAACACTGCGTCCATCTGCTCATGGCTGAGCACATTGGGCTTGCCGATGCACATCGCCCGATACTGCAGCTCCGCGATGTACTCGAGGTTCTTCGCCAGGCCGAAGGCGCTCTTGAGGTTCTTTCCGCAGACGATGATGCCGTGGTTGGCGAGCAGGACCGCGTCGCCGTCGCCGCAGGCCTTGACCGCCTCGTTGGCCAGCTCCGGTGTGCCGAAGCGGCGGTAGGGGGCGCAGGGGATCTCATAGCAGTTGGCGTCGGCCAGCACATAGTGGACGGCCTCGATGGGCTTGCCGAGCACCGCAAAGGTGGTGCAGAAGCGAGAGTGGGTGTGGACGACGGCCCGGCAGTTCGGCTTGTTCTTATAGAACTCGGTGTGCATGTCCCACTCGCTGGAGGGCTTGCGCTTGCCGTCCACGATGTGGGACTCGAGGTCCATGACGACGATGTCCTCCGGGGTGGTCTCCATGTAGCCGATCCCGGACGGCTTGATCGCCATCAGGCCGAGCTCGGGGTTGTAGATGCTCTGGTTTCCGCTGGTGCCCGGGCAGAGGCCCGAGCTGCTCATCTGCTTGCCGATCTCTACGATCAGCTCGCGTTCTTCCTGCATTAACATAGTCGATTTCCTCCGTTTATGATGTATTTCAGTTTTTCGCTTCCATGGTGTTGACGGCCAGACGGTTCCGGTTCCACACCGGGAGATAGCGCCGGATCAGCTCGCCCTCGCCGGGCCGGTAACAGAGCGCCCCGCCCTGCGTACCGGACTCCGTCTCCGCGCCGAGCGCCCCGGAGCACAGGCGGCAGAGCCCAAGCACGGTGGCCTGCTCAAAGCCGGGCAGCAGCCGCAGCTCCAGCCCCGACAGGTCCGCGAGCATCCGGCACAGGGTCTCCGAGCGGAAGCCGCCGCCGCAGCCGAGGATGTAGTCCCGGTCGTGGCCGCAGAGCTCGCGCAGGCGCCAGAGCTGCTCGTAGGTAGCGCAGGCGATGTCGGCCAGCACGGCCCAGAGCATGTCGACGCGATCCACCTGATCGGGGAAGGGGGTGCCCAGGAAAAAGCCCCCGGTGCGCAGCGCCCTGCGCTCGTGAAAGAGCAGGGAACTGAAGGAGGCGGTGCAGCGGAAATCCCGCTTTTCGGCGTAGGCGCGCTCGAGCTCCTCGTAGGGCGTGTCCGGGAACAGCGACGCCTTGACGCGCTGGTAGTTGAGCCCGGTGACGCCGGGGTTCGTCTCAATCAGGAAGCCCCGACCGCCGAAGTTGGCATCGGTCCAGACGCGCTGCTGCGGGTCGTAATACTTGTGGTCGACCAACGCCGTGACCGGCGAGGTCGTGCCGGAGACGATCGCAATATCCCCGGGCTGCAGGCCGGTCTGGAGCAGGGCGGCCTGGGTGTCTGCCCCGCCGACGACGAAAACCGCGTCCTCGGCCATGCCGAGGCTGCGGCGCAGCTTCGGCAGGACGGCGCCCGCGACGCTGCCCGCCGCGGCGAGCGGGGGGAGCAGGGCGGGATTGACGCCGTAGACGGAGCAGAGGAAGTCCGACCAGTTCCCGGTCCCGAGATCGTAGAGCTGGGTCTCGCAGGCCTGCGAGGGCTCGAAGACCGACAGGCCCGTAAAGAGGCGGCAGATCCAGCCGCTGAGCGAGAGCACCGTGCCGGCGCTCTCACTGAGTTCCGGGCGCCTCAGCCGCAGGCCTAGGAGCTTGGCCGCGCAGCAGTCCTCCGTGACCCACTTGCCGGACATCTCGTAGAGCCGCTCCTTGTCCCGGATGCGATCCATGAACTCCCGGCCGCGGTTGTCGATGTTCGGCAGGCCGTAAAAGGCCTGTCCGCCCCGGTCGAGCAGGACGATGCTCTGCCGTGCGCCGGCGGCGGAGACGGCGTCCGCCCTGATCCCGGGGCAGCGGGCGTGCACCTCTTCACAGCAGCGCAGCAGCTCCTCCTCCCACTCCTGCGGGAGGAAGTATTGCGCATCGGGGTAGGCCTCGTCGCGGTAATAGCGGTTGACAAAACTGCTCACGGCGAGGATCTCCCCGTCGGCGCGCACGAGGGCGGCGCGGGTGCTGCCCGTGCCGAGGTCGATCAGCAGATAGTGCTTCATGCGTTCAAAACGTCGCGGTTGAAGACGATCTTCTTGAGATCCTCCCCGGCCAGCCACTTTCTCAGGCGCGCGTTGAGGATGTCGGCCTGGTGGTTGGTGACCTCATAGGAGGCGCCGCAGATGTGCGGGGTGAGGATCACGTTCGGCAGCTCGCCGATGGCGAGGTCCTCGGGGGTGGGCGGCTCGGTGTCGAGCACGTCGAGCACCGCGCCCGCGATGGCCCTGTCCTTCAGCACGCCGACGAGCGCCCCGGTGTCGACCAGGGCCGAGCGTCCGGCGTTGACGAAGAGCGCGTCGGGCTTCATCGAGCGCAGCAGCTTTTCGGTGACGATGCCGCGCGTGGAGTCGCTGACCGGCAGGTGCAGCGAGACGACGTCGCAGGTGGCGAAGAGCTCCTCGAGGGAGAGAGACTTGTAGCTGCCGTACTGGCGGCCCTTGTAGTCGTAGTAGCAGACCTCGCAGTCGAAGGCGTCGAGGATCTTCGCCGCGGCCTGCGCGACCGCGCCGAAGCCGACGAGGCCGACCCGCTTGTACTGCAGCTCATGCCCCATCCAGAGGAAGTAGGGCGTGGTGCCCGCGACCCACTTGCCGTCCTTGACCCACTGGATCGCCTCGAGCCCGTGGCGCATGTGGAGGATGATGAGCGCGACGACCAGCTCCGCGACGGCCTGGTTGTTGCGGCCCGGGGTGCACAGCACGGGGACGCCGGCCTTCGTGCAGGCGGCGACGTCGAGGTTGGCGGGGGTGGCGCGGCAGTCGCCGATCGCCTTGAGACCCTTGTAGCCGCCGAGGACCTTCTCGGTCACGCGGTCGAGCTCGGTGATGAGCACGTCGGGCCTGACCTCCAGCAGATGCGCCAGCATCTCGTCCTCGTAGTAGCGCTCGCCGGTCTCGGTCCAGGGCTCGTAGAGGACCTCGTCAAAGAGCTCCCGCAGCTCTGCCAGACGGTTTTCGGGGTACGGGGCGCGAACATACACTTTCATGGGAAAAATCCCCTTTCTGTATCATTTGATCCCGGCCGGGATCGTGTATTCAGTAAAAAGCCTTGACTTCGCTGTCGAAGTAGCGGTCGAGCAGGTAGGGCACATAGACGCCCTTGTCCGTCACGACGCCGGAGATCAGGTGCGGCGGCACCACGTCGAAGGAGGGGTAGATCGCCTTGACCTGCGGCAGGCAGTTGGGGATGCCGCGGTAGCGCAGCACCTGCTCCGGGTCGCGCATCTCGATGACGATGTCGTCCCGGCCGTGCTTGTCGCGGTCGGGGATGCCGGTGACGTAGTAGGGCACGCCGAAGGTCTTGGCGAGAATGGCGATCTGGAAGGTGCCGATCTTGTTGGCGATGTGTCCGTCGCGGGCGATGGAGTCGGCCGCGGAGGTGAACAGGTCGATGCCTACGTTCTGCATGGCGTAGGCGATCATGTTGTCGGTGAGCACCGTGGTGTCGAAGCCCATCTCCGCAAAGCAGCTTGAGGTGAGCCGCGCGCCCTGCAGGTAGGGCCGGGTCTCGGCGCAGTAGACGCGGAAGTCCTTGCCCTGCTCGCGCGCCGCGCGGATGACGGTGCCGATGATGGTCTCGCCGAAGCACTGGGTCAGGATGCTGCCGCCCTGCGGGATGAGCTCCGCCAGACGGTCGCCGACGATCTGCATCGTGCTGTAGCGGCGGTTGAGCGATTCCACGGTCGAGTCCACAATGGCGGCGATGGGGTCCTTCCCGGCCTCGAGCGCGGCCGCGGCCAGATCGGCGGCGCGGAAGGTGATCTGCCCGTAGCGGTTGGCGGTGGTCGGGCGCGCGTGCGCCAGATCATAGGCGGCCTGCTTCAGAAAGGCGGTCTGCTTCTCTTCTGACTCGCCGCGCACCTGCCAGGCGGCCAGGGCCATGCCCATGCCGACGGCGGTGTAGGGCCCGGCGCTCTGCGTGACCATGTCGGCGATGGCCTGCACGACCTCGCGGTAGTCGCTGCACTCGACAAAGCGGACCTCGGTGGGGAACACGCGCCGGTCGAGAATGCGGACCCTGCCGTTTTCATACCAGGCGACGTTCTCGTATTTGAGCAGGAAGGGCATGTTCTGATCCATGCGTTCCATCGAAAAAACCTCCTTATACTGGTCTCCCATAAAACGGCTTAAAGCCGTTTTATAGCGCCAAAGGCGCGTCGGAGACCTATGAGACGTGTTTTGTGCCCTCAGGCACAAAACACGCAGCGCGCCTTGCGCGATGCCTTTTCGTTAAAACGAGCCGTTTTAACGAAAAACAGTATTACGCGAGAATCATGCGGAACAGCTCCGTCAGCTCCCGGCCGCGGTGCAGCTGCTCGCGCCGCTTGATGAGCGCGACGCCCAGCTTGACCAGCGCGCGGTCGAGCGGGATGCGCTGCGCGGGATCGGTCACGGAGCTGATCTCCATGACCTTGGAGTCGCCGACGGTGCGGCGGACGATCTCGGTCCCGGCGTAGCCGACCGAGTCGGCCATGACGGAGTCGAGCCAGAATCGGCGGAAGGCGGCGGTGCGGTAGAACGGCAGCGTGACGAGCTCGTCGTACTTCCTTTCGAGCTTTTCCCGGGTCAGATCATAGGTCTCGGCGATGACGCGCTCGAGCGCGTCGATGGCTTCGGTCTGCTCCGGGCAGGTGAAGGCCTTGTTGGCCCAGGAGAAGAAGAGGTTGCCGATGACGTTGCCGATGTCGTAGCCCATGGGCCCGTAGAAGGCGAACTCGGGGTCGAGCACCTTGAGCCCCGTCTCGTTGGCGAAGATCGAGCCGGAGTGCAGGTCGCCGTGCATGAGCGCCTGGGCGTTGTTCATGAAATTGAGCCGGAGCCTGCCGACCTCGGCGTGAAGCGCCTCGTCCTCGTAGAGGAAGCGCCGCACGAACTCCTCGTTGCCGGGGGTGATGATGTTGCGGCCCTTGTAATCGTAGTAGGGCTCGGTCAGCACCAGATCCTCGGTGATCTTGCAAAGCTCCGGATTGGTATAGAATTTCACGCGCCGCTTTTTCTCCTCAGCGTCCAGCACGAGATCCGTCGTGGGCAGCAGCGTGTCGACCATGAAGGTGGAGATGTTTTCGCTCAGATGCGGGTAGACGCGGTTTGCCATCAGCTCCTTGCGGAGGTTGCCGTAGGCGGAGACGTCCTCCATGGAGGTGGCGGCCATGACCTCGTCGTAGTAATAGACCTCGGGCACGAAGCCGGGGGCAAGCTCGCCCTCGAGCTGAAGGATCGCGGCCTCGATCTTATTGCGGTAGATGTCCAGCGGACGACCGGAGGAACGCAGCAGGCGGTCGGCCTGCTTGACGATGAGCGAGTGCCCGTCGGCCAGGGAGCTGAGCTTGAAGACATAGTTGATGTTGCCGTCGCCGATCTCGACGCATTCGGTCGGCTCGTCGGGCGCGAAGCGGTGCAGCACCTCGACCGCGTAGCGCTTGACGTCCTCGGTGCTCATCAGGAAAAACTCACTGAAATCAGACATTTTTCTCCTCCAGAAACGACTCCGGCGCAGGCCGGGGAATTCAAAAAACCCACATGGGAAGCGGGTAAAAAACAACAGAAAACGGGATGAAAACAGAATCATCCAAAAACATCATACCCCCGATGCAGTCAAAAGTCAACACAAAACAAAAAAATCAAACACAAGCGGACCAAAAGAAAAAGAATCCCAAAAGGAATTGACGTTTTGTGAGGACTTATTGTATACTGTTGACAGAAACTTTTGATTTTTTACCGACCGAAACGGAGGATTCCGCCATGCTGAAAATCGAACGGCACAACATCATCGAGCAGGAGATCCGCAAGCAGGGCTTCGTCCTTGTGCCGGGGCTGAGCACGCTGCTGGCCTGCAGCGAGGAGACGATCCGCCGCGACCTCAAGGAGATGGAGCAGGCGGGGAAGCTGGTGCGCACGCACGGCGGCGCCTACCTCGTGGAGAAGTACGACAAGGGCTATCCGCTCGAGCTGCGCAAATCCTACCTCCAGCACACCAAGGAGCGTCTGGCCGAGGCGGCGCTCGCGTCCATTCAGGAAAACGACGTCATCATGCTCGACGCCAGCACCACCTGCCTGTCCATCGCCGAGACGATCCTTGCCCGCGGGATCAGCGTGACGCTCATCACCAACTCTCTGGCGGTCTTCACCCTGTTTGGCGAGGCCAACTCCAACGTCAATCTGATCGGCGTGGGCGGCACCTTCCGCCGCAGGACCTCCTCCTTCGCCGACCCCAACACCGTCGAGGCCCTGCGCGGCTACTATGCGGACAAGGCCTTCATCAGCTGCCCGAAGCTGAGCCCGGCGTTCGGCCTGTCCGACAACCACATCAGCGAGGCCAATGTCCGCAAGCAGATGCTCAAAAACGCACAGAAGCGCTTTCTGGTCGTCGACCACACCAAGTTCGAGGGGACGGCGAACATCCTCTTTGAAGGGCTGGAGAGCATCGACGTGCTCATCACGGACCAGAAGCTCCCCGAGGAGTGGGAGAGCTTCGCGCAGCGGCACGGCATCGAGCTGCGCTACGCAGCCGAATAATACAGGGAAACGGAACGAGGGCGAAGGCATTCGCCCTCTCTTTCCTTTTTAAAGTGATTGCTCCGGGTCCCATGCGAAGGGCGGATAGGGCGGCTCCTCCGGGCACCAGCGCCCGCCGGAGAGGTTGACGGCCTCGAGCTCGCGCAGCAGCTCAAGCGAGCCCTCGTGGTGGCCGCCGTCGTAGTCGGTCGTGAGCCAGACGCGGACGATTTCGGCGAGCTGCCAGGGGCCGAGCATGCGCCCGCCGAGGCAGAGCACGTTGGAGTCGTTGTGCCTGCGGGTGAGGCGCGCGCCGTACACGTCGCCGACGACGGCGGCGCGCACGCCGGGGTACTTGTTGGCTGCGATGCTCATGCCGATGCCGGAGCCGCAGATCAGGATGCCGCGGTCCGCGCGCCCGTCGGACACCGCGGAGGCGACCTTCGCGGCATACCAGGGGTAGCGGGAGGGCTCCGGCCCGCCGCCGCAGTCGACGAAGGGGAGACCCAGCTCTTCGAGCAGCGGCAGCAGGGCCTGCTTTGCCTCAAAGCCCGCATCGTCGCAGCCGAGATAGACCGGTTTTGTCATGCGCGCTTCATCTCCACGGCGGCCTTCGCCTTTTCGACGATATCGGACGCCGTGATGTGGTAGAGCTCCATCAGCGCGAGCGGGTCGCCGCTGCGCCCGAACTCGTCGCGGATGCCGACGCGCAGCACAGGGACCGGGCAGGCCTCGCACACGGTCTCCGCCACCGCGGAGCCGAGGCCGCCGAGGATGTTGGCCTCCTCCGCCGTGACGATGCAGCCGCAGCGCCGCGCCGCGGCGAGCACAGCTTCCGTGTCGAGCGGCTTGACGCAGTGGATGTCCAGCACGGTCGCGCGGATACCCTGCTCCCGCAGGATCGCCTCGGCCTTCATGGCCTCCTGCACCATCAGGCCCGTGGCAATGACGGCCACGTCGTCCCCGTCGGTAAGCTGCGCGGCCTTGCCGAAGACGAATTTGTAGCCCGGCAGCAGGTTGGTGCACTGATCGACCTCGAGCCTGCCGAGGCGCATGAAGCAGGGGCCGTCGAACTGCGCGATGGCCCTGGTCACCAGCTTCGTCTCGTTGGCGTCGCAGGGGGAGAGCACCGTCATGCCCGGGATGGCGCGCATGGCGGCCAGATCCTCGAGACACTGGTGTGTGGCGCCGTCCTTGCCGACGGTGACGCCCGCATGGGTGCCGATGACCTTGACGTTCAGCTGCGGATAGGCCAGGGAGTTTCGGATCTGCTCAAAGGCGCGGCCCGCGGTGAACATCGCAAAGGAGTTGACAAAGACAGTCTTGCCGCAGGCGGCGAGCCCCGCCGCCATGCCGACCATGTTGGCCTCGGCGATGCCGACGTTGAAGGCCCGGTCGGGATAGAGGGCGGCGAACTTCTCGGTGCGGGTGCAGCACTGCAGATCGGCGTCGAGCACGACGATGCGCTCGTCCGAGCCGATCTCGGCCAGGGCCTCGCCGTAGGCGCTGCGGGTGGAGATCTTATTCACAGCGTTCCGCCTCCTTTTCGCACGCCGCCAGCGCGGCGTCCAGCTCCGCGGCGGCCAGCGCGTACTGAGCCGCGTCGGGATCGTTGCCGTGCCAGGCGCAGTCGTTTTCCATGAAGGACACGCCCTTGCCCTTGACCGTCTTCGCCACGATCACCGTGGGCTTGCCGGCGCAGGTCTTCGCGGCCTCCAGCGCCGCGTGGACGGCTTTCACGTCATGCCCGTCGCAGCAGAGCACGTTCCAGCCGAAGTCTTCAAACTTTTTGTCGATCGGATAGGGCGACATGATCTCCTCGATCGTGCCGTCTATTTGTATATTGTTGTTGTCGACGACGGCGCAGAGATTGTCCAGCCCGAAGTTGCCGGCGGCCATGGCGGCCTCCCAGACCTGCCCCTCCTGGATCTCCCCGTCGCCGAGGATCGCGTAGACGCGGTAGTCCTTTTTGTCGAGCTTTCCGGCCAGCGCCATACCGACCGCGGCCGAGATCCCCTGACCGAGGCTGCCGGTGGACATGTCCACGCCCCTGACGTGGCGCATCTCCGCGTGTCCGGACATGTGGTAGCGGATGTCCCGGAACTGCGAGAGGTCCTCGACCGGGAAGAAGCCGCGCAGCGCGAGCGCGGAATACAGGGCCGGGGTGCAGTGCCCCTTGCTGAGCACAAGGCGGTCGCGGTCCGGCCAGTCGGGTCGGACGGGGTCGATGCGCAGTTCATAAAAGTAGAGCACGGACAAAATCTCACACAGAGAAAACGAGCCGCCGAGATGTCCGGACGTCGCGCGGTAGACCATCTCCAGCGCGCTTCGCCGGATCCTGGCGGCGGCAAGTTTCGCTTGTGCGGCGTCCCTGTCCGAGAAAGCGTTTCCCATTACGGAATCCCTCCTTCCCCCACAACACGGGGGTCACAGTTACACCGTCATTATATCCGCGCCCGGGGAAAAAGCAAAGGCTTTGTGGACCGCAAAACCATTTTTGTCAGAAAACAACAAAAACACAACGGCTTTTTGTGACAATGCCACAAAAAATAAAATCTCTTTTCTGAATCCGAAAGGAAAAACAGCAAAAATTGGGCGTTATGCACAACAAAAATACGGTTTTCTGCGGTAAAACAGCAATTTTAAACAGTCATGAAAAAACCACACCTCCGTGAAAACGGTCAAAAACGTGCAAAACCGGGCTTGACAAAGCGGGCAAGTTTTGATTAACTATAGCCATGAGCATGAGCCGTTGGCATGAGGAATGCCCGGCGTTCATCAAAAAACAATGAGGAGGAACAAAACAATGAAAAAAGCACTGGCCCTGTTACTTGCAATGGTCATGGTCTTCGCTCTGGCCGCCTGCGGTCAGCAGGCCGCTGCCCCGGCTGCCGCTCCTGCTGCGGCTCCCGCAGGTGACGCGGCTCCCGCTGCCGCTCCCGCGGGCGAGGAAGTCATCAAGATCGGCTATGTCTCCGACCTGACCGGCGGCACCGCCCTGTGGGGCAACGCCGGCAAATACGGCGCCGAGATGGCGGTTGACGAGATCAACGCCGCCGGCGGCGTCCTGGGCGGCAAGAAGCTCCAGCTCGTCGCAATGGACGGCAAGGGCGAGGCGGCCGACTCCGTCAACGCTCTGCGCAAGCTGATCACCGACGAGGGCATCGTCGCCGAGATCGGCACCAACTTCTCTTCCTGCAACATCCCGATGGCCGCCGTCGCCGACGAGATGAAGGTCCCCATCATCGGCACCGCCGCCTCCAACGAGCTCGTCACCGTGGACGAGAACGGCAAGCTCCACCCCTACTCCTTCCGTATGTGCTTCATTGACTCCTACCTCGGCACCGTCATGGGCACCTACGCCACCAAGAACCTCGGCCTGACCAAGGCCGCCCTCTTCACCGTCGCCGGCAACACCAACTCCGAGTCCGTCGGCGCCTTCGTGAAGGACGCCTTCATCGCCAACGGCGGCACCATCGTCTCTGAGGAGCAGTGCCAGGAGGCCGACGTCGACTTCCGCGCGCAGCTGGCCAAGATCAAGGCTGCCGAGCCCGAGGTCATCTTCGTCATGATGAACGACTACGCCAAGAACGCCACCTTTGCCAAGCAGGCCCGTGAGATGGGCATCGACTGCCTGCTGATGGGCCACGACGGCTGGGACTCCCAGCAGCTCGCCGCTGAGGCGCAGGGCGCTCTCGAGGGCTGCAAGTACGTCTCCCGTATCGGCTTCTCCAAGCCCGAGGCCAAGGAGTTCGGCGAGAAGGTCGCCGCCAAGTACAACATCGGCATGGAGGCCGAGTGCCTCTTCGGCTGGGACGGCGTGCACTGGATCGTTGACGCCATCGAGCGTGCCGGCTCTGCCGACCCGACCGCCATCCGTGACGCGCTGGAGGCCACCGATGTGTTCGAGGGCCTGATCGGCACCCTGGTCATGGATCCCGCGACCCACAACCCGGCGATGGCCTGCGCCATCTACGAGTGCCACGGCGACGCCTTCGAGTACGTCGAGACCGTCGAAGCCGTTCAGTAAGACTGTCCACACATTCCCGTCTCGGGGGAGGACTTGCTCCTCCCCCGTGTTTTGTAAAAAGGATATAGGAGAGAAAGCACCATGCTTCTGCAACAGATCATTACGGGAATCTCCATCGGCGGCATCTACGCGCTGCTCGCCACGGGCTATTCCCTGATATACAGTCTGCTGGACTTCTCCAACTGGTCCCACGGTGAGTTTGCGATGATCGGCGCCTATGTCGCCATCGTCTTCTCCAACATACTCGGCACGCCCTTTCTCATCGCGGCCGTCATGGGTGTGATCGGCGGCGCGGCCATCAGCTTTTTGTCGGAGCGCTTTGCGTACCGCCGCATCCGTTCCAACGGCGCGCCCAACATGTTCCTGATGATCGCGGCCATGGGCCTGTCCAACGTCTTCCAGCAGGCGGCGAACCTGATCTTCACCGGTCAGTACCGCTCCTACAGCTTCAAGCTGCCGGTCTCCACGATCAAGATCGGCCAGGCCTACATCGGCGTGCTCGACCTGATCAGCCTCGGCATCACCGCCGTGATCCTGGTCGTGCTGATCTATCTGATCAACAAGACCAAGTTCGGTCTGGATGTGCGCGCCATCGCCTGCAACCAGAAGGCGGCCCGCGTGCTGGGCATCCGCGTGGACCAGTCCATCGCGACGGTGTTCCTGCTGGCCGGCTCTCTGGCCGGTACCGCGGGCATCCTCTACGGCATGAAGTACAACGTCTTCCCGACCATGGGCAACGTGGGCCTGAAGGCCTTTATCGCCTCGGTCATCGGCGGTCTGGGCAGCGTGCCCGGCGCCATCGTGGGCGCGGTCCTGCTCGGCGTTCTGGAGACGCTGGTCTCCGCGTACATCAGCTCGAGTCTGCGCGACTTCTTCTCGTTTGCGCTGCTCATCGTGCTCCTGCTGGTCAAGCCGAGCGGCCTGTTCGGCGTCGACGTGCAGGACAAGGCGTAAAGGAGGCACTGCGATATGGTTCAGGTATTCAACAGCATCAACAATGCCTTCTGCAGCTTCTTCGGCATCAACAGCTATGTCCAGGGCGTCATCGTGCTGATGTGCGTCAACATCATCGCGGTGCTCGGCATGTCGGTCCTGACGGGCTTCACCCGCCTCTTCTCCTTCGGCAACGCGGGCTTCATGTCCATCGGCGCCTACGCCGTCGCCATCCTGACGGTGCGCTACCACGTTAACTTCCTGATCGCCATCGTGCTCGGCGCCGCGTTTGCGGGCCTTGTGGCATACCTGCTCGGCTCCATCACGCTCAAGCTCCACGGCGACTATTTCCTCATCACCTGCCTCGGCTTCGGAGAATGCGTGCGCGTTTTGTTCAACTACACCAAGAAGCTGACAGGCGGCTCGGCGGGCTTTCCGGGCATCCCGAACTATTCGAGCATGCTCTTCGCCGTGCTCTGCGCGGTGCTGGCCTTCTTCATCGCCTGGCGCTTCATCCACTCCAAGTACGGCCGCAACCTCACCTCCATCCGGGAAAACGAGCTGGCGGCCGAGGCCGTCGGCATCGACGCCTTCCGCTACAAGAGGATGAGCTTCACCTTCTCGGCGATCTACGCGGGCTGGGCCGGCGCGCTCTACGGCGGCTACCTGATGTACATCGTTCCGGCGAGCTTCAACCTCGCCAAGAGCTGCGAGCTGATCACCACCACGGTCATCGGCGGTCTCGGTTCGCTGACCGGCTCTCTCTTCGGTGCGATCATCGTCACCCTGCTGCCCGAGATCTTCCGCGGTCTGGCCAACTACCGCATGCTCTTCTACGGCATCGCGGTGGTGCTGATCATCATGTTCAAGCCCAGCGGCCTGTACGGCTACAAGGAATTCTCCCTCAAGCGCTTCATCGCCAACATCAAGAAGCTCTTCTCCGGCAGGAAGGCTGAGGCCGGGAAGGAGGGCGCAAAATGAGCAAGGAAATCACCGCTCCCGTGTTGGAAATGCAGAATGTGGAGAAGCACTTCGGCGGCGTCCACGCCATCGACAACTTCTCCGTCAAGATCGAGCAGGGGCAGATCCACGGCCTGATCGGCCCGAACGGCGCCGGCAAGACCACGATCTTCAACAACATCACCGGCATCTACGCGCCCGATTCCGGCAAGATCCTCTTCCTCGGCAAGGACATCACCGGCTCCTCGCCGCATAAGGTCGCGCAGCTCGGCATCGGCCGCACCTTCCAGAACATCCGTCTGTTCTCCAACCTCTCCGTGATGGAGAACGTCATCATTGCCAGCGGCATGGACGCGACCTACAACATGCCCCAGGCGCTGCTGCACACGAAGAAGTACACCGAGCGCGAGAAGCATCTGCAGGACAAGGCCATGAACCTGCTGGAGATCGTGGGGCTGCAGGACAAGGCCGGCGAGCGCGCCAACTCCCTGCCCTACGGCCACCAGCGCAAGCTGGAGATCGCGCGCGCCATGGCGCTCGAGCCAAAGCTCCTGCTGCTCGACGAGCCCGCCGCCGGCATGAACGCGGACGAGTCGAAGGAGCTGGTTGAGTTCGTGCGGCAGATCCGCGACCGCTTCGACATCACCATCCTGATGATCGAGCACCACATGGACGTCGTCACCAATCTCTGCGACTACTGCACGGTGCTCAACTTCGGCAAGACCATCGCGGTCGGCACGCCCGCCGAGGTCAAGAGCGATCCCGAGGTCATCCGGGCTTATCTGGGAGGGACGTAATCATGTCTGCGATTTTGAAGATTGAGAATCTGAAAGCGGCTTACGGCGGCATCCACGCGCTCCGCGGCGTCTCTCTCGAGGTGGAGGAGGGCGAGATCGTCTCCGTCCTCGGCGCAAACGGCGCGGGCAAGTCCACGCTGCTCAAGTGCATCTCGGCGGTCATGAAGCGCACCGAGGGCACGATCGAGTTCATGGGCAAGCCCATCTCCAACAAGCCCCACGAGATCGTGGAGGCCGGTCTGGTGCAGGTCCCCGAGGCCCGGCAGATCTTCGCCAAGCTCACCGTGGCGGAGAACCTCCGCGTCGGCGTGGGCAACCGCAAGGACACCGAGGAGATCAAGAAGGACTACGAGCGCGTCTACGCCATGTTCCCGCGCCTCAAGGAGCGCGAGAAGCAGTACGGCGGCCTTCTCTCCGGCGGCGAGCAGCAGATGCTGGCCATCGCCCGCGGCATCATGGCAAAGCCGAAGCTCATGATGTTCGACGAGCCCTCGCTGGGTCTGGCCCCGGTGATCGTCACGCAGATGTTCGAGGTCATCCAGGAGCTCAACAAGGAGGGCATCTCCATCCTTCTGGTCGAGCAGAACGCCAACAAGGCCCTGCAGATCTCCGACCACGCCTACATCATGCAGACGGGTCTGGTCGTCCGCTACGGCACGGGCGCGGAGCTGCTGGCCGACGAGAGCCTCAGCGCCGCCTACCTCGGCGATTGATCCGCCCTTGTTCAACCCATACAATAAACATCCACCCGCTCCGGCGGGTGGATGTTTATTGTATGGAAAAGCGGGAAAACGGTTGACAGGGGCGTCGCCCTCCGTTTAAGATGTCCGTAAAAAACCGGCAGATATTATATTTTTATACAGACGGAGGTTCCAATAAATGAGCAGAAACAACTGCGGCTTCACCACGAATGCGATCCACGGCAGCACGCTGCGGGACGGAAACGGCGCGCTCATCATGCCGATCTACAACTCGTCCACCTTCATTTTCGATTCCACCGCGCAGGGTGCCGCGCGCTTTGCGCTGGAGGAGCCCGGGTATATTTATTCTCGCATCGGCTGCCCGACCTGCACCGCGCTGGAGGAGACCCTCGCCGGACTCGAGGGCGGCGAGGCCGCGCTTGTCACGGTCTCCGGCATGGGCGCGATCACCGCGACCATCTGGACCTGCATCTCCGCGGGGGAGGAGATCGTCGCGGACAAGACGCTGTACGGCTGCACCTTTGAGTTCTTTGAGCACCATCTGAGCCGCTTCGGCGTCAAGGTGCACTTCATCGAGATGACCGACGAGGAGCAGCTGCGCGCCGCCCTCAACGAGAGGACCCGCATCGTCTATCTGGAGACCCCGGCCAACCCCAACCTGAAGATCACGGACATCGAGAAAACGGCGAAGATCGCCCACGGCTTCAATCCCGCGATCAAGGTGATCTGCGACAACACCTTCTGTTCCCCCTACATCCAGCGTCCGCTGGAGCTCGGGGCCGATATCGTGGTGCACTCCGCCACCAAGTACATCAACGGGCACGGCGACCTGCTTGCGGGCGTTGTGGTCAGCGACGCCGAGACGATCAACAACATCCGCCTGATCGGCATCAAGGACATGACCGGCGCCTTCATGCCCGCCAACGAGGCCTATCTGGTCGCCCGCGGCCTCAAGACGCTGGAGATCCGCATGCAGCGCCACTGCGACAACGCGATGAAGGTCGCGCAGTACCTGAAGACCAACGACAAGGTCGAGAAGGTCTTCTACCCCGGTCTGGAGGAGCACGAGGGCCACGAGATCGCCAAGCGGCAGATGAACGGTCTCTACGGCGGCATGGTCAGCTTCATCGTCAAGGGCGGACGCGAGAAGGCCGCGATCGTCGCGGACAACGTCAAGGTCGCCACGCTGGCGGTCTCCCTCGGCGCGGCCGAGACGCTGATCGAGCACCCCGCCTCCATGACGCACTCGCCCTACACGGAGGAGGAGCTCGAGGCCGCGGGCATCCCCGCGGGGCTGATCCGCTTCTCCGTCGGTCTGGAGAATCCCGAGGACATCATCGACGATCTCAGGCAGGCGTTTGACAAGATCTGACGCCGTCAGATCCCCCGGCCCGACCACAAATCTGACCCTTTACAGCTTTAGAACGAGGAAGACAACCGGACTGACTGATACCAGATAATCCTTATTCTGAACTGAATAACACAGATTTTGATTGAAAAAGTTCCGATGAATTGCCAAATCGGAATTCGAGTCTTGTATCGTCCACCATAGGAACCTGAACAAAATGTTCAGGTTCCCTTTGCTATTACGCGTTTACGACCTCTTTTAAGCTTGAAAAGTTCACAGATATGAAAAGAACCGAAAAGCAGCACCCTTGCAATGGTTATGGTATATTCAAAAACGGTCACTTTTTTGACATTTTCGCGCTTGAAAAGTTCACGAAAAAACACTCAGATAGACAATATCTTGTAACGTACTTTTCTATGACTACTGTTTAACTTTTGCTTGACTTCATAACAACTTTTAGCGACTTTGATGTGATTTTCCTACGACTCTGATAAAGCTTGCATGTAATTTTCCATCCGATCAGCACTGTCTCGTTTCATCTCTTCAGTGACATGGCCGTAAACATCCAGGGTAAAGGCTGCGGTTGCGTGGCCCAGGTTGCCTTGGATTGTTTTTATATCATCCCCGTTTTTGATGGCGATCACAACATACTGATGGCGGAGATCATGAAAGCGCAGCTTTGAGCAGTCCATCTTTTTGACGATCCGCATAAAGCAATCATAGACGGTCCGATAGGATAAGATTCCGCCCTTCGCGTTGGTGAAGACAAGGTTTGTTTTCTCCCATTCGGACGCTGCAGCTTCCATCAACAGCTGCTTTTGCTTCTGGTACTTGAACAGACGAACGACGGACGGTGAAAGGGCGATTGTTCTTAACCTGTTCAGCGTGATCCGCAGGTGGGGTACGCTGCCTGCGAAAAAGCGCTTTGCGTTTCTCATCCTGCTGCTGCCTGTGCCGGCGATCGTCGGTTACCTCCTGTTCTCCACAGCCGGCCTTCTGGTCACCGACATCGGGATCTCCCTCTCCGCGCTGTCGATGTTTTTCATCATACTGCACGATCAGGTCGAACAGGCCGTGCTCCCCTGTGCTGCAAAGAAGCGCGCCTGTCGCTCAAAGGCTTCCCGAAACGCCGTATTGCGATACGGATTGCCGCGGCAGTGTGCGCACTGCCTCGCAATGACGCGCAAGGAAGGCTTGCGGGACGGCGGGGGAACCTGCAACTTCAAAACCCGCAGTGCTTGTTTTCCGGCAACAGGTATGTTATAATCGCGCAGAAGAAGTCTTTTTCCGATTTTGAGGACGAAGACCTTAGTGTGCTTCACAGGATGAAAGAGAAGGGGAGAGAACATGAAAAAAAGAATGATCGGCATCCTGCTCGTGCTGGTCCTGACGCTGTGCCTGTGCGCCTGCGGGGGCAATAAGGCGCCCACGTATACCGAGCCGGGCCAGAAACTGCGCCATACGGAAATCACCATCCGGGATTACGGCACCATCAAGGTGGAGCTGGACGAGGGCGTCGCGCCCATCACGGTGGAGAATTTTGTGGACCTGGCCAAGAAAGGCTTTTACAACGGCCTGACGTTCCACCGCATCATCGACGGTTTTATGATCCAGGGCGGCGATCCGCAGGGGGACGGCTTCGGCGGTTCCGGAAAAATGATCAAGGGCGAGTTTGCGGATAACGGCATCAACAACCCCATCAGTCACGTCAAGGGTGTGATCTCCATGGCTCGCGGAGACGGGTTCGACAGCGGCAGCTCCCAGTTCTTCATCACGGTCGCGGACTCTCTTTTCCTTGATGGCCACTATGCCGCCTTTGGCCGGGTGACCGAAGGCGTGGAGATCGCCGAACAAATCGCCAGGGATGCCAAACCCGTCGATGACAACGGCACCATCCCGCCCGAAGCGCAGCCGGTGATCGAAAGCATCGTGATCACCGACTGAACGGCCCGGGGAAGAACACATATCCTTAAGAGCAACAGCACGCCGGAATCCATCCGATATGAACGAGCGTGCTGTTTTTCTTAAAAGGAAACGGAAGGAGCGCTCTCGCCTGCCGACGCCGCCGTTTGTACACAGGCGTTCGCTTTCGGCAAACGGCAGACCGAAGAGCGCGGAGCAGGAACGATTCGATGCGTTGAGCGTACGGGGGTGCGGCAGTCGTGATATCGTCGGATAAAAAAACACTGAGGATGCTGGAGGTAGCGCACCTCTATTATGAAGAAAACTGCACGCAGAAGGAAATCGCCGATCGGCTGGGGGTTTCACGGCCGCTTGTCAGTACGATCCTGAACGAAGCGAAGGAGCGCGGGATCGTGACCGTAACGATCAAGGACGTCTCCGTTACGGAAGAACAGATCGTCGATAAGCTGAAAAACAGCTTTGGGATCACCTCCATCATTACCGTGCCGGATACGGGAAATGATGATATAACGAACAGACGGGTCGCCGAAACAGCGTACCATTTCTGCTTCAGCAAAGCCAATGACGGGAAACGAATCGGCATCGGATGGGGCTCGGTCGTCGGCAGGATGGCAGATTACGCGGAATCGATGGAAAACTCCGCGGAGACGCGCGGGGCGATCTTCCCGCTTGTCGGGGGGATAAACGCCGTGACGAAGGGCTACCACACGAACGAGCTTGTGCGCATCCTCTCGCTGAAGACGGGACGGCAGCCGTGTTTTCTGTACTTGCCCGCATTGAATGAGACTTCGACCGAGCTGGAATACCTGAGGCAGACGGGAGCGGTCTCCGCGATCGAAGAAGAGTGGGAGTATATGGAACAGGCGATGGTGACGATCTCGAACTTCCCATCCTACCCGGATCTGGGCGTGCGGTCTATCTACGGCAACGCTTTGATGGAAAAAAAGGCTGTCGGCCGTATTCTGGCACACTACTTTGATGCTTACGGAAGGATCATCTCACCCGCCGCGGACTCTACGCTCCAGGCGTCGATCAGACAGCTCCGGCAGACGGACGTAACGGCGATGTGCTCGAACCAGGTTAAGCCGCGATGCCTGATCGGGGCGCTGCGGACCGGGATCATTGACAATCTCATTATCCCTTACGATCTGGCGGAGAAAGTATCGGACATCACGCTCTGACATTTGCTAATTTCGTCTGGCATTATTATCTAAAAGAACGGCATTCGCTTTAGCGATAATGCCGTTTTTTTGCTTCAAGACTCTGATATATCTTGACGGCAATCGGAATGTGGTATATAAAAAGCTTGTAATTGGCGGTTATTAGGGACATTTCTGAGCTGTTTCAGCAGAAATTAACAAATGTCAATTTTTATTGCAAGAGGGGAAAAGTATGATTTCCAAAAAGGAACTTGAAGACAGAATCGTCAATGCATGCGAGAACGTCATCCACGCTGAGGCCGAACTGACGGAGATCGATTCGAAGTTCGGAGATGCCGATCACGGCTTGACCATGCATAAGATCGCGGAGGCGATCAAGAATTCGGTGA
>JAUNNC010000185.1 GCA_030531585.1 Eubacteriales bacterium | reverse complement strand
CGCAGGGGCCGGCGCCGTGCTCCCAGAAGTTGTCCTCCTTGCCGAAGCGGAAGATGCGGTCCTTTGGGATGCCGATCTCCTTGTTCCAGATGTCGAAGGCCTCGTCGTCCTCGAGATAGACCGAGGGATAGAGACGGTTCGGGTCGAGCCCCACCCACTCGGGCGAGGTCAGGAACTCCCAGCTCCAGTGGATGGCCTCGCGCTTGAAGTAGTCGCCGAAGGAGAAGTTGCCCAGCATCTCAAAGTAGGTACCGTGGCGCGCGGTCTTGCCGATGTTCTCGATGTCGCCGGTGCGGATGCACTTCTGGCAGGTGCAGACGCGGCGGCGCGGCGGCTCCTGCTCGCCCTTGAAGTAGGGCTTCATCGGGGCCATGCCGGAGTTGATGATCAGAAGGCTCGCGTCGTTCTGCGGGATGAGCGAAAAGCTCGGCAGGCGCAGATGCCCCTTGGTTTCGAAGAAGCTCAGGAACATCTCTCTGAGCTGATTCACACCGTATTTTTCCATATTCTGTCCTCCAAATCCTCGAATTCAAACAAAAAACCTCCGCCCCGGACAGGGGCGAAGGTTCGGTTCGCGGTACCACCCTGATTGCCGCAGACGCGGCATCTCAAGCGCCCGTAACGCGGGCACGCGCCCCGGTCATCCCGGGGAGGCTCGGGAGTGGCTGTCGGGATCGGATACGGGGTCTTGCACCGACCGGCCCCTCTCTGCGCCATCCTTGCCCGACTCGTTCCGTCAAAGCCGAATTTCATATACGCGCTGATTGTATCACAGCTTTTTGATTTGTCAAGTGTCGGTTTTCCTGCGTCTGCGTACGATCGAGAGCCGGGGCGCGACGCGCGGCAGATCCATATTCACCCGCATCATCGGGTGCGGCGCTTCCAGAAGAGAGCCGCCTTCCTCGTCCTCGATGGAGTCGCAGAAGAAGCGCTGCGGCTCGCCGTCCGGGCACAGCAGTTCCAGCTCCTCCCCGACGGAGAACCTGTTGCGCTGCGTCAGTTCGGCGTACCCGTCATCGTCGCAGCTTTCCACAACGGCCACCACGTCGGCCCCGCTTATGTACCGGGCCTCGTCGGGATACTGGCCGGGATCGCCGTAATAGAAGCCCGTGCAGTAGGGGCGGTGGCTGACCAGCTCCGTCTCGCGGACCCAGACCGCGGGCGCCGGCTCCCGCTCCGCGGCGGCGTCCAGCGCATGGCGGTAGGCGTTGGTGACGGCGGCCGTGTAATAGGCGGACTTCGTCCTGCCCTCGATCTTGAAGCCCGTGATCCCGGCGTCGGCCAGGTCCTGCAGATGCTCGATCATGTTCAGATCGCGGGCGTTGAGGATAAAGGTCCCGCCGTCCTCGGTGATCTCAAAATATTGACCGGGACGCTTCTCCTCCACGAGATGATACTTCCAGCGGCAGGGCTGTGCGCATTCGCCGCGGCTGCCGTCGCGCCCGGTAAGGTAGTTGGACAGCACACAGCGGCCGGAGAAGGAGACGCACATCGCGCCGTGCACGAAGGCCTCGAGCTTGAGCTCGGCGGGCGTGTTGGCACGGATCTTCCGGATCTCCTCCAGTGAGAGCTCGCGCGCGAGCACCACGGTGTCCGCGCCCATGGCGTGCAGGACGTTGGCGGAGGCGCTGTTGACCACGCCCAGCTGCGTGCTGACGTGCAGGGCCACGTTCGGAGCGAAGCGCTTGGCCAGGGCGATCACGCCGAGATCCGTCACGATGACCGCATCCGCCCCGGCGTCCTGCAGCAGCTCCAGGAACGCGGGCAGGCGGTTCAGCTCGTCCTCGCGGGGCAGCGTGTTGCAGGTGACGTAGACCTTCTTTCCCATCGAGTGGGCGAGCCCGACCGCGCGGCGCAGCTGTTCGTCGTCGAAGTTTGCGGCGGCGGAGCGCATGCCGAACGCCTTCCCCGCGAGATACACGGCGTCCGCGCCGTAGCACAGAGCCATCTCCAGACGCTCCCAGTCCCCCGCAGGCGCGACGAGTTCAAAGTCGTTACGAATAATCCTGTGTAGATACAAAGTAATCAAACTCGCTTTCGTTGGTAAAGAATCGGTGAGTGCCGGTCTCGGTATCAAGCGCGTAGAAATAGTAGCCGGTGGAGTTCGGGTAGAGCGCGGCGTTGATGGAAGCAAGGCCGGGATTGCAGATCGGCGTCGGCGGCAGGCCGAGCTTGATGCGCGTGTTGTAGGGATCGTCCTTGCTGAGCATCGTCGCGGTGGGCGCTCCCTCGTGGTCGTTGTAGGGGTAGAGGACGGAGGCGTCGATGCCGAGCACGATATCATGGTTGAGACGGTTGTAGATGACGGAGGCGATCTCCGGCCGTTCGTCGTCGTTGGCGGCCTCCTTCTCGATCAGAGAGGCAACCTTGAGGACATCGTACATCGTCATGCCGAGCTCCTCGGCGCGCGCGTACATCTCCTCCGTCACCCTCCGGTGGAAGGTTTCGAGCAGCTTGTTGATCGCACTCGAGCCCTGCATGCCGACGTAGAACTCATAGGTGTCCGGGAAGAGGTAGCCCTCGAGCCGGTAAGCGCCCTCCCCTTCGCTCTCCTCGAGGAAGGGGTAGTTGTACTCGTTGGACTCCGCCGCCTCCATGAGGTCATTGTACGAGCAGACGCCGTTCTCCTCCAGACGCAGGAAGAGCTGGTGCATCTTGAAGCCCTCCGGGATCGTGACCGTCACGGTGATGGTCGCCGACGAACCGGCCCGCATATTCTGGATCAGCGCGCGGTAGTCGAAGGTGGAGCGCAGCTTGTACTCGCCGGGACTCACCTTCTCGTCTGCGGTCGAGATCTTGCAGAACGTGGTGAAAAGCCATTTGTACTCGATCAGTCCCGCGTCCTTGAGCACGTCCGCCACATAGTCCATATCGGCGTGCGTGACGCGCTTGGTGCCGGTTTTTTTCCCGTTTTCGTCGAATTTGTCGACGGTCTCGGAGGTAAAGATGCTGCTCGGCAGCGTGACGACGGCAGTAAAGTCGTCCTTGTTGAGCGCGAGCATATCGCTTGTCGCCATCCAGGCAAGGCACGCCAGCACCACGCTCACACAGACGATGAACGTGAAGTACATCAGCCCGCCCAGACAGCCGGAGCGGTATTCATGACTCTGCCGAACGGGACGGTAATCGCGCTCCGATTCCGCATCGCCCGTGTAATTGCGTGCGGCCTCGCCGGAGGAATCGATCAGCAGACGGTCCACGGCGCTGCGCTTGCGCTTTTCCGCTTTGGAGGGTGCGGGCGGGGCGTCATGCTCGTCCTGGGTGCGGAAGATCTCGTTGATTTTTTCAAGTTCGTCGGACATGGGTTCTCCTTGTCAGATCAAATGCGGGTAGCAGAACGCCGCCGTCATACATAGGATGGCACGAACGGCGAGAGCGCCGCGGCGCATCAGCACACAGCATACGGAAGAGAAAGCCCGATCCGCCTCCGCACGGCGGATCGGCGCCGTCTATGTCCATGTGCGGAGAAAGGGAGCAACTATGTTCTGCAACAATTGTAACAACAGTGGCCTCTGGCTGATCATCCTGATCATCATCCTCTTCGGATACGGCAACAACGGCTGCGGCTGCGGCAACG
>JAUNNC010000027.1:9682-20845 GCA_030531585.1 Eubacteriales bacterium | reverse complement strand
TGTTTTGACACAAGCTCGATTGAGAAAAACTTGCGGCAGCCCCAAAACGGCGATTGACTTTTCCGGAACGCACCATTATTATGTTAACATGCGTATTCCCTTATGCAGAGAAAACGACCGGAGGACGACAAGCGTGACGAGTCCCGAAAAAAAATCCAGGAAGCCCGTCTCCCGCGGCATACGGGCGCTGATGCTCGGTATACCGGCGGCGGTGCTTCTGTTTTCGCTCGTTGTGCTTCTTCGTGCTTCTCTTCAGGGGCATAAGGACGCCGCGGTCCCTCCCCCGGCTTCCGA
Source organism: Eubacteriales bacterium (assembly GCA_030531585.1). Taxonomy (GTDB): domain Bacteria; phylum Bacillota; class Clostridia; order Oscillospirales; family Oscillospiraceae; genus Limivicinus. The sequence continues at coordinate 20,551 of JAUNNC010000027.1, read as the reverse complement.
AACTCCTGCCGCTGCGTCTGCCGCGCTGGCGGAGCCCTCCCCCGCGCAGCCGCGCGATCTTCGTCTCAAAGCTTTTTCGAGCGCCGCGGATCTGTATATCGTCCTCTCCGCTCCCGAGGGCGAGGCGCTCCCGGACGGCTCTTTTTCCTTCTCGGTCGTTTCGCCGGACGGCTCGGTGAAAACCTGTCCCGCGGCGGCAGACGGGACCCTCTACCTCACGGGACTTGATGCGGGCCTCTACACGGTGCGGCTGGTTGCGGACGGCGCATATACGGCCCTGCCCGCTGCGATCGAGGTCCTCGCCCCTCCCGTCCTGCCGGTCTCCGGAAACCTGGGATTTCAGGATGTGGACGGCCTGACCTATTATTTCAATCGAAACGGGGACGCCGTCACCGGGCTGAGGCAGATCGACGGCAAAATGTACTATTTCAATCTCTACGGCGTCAAGGCGGCGAAGCTGGGCATCGACGTCTCCTATCACAACAAGGGCATCAACTGGCCCGCGGTCAAGGCGCAGGGGATTGATTTTGCCATTATCCGCGTCGGCTACCGCGGCTGGGAATCGGGCCTGCTCTGGGAGGATGATCGCTTTGTGCAGAACCTCCGCGGCGCGAAGGGCGCGGGCCTGGATGTCGGCGTCTATGTCTACTCGACCGCCGTCAACCCCATTGAGGCCCGTCGGGAGGCCGATCTCGTGGTCGGGATGCTCGACGGGATCGAGCTGGAGTATCCGGTCTTCTTTGACACCGAGCAGTCCGGGGAATATCCCCTCGGCCGCGCCGACCGGATCTGCAAGGCGGACCGCGCCCCGATCATTCACGCCTTCTGCGAACGGATCCGGGACGCGGGCTACACGCCGGGCGTGTACTCCGGGCTGAACTATCTGAAAAACCATGTCGCATATTCCATGTTCGCCCCCTATACGACATGGCTTGCCAACTACACCCGCTACAACCGACTCCCCGATTTCCCGTATGACTACGACATGTGGCAGTTCACCGACGCCGGCCATGTCAACGGCATCCGCGGCATCGTGGACATGAATGTCGTCTATTGAACGAAAATGAACAAAACCCGGTCAAACGACCGGGTTTTATGCTTTTGACACCCCTTTTGCACGTCATTCCGAGCCAGTGCGCACACTGGCGTGGGAATCCGTATCTCCCGGCGGCCAGCCCGGAATCCTTCATTTTACTGGTTTTGCGCCCAAGGAGAGAAACGGATTGCCACGCCAGTGACAGATGTCACTGGTTCGCAATGACGGAGTACCGACTTTGCCTATAGTCTCTGACCCGGTCAAACGACCGGATCTTTTTCATGTTTCCCGCAGATACTCCCGCAGGCGCTCGAGGGCGCGCCGCTCCATGCGGGAGATCTGCACCTGCGAGACGTGCAGCACATCGGCGCAGCGCTGCTGCGTCAGGCCGTGGTAAAAGCGCAGCGCGATCACCTCGCGCTCTTTCTGCGGCAGGCGCTCGATCGCCGCGTGCAGCGCCACATGCTCGACAAGCCGCTCCTCCGCGTCGTAGTCGCCCAGCACCAACTCCAGTGTGAAGCCGTCCTCGCCGCTCTCGCGCTGGATGCTGTCGGCGGGGCCGGTCGCCGTCTCGGCGAAGGCGATCTCCTCCGCGCTCAGCCCCGTCTCCTCCGCAAGCTCCGAGAGCTTCGGCTCCCGCCCCATGCGCTGCTCCAGCGCGAGACGGGTCTGGCGGATCTTCGCCGCCTGCTCCTTGATGCTGCGGCTGACCTTGATCGCCCCGTCGTCGCGCAGGAAGCGGCGGATCTCCCCGGAGATCTTCGGCACGGCGTAGGTGGAAAACCGTGTTCCGAAGCCCTCGTCAAAGCCCTCGACCGCCTTGAGGAAACCGACGCAGCCGAGCTGGTAGAGATCATCCGGCTCCGTCCCGCGCCCGAAGAAGCGCCGCGTCACGCTCCAGATCAGCCCGGTGTTTTCCTCCACCAGGCGCTGCGCGGCCTCGCGGTCCCCCTGCTTTGCCCGGCGCAGAAGCGCGGACATGTCCTCGTTCATGCTTGGACCGCGCGCGCTCTGAAGCTCTTCTGCATGACGACCGTCGTCCCCTTCCCGGGCGCGGAGCGTACGCGCAGCCTGTCGGTAAAGCTGTCCATGATCGTAAAGCCCATCCCGCTGCGCTCCTCGCCGCCGGTTGAGTAGAGCGGCGTCATCGCCTTCTGCAGATCGTCGATGCCTCGTCCCCAGTCGCGCACCGTGACCTCGAACACACCGCCCTCGAGGATGCGCAGCTTCATGCAGATCATACCGATGCTGTCGGGGTAGGCGTGGACGATGGCGTTCGTCACCGCCTCGGAGACAGCGGTGCGCAGATCGCCGAGTTCCTCCATGGTCGGGTCGAGCTGGGCGGCGAAGGCCGCCGCGGCGGCACGCGCAAAGCTCTCGTTGCTGCTTTTGCTGGGGAATTCCAGTTTGATGCTGTTGCTCGCTTTCATTCTCTCCTCCTGATTATCGACTCATGGCGATAGGGATGAGTCGGGCGATGCCCGCCGCGTCGATCACCCGCTGCGGCTGCCGCGCCGGGTCCTCGATCCACGCCCTGCCGCCGAGCGCGCTCATGCGGCGGCTGATCTTGATGATCACGGCGATCCCCGAGGAATCCATGAAGCTCAATCCCGCGAGGTTGAGCGCGCAGTCCCGCGGTATGTATTCGTCGAGGAGCTCTTCGATCCTGTGCATGGCGCTGCGCGCCTCGTGGTGGTCGAGCTCCCCGATCAGATAGATCGTCAGTCTCCCGGCGTCATAGCTTGTCTGAATGTCCATCTCCGCCCGCTCCTTCTTTCGTATGATCGTAAAAAATAGCACCGCACAGAGCCCTGTGCGGTGCTATTCTAACGTATCGGTTTTGCGGAAAGCGTCGAGGTGCGGGGGATCATTATCCAAGATTCTCGAGACTGATTTTGAGGTTTTCGATCAGCGCTTCGAGCTTGGCCTTCTTCTCGCGCTCGACGTTGACGACGGCCTCCGGCGCGCGGGTGACGAAGTTCTGGTTGGCAAGCTTCGCGTTCTGTCCGGCGAGCTGCTTTTCGGCGTTGGCGAGCTCCTTGTTGATGCGCGCCCTCTCCTTCTCGAGATCGACCAACTCCGCCATGGGCATGAACATGCGGGCGTTGTCGGTAATGACGGAGACCATGCCCTCCGTGCTTGCGGGGGCGGCGTCGGTGACGCTCACCTCGCTCGCGTAGGCCAGCTTGCGGATATAGCCGGAGCCTGCCTCGAAGGCGGCCTTCCGGTCGGTGACGATGATGAGATGCGCCTTGCGGGAGGGCGGCACGTTCATGTCGCTTCGGCGGGCGCGCACGGCCTTGATGGCGTTCATGACCATCTCGAAGTTGACCTCGTCCTCGGGGAAGCTCAGCTCCTCGCGGTAGACCGGGTAGCTCTCGATCATCAAGGCCTCGCCCTCGTGCGGCAGCGCCTGCCAGATCTCCTCGGTGATGAAGGGGGTAAACGGGTGGATGAGCTTGAGGATCTCGGTCAGCACATAGAGCAGCACCTTCTGGGCCGCGAGCTTCGACTCCTCGTTGTCGCCGTTGAGGCGGGGCTTGGTCAGCTCGATATACCAGTCGCAGTAGCTGTCCCAGATGAAGTCGTAGATCTTGCCCGCGGCCACGCCCAGCTCGTAGCTGTCCATGTTCTCGCAGACTTCCTTCACGACGTCGTTGAGCTTGGAGAGGATCCACTTGTCCTCGATCTCCAGCTGCTCGGGCAGCTCGTTACGCTCGATGCTGAGGTTCATCATCACGAAGCGGGAGGCGTTCCAGAGCTTGTTGCAGAAGTTGCGCATCGCCTCGCACTTCTCGACGTAGAAGCGCATGTCGTTGCCGGGGGAGTTGCCGGTGATGAGGTTGTAGCGCAGCGCGTCCGCGCCGTACTTCTCGACGATCTCGAGCGGGTCGATGCCGTTGCCGAGGGACTTGGACATCTTGCGGCCCAGGCTGTCGCGCACGATGCCGTGGATGAACACGGTGTGGAAGGGCTCCTCCTTCATCTGCTCCATGCCGGAGAAGATCATGCGCGCCACCCAGAAGAAGATGATGTCGTAGCCCGTGACCATGACGGAGGTCGGATACCAGTAGTCGAGCTCGGGCGTCTTGTCGGGCCAGCCCATCGTGGAGAAGGGCCAGAGCGCGGAGGAGAACCAGGTGTCGAGCACGTCCTCCTCGCGGCGGATGTTCTTGCTGTGGCAGTGGGCGCACTCGCAGGCGTCGGTGCGGGAGACGGTGATCTCACCGCAGTCGTCGCAGTACCAGGCGGGGATCTGATGGCCCCACCAGAGCTGACGGGAGATGCACCAGTCGTGCACGTTCTCCATCCAGTTGAGGTAGGTCTTGGTGAAGCGCTCGGGCACGAACTTGATGCGTCCGTCCTTCACGACGTCGATGGCGGCCTTGGCGAGGGGCTTCATCTTCACGAACCACTGCGGGCTCGTGAGCGGCTCGACGACGGTGCCGCAGCGGTAGCAGCAGCCGACGTTGTGGCTGTAGGGCTCGACCTTGACGAGATAGCCCTGCTCCTCGAGATCGGCGACGATGGCCTTGCGGCACTCGTAGCGGTCCATGCCGTCGTACTTGCCGCCGTTGATGATGCGCGCGTCCTCGTCGATGCACTGCACCTGCTCCAGGCCGTGGCGCAGGCCGACCTCATAGTCGTTGGGGTCGTGGCAGGGCGTCATCTTCACCGCGCCGGTGCCGAAGCCGAGCTCGACGTAGTCGTCCGCCACGATGGGGAGCTTGCGGCCGACGAGCGGCAGGATGGCGTTCTTGCCGACGAGGTGCTGATAGCGCTCGTCCGCCGGGTTGACCGCGACGCCCGTGTCGCCCAGCATGGTCTCGGGCCGGGTGGTGGCGATGATGAACTCCTCGTCGGAGTCCTCGACCGGGTAGCGGATATACCAGAACGAGCCGGGGATGTCCTTGTATTCGACCTCGGCGTCGCTCAGGGCCGTGCGGCACTTGGGGCACCAGTTGATGATGCGGCTGCCCTTGTAGATCAGGCCCTTCTCATACAGATCGCAGAAGGTCTCGCGCACGGAGCGGGCGCAGACCTCGTCCATCGTGAAGCGGCTGCGGCTCCAGTCGCAGGAGGAGCCCATGGTCTTCTGCTGCTCGACGATGCGGTCGCCGTACTGCTGCTTCCAGTCCCAGACGCGCTCGAGGAACTTGTCGCGCCCGAGGTCGTAGCGGGATTTGCCCTCTTCCTTGCGCAGCACCTCCTCGACCTTGATCTGGGTCGCGATGCCCGCGTGGTCGACGCCGGGCAGCCACAGCGTGGGATAGCCCTGCATCCGCTTGTAGCGGGTCAGGATGTCCTGAAGCGTCGCGTCGAGGGCGTGGCCCATGTGGAGCTGGCCCGTGACGTTGGGGGGCGGCATGACGATGGAAAACGGCTCCTTGTCGGGGTCGATCTTCCCCTCGAAGTATCCGCCCTGCATCCACAGGTCATAGATCTTGCTCTCGACCTGTTTGGGATCGTAGGTCTTTGAAAGCTCTTTCATACTGTCTCTCCTCTCCAAAAGAAAACGCCCCGAAGCCGAAGGCTTCAGGGCGATAAGATACCGCGGTACCACCTGAATTCCGCGCTTTGCGCGGCACTCTTGAGCCCGATAACGGGGGCTGTCCGCCCGGACTACGCAGCTTACGCCTTCACCCGGAACGCTCGGGGCTGACCTTCCGCAGCGCGTCACGGGAGCTCTCACCATCCGCTCCCTCTCTGAGATCCGCCGCCTGCGTACTCCTGCCCGTCTCAGCAATGCACAAATTTTACAACAGCCGCCCCGCTTTGTCAAGGCAGGCGGGAAAAGTCAGCCGCGATTTTTTGATTCGGCAAGCGATAATGAGCCGTGGAGGATTGAAAAGGCGATAGAGGGCCATGCGGAGCTGATATAGAAGTTCAAGGCCCCCCCTGCGCAGCTTTTATTCATCATACATAAAAGGAGTACCGCAATTTTGACAATCATGTCACTTTTCAAAATGCAATCTTTACTTTTGCTTTGGATTTGTTAAAATGAGCCCAAAGGAGTTGATACAATGGACATGGACGAGCTCGGCTATTTCCTCTACATGGACAAGATGGAGAAGGAGCAGCAGGCGCAGTGGCAATGGCTGGATCAGCAGTTGAACGGCGACGGGCAGGCGGACGAGGAGAGCGATCCCTTCGCCCCGGCGCAGCAGACTTGGCCTTTCTGAGCTTTGAACGTGTACCGTCACAGCCTGCTGCTTAAAACAATTCCTCGCCGCGTGGAGGGGCCAGACGCTCCGGCTGTGTATACCGGCAGCCCGCAGACAACGAAAAAAGCCGGGAACTCCCGGCTTTTTCGCATACATGCTTTCGCTTACGCCAGCATGGCCTTGAGGGCGTCGGCGCTCTGTACACCCACGCGGGTGGCCTTGACCTGTCCGTCCTTGAACGCGACGAGCGTGGGGATGGACATGACGCCGAAGCGGCGCGCCAGCTCCGGCTCCTCGTCGACGTCGACCTTGCAGATCTTCACGCTTCCGCCGAGCTCGGCGTCCAGCTTCTCGAGGATAGGGGCCTGCATCCGGCAGGGCCCGCACCAGGTGGCCCAGAAATCGACCAGAACGAGCCCCTCGCTCGTGACGGCGTCAAAATCGACCTTGGAAAGATGAGAAACAGCCATGATCATTCTCCTTTTTTCTGTATATACTCGCAGGCCGAGAGCGCAGCGATATTGCCCTCGCCCGCGGCCTTGGCAAGCTGATAGGGTTTGCCGGTGCAGTCGCCGGCGGCGAAAATGCCCGGGATCGAGGTCGCCATCGAGCGGTCGACCGCGATGCCGTTTTTGTCCCGCTCCAGCCCCTCGGCGAGCCTGGAGACGGAGATCGAGTCCTTGATGATGAACACCGCGTCGACCTTGTAGTCCACCCCGCCCGCGGTGAGCGTGTCGGCCTTCATCCCGCCGGAGATCGCAAAGCGCATCGGCTCGGCAAAGTGCAGCACCTCGGAGCAGATTTCCCGCAGGAAGGCCGCGTCCTCATAGGCCTCTTTGCTGTTTCCGATCAGGGCAACCTTCTTCCCCTTGTAGAGCATCCCGTCGCAGGTCGCGCAGTAGCTGACGCCGCGGCCCAGGAACTCGCCCTCGCCGGGGTAGAGATTTTCGCGCGTGATGCCGAGGGCGAGGATCACGCTCCGCGTCTCGTAAAAGTCGTTCCCCACGGCCACGCCGAAGCTGCCGCCGAGGTTCATCACGCTCAGTGCGCGCCCGCGGATCAGCTCCGCGCCGCAGCCCTCGAGCTGTTTTTGCAAAAGCTCGGAGAACGCTTTGCCGTCGAGCTCCACGCCCGGGTAGTTGGTGATCTTTTCCGCCTTGTAGAGGCTCTGCGACTCCATGCTGCCGGAGACGACCGCCACGCTCTTGCCGCGGTTGCGGGCCGTCAGCGCGGCCGAGACCGCCGCGATCCCGCCGCCGATAATCAGGATATCAAACATATGCTCCACCTGCCGTTGCCTGAGTATTGTCTGCGTTTTTAAATAGTTTAACACATTCTCCGGCTTTTGCCTAGGGGTTGATCGTTGCAAAGACGTCTCCCGCAGAAACCGTCCCGCGTCCATTCTGCGCTTTTTTTGCGGATCGGGCAAGATGTTGTTGTTTTTTCGTGATCCATCATTTATAATACAAAAGTCTAATTGCATGGAATGCCGCCTTTTGCGCGGCGGAATGGAGAAAGAGATGGAAGACAACGCCAGAAATTTCATTGACGCTTTTATACAGGAGGACATCGCCCCCGGCGGTCAGTTTGAGGGCATGACGGTGCACACCCGCTTCCCGCCCGAGCCGAACGGCTATCTGCACATCGGCCACTGCAAGGCGCTGACGATCGACTTCGGCACGGCCGAGCATTTCGGTGGTCTGTGCAACCTCCGCATGGACGACACCAACCCCGCCAAGGAGGACACCGAGTTCGTCGACGCGATCAAGGAGGACATCCACTGGCTGGGCTTCGACTGGGGCGACCGCTTCTACTACGGCTCGGACTATTTTGAAAAGACCTATGAGCTGGCGATCGAGCTGATCAAGAAGGGTCTGGCCTACGTCTGCGAGCTCACGCCCGACCAGTTCCGCGAGTACCGCGGCGACACCACCCGTCCCGCCGTCAGCCCGTGGCGCGACCGCCCGATCGAGGAAAACCTCGATCTGTTCGAGCGCATGAAGAACGGCGAGTTCCCGGAGGGCAAATACACCCTGCGCGCGAAGATCGACCTTGCCAGCGGCAACTTCAACATGCGCGATCCCGTCCTCTACCGCATCCGCTATATCGAGCACCACCGCCAGGGCACGAAGTGGTGCATCTACCCGATGTACGACTTTGCCCATCCGATCCAGGACGCACTCGAGGGGATCACCCACTCGCTCTGCTCGCTCGAGTACGAGGCGCACCGTCCCCTGTACGACTGGGTCGTGTCCAACGTGTCCATCCCCTACCACAAGCCCCGGCAGATCGAGTTTGCCCGTCTCGGGATCAACTACACGGTCATGTCCAAGCGCAAGCTCCGCAAGCTCGTGGAAGAGGGCTACGTCTCCGGCTGGGACGATCCGCGCATGCCGACGCTCTGCGGTCTCCGCCGCCGCGGCTACACCTCCGCCTCCATCCGCAGCTTCTGCGAGAAGATCGGCGTGTCCAAGGTGGACTCCACGGTCGACTGGGCCCTGCTCGAGAGCTGCCTGCGCGACGATCTCAACGCAAACGCCCGCCGCGTCATGGCGGTGCTGCGCCCGGTCCGGCTCACCGTCACCAACTACCCCGAGGGCCAGACGGAGCTTCTGCCCATCGAGAACAACCCCCTCAAGCCCGAGGACGGCGTGCGTCAGGTCAGCTTCTCGCGCCACCTCTGGGTGGAGATGGAGGACTTCATGGAGGTCCCCGCGCCGAAGTACAAGCGCCTCTATCCCGGCAACGAGGTCCGTCTCAAGGGCGCCTACCTCGTCAAATGCACCGGCTGCGTCAAGGACGCTTCCGGCCGCGTGACCGAGATCCTCTGCGAGTATGACCCCGACAGCCGCGGCGGCGATCCCGCCGACGGGCGCAAGGTCAAGGGGGCCACGATCCACTGGGTCAACGCCGCCGACGCCGCCGACGCCGAGGTCCGCATCTACGACTACCTCTTCGCCGATCCCGAGCCCGACGGCCCGGACAAGGACTTCCTCGACAATCTCAACCCCGAGAGCCTGACAGTCCTGACCGGCTGCAAGGTCGAGGCTTGCCTCGCGCAGCTGCCGATGCCAGAGCACGGGAAAAATGCCGAAAGCTTCCAGTTCATGCGTCAGGGCTACTTCTGTCTGGACAACCGCGACGCCGCGCCCGGCCATCTGGTCTTCAACCGCGCCGTCGCCCTCAAGGACAGCTTCCGCAAATAATACAGCAGCACAACGCTGCGGCAGGGTTCTCCCCCGCCGCAGCGTTTTCTTTCTGTGTTTTATGCCCAGGTCCCGTTTCGGAAGACGGGCTCCCGGCTGCCGTCCGGGCGGATGCCGTCGATGGCGAGATCCTCGCTGCCGACCATGAAATCGACATGGATGAGCGAGTTGTTGACGCCGCGCGCCTGCGCCTGCTCGACGCTCAGCTCGCCGCTGTCCGGCAGGACCTCCTTGAAGCCCGCGCCCAGCGCGCAGTGGCAGCAGGCGTTTTCGTCGAACAGCGTCTCATAGAACAGCAGCCCGCTGCGATTGATCGGGCTCTCCTTGGGCACCAGCGCCACCTCGCCGAGCATGGCGGAGCAGTCGTCCATCTTCAAAAGCTTTTCCAGCAGCTCCTGTCCCCGCTTCGCCGTGCAGGAGACGGCGCGCCCGTTTTCAAAGGTGATGGAGAAGTTCTCGATCAGCTGACTGTTCCAGCACAGGGGCTTCGTCGAGACCAGTGTCCCCTCGCACTGGCCCGCCATGGGCGTGGTGAAGATCTCCTCGGTCGGCATATTGGGGATATAGAACACGCCGTTGTGCTCGTTGACGGAGCCGGCGCCGACCCACTTCGCACCCGGGATCAGCCCGACCGTGAAGTCGGTCCCGTTCGTGCTGGTGTAGTGCAGGGAGCTGAAGCCCTGGGCATTGAGCCAGGCGGCCTTGGCCTCGATATAGTCCGTGTGCGCCTTCCACTCGGCCACGGGGTCGTTGTCCTCCGTCACGCGCACAGTCCTCAGGACCGCGTCCCAAAGCGCGGCGACCGCTTCCCCGCTCTCCAGATCGGGGAAGCACTTTTTGGCCCATTTTTCGCCGGGCACCCCGGCGACCATCCACTGGTGTTTTCCCTCGATCTCATTGCGGTAGCGCTTGAGGACGCCTCTGCGGCTCCGGGTCACGGCCGACAGCTTTTCGGGGTCGATCCCGGCCATGGCGTCGGGGTCCTCCGACTCCAGAAAGATCCGGCAGGGCAGGTCGTCGGTCATCTGTCTGGCCTTTTCCTCCTCCCAGGGGAGGACCCTGGCAAGCTCCTCCTGCTCCGCATATTGAAAGTCAAGCCTTGTCTTTTCGTCCGACTCCCAGTTGACGTTGACCCGTCTGGCCCCCGCGCGGTAGCAGGCCTCGATCACCAGCGCCGCGAAGGCGTGCTGCTCCACCGAGGCCGTGAGCTGGACGACCTGACCGGGGCGCACATTTGCGCCGGTCTTTACGATCAGGTTTGCGTATTTTTTCAGGATCTGTTCGCTCGGCATCGATTGCATCTCTCCTTTTCCGATGCATCATACACCACTTTCCGCGCAAACGCAAGCCGTCTTGTTGACACGGCCGCAACACGGCTGATATACTGGATCTGTCAGGAAAAACGCATCACGTCGGGGATCGGAGGCTTCTCATGGGCGAGGCGTTCATTCGGTTTGAGCAT
>JAUNNC010000027.1:0-9672 GCA_030531585.1 Eubacteriales bacterium | reverse complement strand
ACCGCTCCGGCGAGGTCGAGGTCGCGGCGCTGCTGGATGTGAGCTTCACCATCGAAAAGGGGGAGCTCTGCGTCATTGTGGGCGAATCCGGCGCCGGTAAGACCACGCTTCTGAATATCCTCGGCGGCATGGATTCCCTCACCGAGGGGAAGATCCTGGTCGGGGGCGAGGATATTTCGGCCTACGACAAGCGCCGTCTGACCGCGTTTCGCCGGTCCGAGGTCGGCTTCGTGTTTCAGTTTTACAACCTGATCCCCAACCTGACCGCGCTGGAAAATGTTGAAATCGCGGCCAAGCTCTGCCGGGACGCGCTCGACGCCGCGGCCGTGCTGGACGAGGTCGGGCTGCACGACCGGGCGAGGAACTTCCCCGCCCAGCTCTCCGGCGGCGAGCAGCAGCGGGTCGCCATCGCCCGCGCGCTTGCGAAAAACCCGAAGCTGCTGCTCTGCGACGAGCCGACGGGCGCGCTGGACTACCTGACGGGCAAGGCCATTTTGAAGCTTCTGCAGGACAGCTGCCGCAAGAGCGGGACGACGGTCATCATCATCACGCACAACAAGGCGCTGTGCGCCATGGCTGACCGCGTCATCCGCGTCAAGAGCGGGACCATCGTCTCTGAGGAGCTCAACCCCCATCCCGTCCCCGTCGAAGAGATCGAGTGGTGAGCGCATGAACCGCTGCACGTGGAAGCTGCTGCTGCGCAGCATCGGAAGGAGCTTCGGCCGGTATCTGGCGATCCTGGCGATCGTCGCGCTCGGCGTCGGCTTTTTTGCGGGGCTGAAAAGCTCCTATCCCGCCATGCTGCAGACAGCCGGCGAATACTGGGAAAAGCAGGCGTTCTCGGACTTTACGCTGCTGTCCTCGCTCGGCTTCACCGGGGAAGATGTGACGGCGCTCTCCGCCCGCTGGGACAACTGCCGCGCCGCGGAGGGCGGATATTTCACGGACGCCTGGCTCTCGCTCGACGGCGCGCGGGACGTCTACCATATCATGAGCCTGCCGCGGAAGGTCGACCTCCCCGCGCTGACGCAGGGCAGACTGCCGGAAAAGGCGGGCGAATGTCTGGTCGACTCGCATGCGTTTACCGCGGACGCGCTCGGCAGAACGCTTGTGCTCGAGTCCGACAACGACGAGGACACGCTGTCCATGCTGCCGGGCGGCCGCTACATGATCGTCGGGCTTGCCAAATCTCCGCGCTATATCAGCGAGCAGCGCGGTGACACGACCCTCGGCTCCGGTCAGATCGGGGGCTTTGTGTTCGTCCCCGCGGAGGACTTTGATTCCGAGGCCTACCATGAGCTCCGCCTCAGCTTCCGCATGCCCGGGGAGCTGTATTCGGACGACTACGTCGCCGCGCGTGACCGATTGGAAGAGGAGGTCAAGAGCGCGCTGCAGGAACGCGGGAACCTGCGCCGGCGCAAGCTGAGGGCGGAGGCCGACGCGGAGCTGGCCGACGCGCGGAGGGAGCTCGACGACGGCTGGCAGGAATACCGGGATAAAAAGGCCGAGGCCGACGAGGAGCTGGCCGACGCCTTGAAAAAGCTCGATCAGGCCGAGGCGGAGCTGCGCGCAAGCGAGCGGGAGCTGGCCGACAATCGGCGCGAGCTGGACGCGGCCATGCGGGACCTGCCCTACAACCGCGGTCAGATCGCCTCTCAGCGGGCAGACCTGCAGGCCAAGGCTGCGGCGATGGATGCGCAAAAGGCGGCCGCGCTTGACGCGCTTCGCAACCAACTGATCCAGGCCGGGGCGAGCGACGAGGAGATCGCGGCGGCGCTCGCCGCTGCAGAGACGCAGATCGACGCCGAACTTGCGGACGCCCGCCGCCAGCTCGCTGCCGGTTTTGCCGCTCTGGACGAGGGCGCGGCGAAGCTGGACAATCTTGAATGGAGCTACCCGCGGCTCATCGCGCAGATGGATTATGCCTCCGGTCAGATCATGAACGGCTGGTATGAACTGACGGAGGGCCGCTATGAATACGATGACAAAAAGGCGGAGGCGGAGAAGAAGCTGGCCGACGCCGAGCAGGAGCTTCTCGACGGCGAGGAGGAGTACGCCGACGCGGTGAAGGACGCGGAGGAGGCGCTCAAGCTCGACCTGTAGACCTTGGACCGGGAGAGCAACGTGGGCTACGTCAGCTTTGAGAGCGACACGCGCATCATCGACGCGCTGGCCAACGTGTTCCCGATCTTTTTCGTACTGGTCGCGGGCCTTGTCTGCATCACGACCATGACCCGCATGGTCACCGAGGAGCGCACCCAGATCGGGACGATGAAGGCGCTCGGCTACTCCGCGGCCGCCATCATGAGCAAGTATCTGCTCTACTCCGGCTCGGCCGCTCTGATCGGCTGCGTTCTCGGCTACTTTGCCGGCAGCGCCGTGATCCCCTGGATCGTCTGGACCGCCTACGGGATCATCTACGACTACAGCGCTCTGCGCTATTTCTTCAGTCTGCCTCTGATCCTGCGCACGCTGGCGGTCTCCGTACTGGGGACGATCCTTGTCACCTGGCTGGCCTGCCGCCGTCAGCTGCGTGAGAGACCGGCGGAGCTCATCCGCCCGAAGGCGCCGAAGCCCGGACGCCGGATCCTGCTGGAATATCTCGGGCCTCTGTGGCGGGCCCTCCCCTTTCTGCACAAGGTCAGCCTGCGCAACGCTTTCCGCTACCCCCTGCGCGTTGCGATGATGCTGCTCGGCATCGGCGGCTGTACGGCGCTGCTGGTCGCCGGCTTCGGCTGCAAGGACTCGATCGCGGATCTTTCGGCCTATCAGTATAATGATATCTCTCTCTACGATCTCTCCGTCAATCTGGACGTCGACTCCTTTGCCGACGACGCCGCGGCGGAAAAGCTGTGGCAGCGGAAGGCCGAATACTCCGCCATGACCTGGCAGGAGCCCGTCACGCTGCGCTGCGGCGGAGCCGAAAAATCCACGCATGCGGTCGCCTGCGCCCCCGGGGCGCTGGATGAGCTCATCCGCCTGTTCAATGCGGACGGGACCATCCCCTTCCCCGCCGAGGGCGAGGCCGTGATCACCGAGAAACTCTCGGATCTTCTGGCCGCGAAGCTCGGCGATACCATCGAGATGGAGCTGGACTCCGGGGAGACGGTGACGCTCCGGGTCAGCGGGATCTGCAAGAACTACCTGCGTCATTTCATCTATCTCAACGACGCGTCCCTGCCGCAGCTTCGTCACAACACCGCGCTGCTGCGCCTCACGGCGGACACGGACCCCAGCCGCTTCGCCGCGCATCTGCGCAGCGAGGACGGCGTCAGCTACGTCTCGCTGACCTCACAGGAGCGCGCGGTGTTCGAGCAGTCCATGGAGAGCCTCGATCTGCTGATCCTGCTGCTGATCCTCTGCTCCGGGGCTCTGGCCTTCATCACGCTGTTCAACCTGACCAACATCAACATCATGGAGCGCACCCGCGAGATCGCGACCGTCAAGGTCCTGGGCTTCCATTTGCCGGAGACGGCCTCCTACGTTCTGCGTGAAAACCGGCTGCTCGCCCTGCTCGGCGCGCTGTTCGGCCTTTTGCTCGGCAAGGGCCTGCACCGGATCGTGATCGAATCCATCGTTGTGGACAACATGACCTACGACATTCGGATTCTCCCGGTCAGCTATCTGCTCTCTCTCGGCATCACGCTGGTCTTCACGCTGCTTACCAACCTGGTGATGCATCGGAAACTGGACAAGATCCCCATGGCCGAATCGCTCAAATCGGTCGAGTAAACAGCAGCCCGTCCGAAAACCGGACGGGCTGCTCTTTCATATTCTGTATAATTTGTTACGGCCAATCTCTCAAAAGCCGTTCGGCCAGGCCGCCGGGGCGCACGACGCGCCGCGCCTCTTCGATCGGGAACCAGCGCCAGCTGTCCACCTCCCGGTTCGGCGTGGGCTCGTCCTCCTCGACCGTCACCCGATAATTCAGCATCAGCGTCTCCGAGGGCTCGTAATAATGGCTGCCGAGATACCGCAGCTCCAGCGCCTCCATTCCGAGCTCCTCCTTCAGCTCCCGCCGGACGGCGTGCTCGGCGTTCTCGCCCTTGTCCACGTATCCCGCGGGCAGGATATGGTGCGGCTTCCCGTACTGCGTGATCAGCAGGATGCGCGTCTTTTCCGGATTCAGCACCAGCATGCTCACGGCTGTGCTGAACACCGGGAAGCGATAGTCCCCGCAGCGCTCGCAGTACGGGACCATCCCCTCATCCTCCAGCTCCCGGAGCGTCAGCCGTGCGCCGCAGCGCATGCAGTAGTTCATCTCCATACGGACACCTCCCATACTCTCCCGGTACGCTTTTTCTGTCTCCAGTAAAGCACATACCGTTCGCAAGCGCAAGCCTCTTTCCGTTTCGGACGCTTGACCTGGTCCGCCGCGCGTGCTATATTTTGCTCACAGAAAGAAACGGAAAGGCGGAAAACGGTATGTTTGACAAACGTGTGGATCTATTTAAAAAGCGGGACAAGGAGACCTGGCTCCAGATCAGGAAAACCTTCAAGGATGCGGGCTTCAAGGCCTTTCGCTCCGGGCACTATCTGCAGGAGACCGTGATGGGCGGCGGCTGCGGGGCCAAGCTCGATCCCCGTGACTTCGGCGGACACGGCCGCATCGACCGGGAGATCTACTGGGTCGACGTCCGGCAGAAGGACGAGGAAGAGGCCCGCGACATTCTGCGCCGCAGCGGCATCGTCCCCGTTGTGGAGGAGAACGTTCTGCTCGACGCGGCGCTGCGAAAGAAACCGAAAGAGGAGTTTATGGACTGATCTGTTACCGCGGCGTAAAACGCCGCGGTTTTCCAGTTCCTGCTAATTACTTTTAAAATTTATTACAGATATTTAAAATTATCTATTGATTTTTTTGTGTCAATGTACTAATATTGCGAATGGGGGATATGAACAAACTATGAACCCCCAGAAAAACATATTGGGAGGAAAAATCAATGGTTAGCTTTTTCCTGTGTCTGGCGATTCTGATCTGCGGTTACCTCTTCTATGGTAAGTTCGTGGACGGGATCTTCAATCCCGATGACCGGGACACCCCGGCTGTCGCGATTAACGACGGTGTCGACTATGTCGTGCTGCCGCAGTGGAAGCTGTTCATGATCCAGCTTCTGAATATTGCCGGTCTTGGCCCCATCTTCGGTGCCATCAGCGGCGCCATGTGGGGACCTGTGGTCTACCTGTGGATCACCTTCGGTACTGTCTTTGCCGGTGCTGTGCATGACTACTTTGCCGGCATGCTGTCCGAGCGCAACAACGGCGCCTCCATCTCCGAGGTCACCGGCATTTACCTGGGCCAGACGATGAAGAACGTCATGCGTGTCTTCGCCGTCATCCTGCTGGTCATGGTTGGCACCGTGTTCGCCGTCGGCCCTGCCGGCCTGCTTGTCAAGCTGATCGGCACCAGCGGCGCCACCGGCATCCTGGTCAACAAGATCTTCTGGCTGGCCATCATCATGATCTACTACTTCATCGCGACCTTCATCTCCGTGGACAAGGTCATCGGCAAGATCTACCCCGTGTTCGGCATCTGCCTGATCGTCATGGCCATCGGCGTCTGCTTCGGCACCCTGACCAGCGGCAAGCCCATGCCTGAGATTTTCTCCCACTTCGCCAATGAGCATCCCGACGGGACCCCGATCTGGGCCTTCATGTTCATCACGGTCGCCTGCGGCGCCATCTCCGGCTTCCATGCCACCCAGTCTCCTCTGATGGCCCGCTGCCTGAAGAGCGAGCGTCAGGGTCACTTCGTTTTCTACGGCGCCATGGTCGCCGAGGGCATCATCGCCCTGATCTGGGCCTCCGCTGCGTGCACGCTGCTCGGCGGCGCCACCATCAAGGAGCTCGGCGGCGGCGGTGCCGGCACGGTCTTCGAGATCAGCACCATGACCATGAAGGGCATCGGCATGGTCCTCGCCATCCTCGGCGTTATCGCCTGCCCCATCACCTCCGGTGATACGGCCTTCCGTTCCGCCCGTCTGACCATCGCCGACTGGTTCAAGATCGACCAGGGCAAGTGGCAGAACCGTCTGGCTCTGTGCGTTCCCGTTCTGGGCGTCGGCGCCATCCTCGGCTTCGGCAACGCCCTC
This sequence comes from Eubacteriales bacterium, assembly GCA_030531585.1. Lineage (GTDB taxonomy): Bacteria > Bacillota > Clostridia > Oscillospirales > Oscillospiraceae > Limivicinus. Next base: position 3,583 of record JAUNNC010000027.1, on the reverse strand, counting down.
GGCAAGATCGACTACAACGTGATCTGGCGTTACTTCTCCTGGTCCAACCAGACCCTCGCCATGATCGTTCTGTGGGCCGGCGCCATGTTCCTGTTCCAGAACAAGCGCAACTTCTGGATCTGCGCGGTTCCCGCCACGTTCATGAGCGCCGTCTCCTGCACCTACTTCTTCATGGCCGGCGAGTGCCTTGGCCTCATCCCCTTCTTCAAGAACAACAAGGCTGTCGGCTATCCTGTCGGCATCATCTTCGCCGCCGCCTGCCTGGCCCTGTTCCTGAGCAAGACCAAGAAGGCTGCCGAGAAGGCCTCCAAGGTCGCGTAAGCGATCGCATCGCAACCATCTATGACAATCACGAAGGGCAGGAGAGAATTCTCCTGCCCTTTGCGCAGGTATCAGGAGGAACACCATGATTTTCGCTCCCACCCCCATCGGCAAGAAGACGCTGGATGAGGAAAAGCTGAAAAACGACAAGCAAAACTGCCGCAAGTTCGGCCCCTGCGGGGTCGGAAAGGACGCTCTGTATCTGGGCGGCCGTTTCCTTGACCGCCGCTATTACATTCCCTGGAAGGAAGTCAAGCGCGTTTTCAAGCGTGTCGCCATGAGCGCGGGCGGCTTCTCGGGCAAAGGCCTGTTCGGCTCGATGGCCTTTCTGGTCGTCCAGTTCGGCAGCGAGGAAAAGGAGTGCCCGTTCAAGTTTGAAGCCGACGTCGACCGTCTGCTCTCCTGCGTGGAACAGGAGCACCCGGACATCCCCACGCACAGCGTCAAGGCGCAGAACAAGCTTGCAAAAGCGGAGGCCGCCGAGGAGGCGCGCTTCCTCAAGGAGCTCTCGCCGGAAGCATCCTCCGCGGTCGAAGCCCTCACCGCCGACCGCGAGTTTCTTGAGATCCGCCCCTCGCTCTGTGATTCGCTGACCAACATGGCAAAGCTCAAACGCGTCGTGGACAACATCTCCCCCACGCACCGCGTTGTCGGCGCGGCCGTCGGCATTCTCGGCATCGCCGCCGTCCTGTACGGGCTGTACGGGCTGTTGACGCACGCCTCCTTCGCTCTCTATTTCATCATCGGCGGCGGCGCGGCCTTCTTTACGACCATGTCCAGCAACACCTTCCCCAGCAAGTACAACAACAAAAAACGTGCGCAGGCCCAGTGGGAGGAGGCCGTGGAGGCCATGCGCGGCTATCTCAAGGGCCGTCCCTCCTTCCCGGTCCCGCCCCAGTACGCGCATCCCATCGTGCTCACGCGCATGATCCGCGTCCTGCGCGAGGGCAGGGCCCAGACCGCTCCGGAGGCTCTGGAGGTCGTGAAGAAGGATCTGCGCGCGCTCAACTCCTCGGTCACGGTCTCCCAGAAGGAGCATGACGAGGTGGTTGCGGTCAAGCCGCTGTTTCTGGTCTGCGATTATCGCGACGAAATCTGAAGAACAAGGACTGTATTATGGACGATCTGTTTACATTTCTGCAGAGTGAGGGGATCGCTCCGGGTCTTCTGGACGGCGTGCGCGCCTTCCGCGAGAAGTACCCGACCGAGGCGGAGAACGCCGCCCGCGTTCCCGATCCCGAATACTATTACTACGGCAAGAAGACCTGGGAGCTCGCGCTCGCCGCGATCCTGGCCGGGAAGAACCTGCTCCTCGCCGGGCCGAAGGCGACGGGTAAGAACGTGCTGAGCGAGAACCTCGGCGCGCTGTTCGGACGTCCGGTCTGGAACGTCTCCTTCCACATCAACACCGACGCCAGCTACCTCGTCGGCACCGACACCTATGACGGCAGCCGCGTCTCCTTCCGTCCCGGCCCGATCTGGCTGTGCGCGGAGAAGGGCGGCTTCGGCATCCTCGACGAGATCAACATGGCGAAGAACGAAGCCCTGGCCGTTCTGCACGCGGCGCTCGATTTTCGCCGCAGCCTCGACGTTCCCGGCTATGAGAAGATCGATCTGCGTCCCGAGACCCGCTTCATCGCGACCATGAACTACGGCTACGCCGGGACCCGCGACCTCAACGAGGCGCTCACCAGCCGCTTTGCGGTGCTCGATATGCCCGTGATCTCCGAGGAAAACCTGCAGAAGCTGATCTCCCGCCGCTATCCCGCCATCCGTCCGAAGATCCGCGACCAGCTCGTCAAGCTCTACGGCGAGCTCGAGCGCAAGGCGGAGAGCGCCGAGATCTCCGATTCTGCTCTGGACCTGCGCGGCCTGCTCGATGCGATCGCGCTGATGGATCAGGGGCTTGTCTCCGGCGACGCGCTCGGGATGTGCATCGTCAACAAGAGCTTTGACGCCTACGAGCGCGGCCTGATCCGCGACGTCATCGCCGCCCGCATCCCGGCTGATATGGGACGTCAGGACGTCTTTGAGGCATGATCAAGAAGCAGTATTCGGGCAGTGCGCGCCGGGCTCGGAACATCATCTGGAACGCCGCGGGGCGTTACGATTTTGAGCCGCCCTTCATGGCCTTCTTCCCCAACGGCACGCCGGACCACTATTTCAACATGGTGGCGGGCCTCGTGCAGAAATGGCTGGACATGCCCCGGATCTGGGACTTTTTCCTGAGCTACGGGAGCTCGCACCGTTCCGACGAGTTTGACGATTATCTCTGGCTGGGTCTGGAAAACTGCGTCTATGAGAAGGAGCTGCCCGAGCGCCCGATCCTTGCGCAGCTTCGCATGGAGCGCGCCGAGCGCTTTTATCTCGAGCAGCAGACCCTCTCCCGTCAGCAGATGGAGTTTCAGAGCATGCCCGTCTACAACCAGCAGGAGTACCGCTGGGCGACGGTCAGCGGCAGACGCCCTCCCCTGCTCTCTCCGCGGGAAAAGCGCATTGCCGAGGCGCTGCTCTTCTCCGGCGGGCTGGATACCGACGGCGTGCTCGCCGCCATGCGGGATTTTCTGATCCGCTTCTTCCGCTACACGCCGGGCGAGACCGTGGAAAAGCAGCACCGTTCGACCGCGTTCTGGCGTCTGCTGCTGCGCCATGAGACGAAGCGCCGCGACCGGCTGCTGGTCCGCATCGGCACCGGCGAGGGCAATCACCCCAAGGCCAGACAGCAGCGGCACGAGGGTCTCGGCCGCCATGTCGGGCCGACCGAGGCGGACGCCGCGTATATTCAGGCTGTGTTCGGCCGGAGTACCCTGTCCGGGCAGGAGCTCCGCATCCTCGAAAACGAGCTTTGCGTCGGGGTCGACGAGGACTGCAGGCTCTGGGTCACCCGCGGTGAACTCGGCGAGACCGACGATAAAGACGCGCTCGAGGTCCGCGAGAGCGCCGAGCGGCAGCGGGCCCGCAACGAGGCCTATCAGGGCGAGCACGCTGCCATGGTGCAGAGCGCGGTCCGCGCCCTCTCTACGCGGATCGACACCATCTTCTCCTCCTATTTCAAGCACCTGCCGGAGCCTGCGCGCGCCGGTCGGATCTGCCCGGACAAGGCCTATCGTCTCCCGGTCCTGGATGACGCGCGGGTTTTTCTCAAGGACGGGGAGGAGACGGAGCCGGAGATCTGCGTCGACCTGCTGCTGGACGCCTCCCAGTCGCGCATGCACTCGCAGGAGGTCCTCTCCACCGAGGCCGCGATCATCGCAAAGAGTCT
>JAUNNC010000026.1:3897-21315 GCA_030531585.1 Eubacteriales bacterium | reverse complement strand
CCGCGCCGTGCTCGATGGGGCGGATCAGATAGGGCGTGCCGAAGGTGTTGTCGATCACGAGGGGAATCTGATGGGCGTGGGCGATTTCCGCGATGGCGTCGATGTCGGGAATGTCGGAATTGGGATTGCCCAGCGTTTCCAGATAGATCGCCTTGGTGTTGGGCTCAACGGCGGCTTTCACCTCTTCCAGGTTGTGTGCATCCACAAAAGTGGTCTCAATGCCGAAGAGAGGCAGAGTATGCGCCAGAAGATTGTAGCTGCCGCCGTAGATCGTCTTCTGCGCAACGATGTGGTCGCCTTTCTGCGCCAGGGCCTCGATGACATAGGTTACCGCAGCGGCGCCGGAGGCAAGAGCCAGTGCGCCCACACCGCCTTCCAGCGCGGCAAGGCGCTTTTCCAGCACGTCCTGCGTGGAGTTGGTGAGTCTGCCATAGATGTTGCCAGCGTCCGTCAGATTGAAGCGGGCCGCCGCGTGGGCGGAATTGTGGAACACGTAGGAGGTCGTCTGGTAGATGGGGACGGCGCGTGCGTCGGTGGCGGGATCGGCCTGCTCCTGGCCGACATGGAGCTGCAGCGTTTCAAATTTATAGTTGGACATGTGTAATACCTCTTTCTTTTTTTGAATTTGAAAATGTTTCTGGATATCAAGCAGAAAGAGTTCACATTCGACCGTATCTATAATTGTGCCGAACCAGATGTTCAAATCGATTTTTCAAAACATCACCCTCAAAAAACAAATAATCCGGGAGACCCATCGGGTCCCCCGGACAAGAGAGGTTTCGTCGGAGGTCTCAAATGGGTATGGCAAAGCGCACGCGCATCTCACAGCGCATGCCGCAACACATCATGCTGTTGAAGCTTGCCTTACGCATAACGTCCTCCGCAGTTAATTCCTATCAGGTTGATATGTTTATAGCACAAAGAAAAACGCTTGTCAAGCCTTTTTTATCCGCCGAAGCCCTTGCAGGGATTCTTGCCGCAGCCGGTCTGCAGCCAGTGCAGGATCTTCTCGATCTTCCAGGCGCGGGTAATGAGGCCGCTGACGCCGCTGTGGCTGATCGTCAGCAGGAAAAGTCCGACCATGGAGGGGCTGTTGAAGAAGCGAACGCGCCCCTTCAGGCCGAAGAAGGCCTTTTCCCGATGGTGGCATTTGGAAAACAGCCGGTTGAGCTGCGCATAGACGGTCTCGAAATCGGAGGCGTGAAGCTCCTCGGTGATGACGTCCTCGCCGTTATAGCGGACCGTGACCGCGGCGTCGAGCGTCTCGGCCAGGTTTTCCGTATTCAGTACGGGCGGCGTCCGGTGCTCCAGACGGATCTGCGTCTCATCCCGCCTGCCGAGGATCTCGTGCGTGGAACAGGAACACAGTCCGCCGCGCTCCGGGCGGATTGCGACGTGCTCCTGTTCCGTTCCGTTTTGCAGCCCCTGCGCTTTGAGCGTGCCGTAAAAGGAGGCACAGGCGCTGAGGATCTCAAAGAGGTGCAGGCATTTGACGTCCGGTGCGGAGGACACCCGGGTGCCGAGCTCCGCGAGGTCCGTGCCGGTCAGTTTCTCGCCGCAGAGCGTTTCCAGACAGGCAAAGTCGCAGCGTTTCCCCTGGCTGCCCTGGCTCCGCTCGTCGATTTTCAGACTGCGGATCCGTCCCTTTTCATCCAGCAGCAGGCCGACCACGATCGGCACCTCGCAGTTGAGTCCTCCGAAGTGATAGATGCTCTTCTGCCAGCCGGTGACGGCAAAGCCGAGAGGCGTCCGCTCGACCACCGTTCCGCGCCAGCGGGTGATGAGCTGCCTGAAGTCATGATTGTGCGCGTCGAAGACGAAGCTGTGATCGAACTTGACCGACTTGGGGTCAAGACTGGGAAGACCGGTCAGATTCATAGCGCGTTCTCCTCCCGGATGACGCGGACGATGTCCGCAACGGTCTCCAGCTCGCCGAAGCGCTCGTCGGGAATCTTCACGCCGTAAGCCTCCTCCACGCTGACGACCGTGTCGGCCAGATCGAAGGAGCTCATGCCGAGATCGCCCACCAGCCGGGTATCCCCGCGCAGCTCCGACAGCGGGACACCGGATACCTCGGAGAGGATCTCCTTGATTCTTTCTTCCATGCCTTAACCCCTTTCCAGTGTATAGCGCTTGATCTTTCTCGTCGCGGTCTTCTCAAACTCCGTCTCGCGCAGCACGATCTCCCCGATCTGCTTGAAGGACGCGAGGCTGCGGTTGACAGCGCTGACGACCCGCCACGCGGCGGCTTCGTCCGGGATCAGCGCCCGGTCCGCGAAAAGCTCCGCCGTGATCCTGCCGTCCTTTTCATAGACGACCGCGTCCAGGATCCCCTCGGCCTGATAGAGCTTTTCCTCCAGCTCCTCCGGCGAGACGTTCTCCCCGTTGGCTAAAATAATGAGGTTTTTGATCCTGCCCTCGAAGAACAGATTGCCCTTTTGATCCAGCCGCCCGAGATCGCCCGTGTGGAACCAGCCGTCCCGAAAGCTCGCCGCGGTGGCCTCGGCGTCCTTATAGTAGCCGGGCGACACGTTCTCGCCCCGGACGCAGATCTCGCGGTCCTCGATCTTCACCTCGCAGCAGGGCAGAGGCCGCCCGACCGAGCCGACGACGTTTTTCCCGTGCCGGTTCACAGACACGACGGGCGAGCATTCCGTGATCCCATAGCCCTGCAAAACCTCGATGCCCAGCGCCTGAAAGAAGCCGATCAGTTCCGCATCCAGCGCGGCGCCCCCGCAGATCACGGTGTGCAGCCGTCCGCCGAGAACGGCCCGTACTTCCCCAAAGAGGCGACCGCTCATGTCGAGCCCGACTTTCTGCAGACGGCGGTTGAGGCGTATTGCTTTTCTCAGTTCCTCCAGACGGCCTTGCCTTCTTGCGGTATTGAGGATTTCTTTATGCAGCGTCTGGAGGATCAGCGGGACGGCCACGAGGATGGTCGGGCGCTTTTCCCGAAGATTCTTTTTGACCGTCCGCACGCTCTCGTTGAGATACAGCGTGCCGCCGCAGTGCAGCGCTCCGGCGACATAGGTCATCATCTCAAAGGTATGGCTCAGCGGCAGAAGCGAGAGCCCCACGTCCGTCTCCGAGAGCTCCATCACCTCGGTTATGGCGCTGATCTGCGAACCCATGTTCCGGTGCGTCAGCAGTACGCAGCGGGGCTTTCCCGTCGTGCCGGAGGTGAAGTACATGGCGGCGGCGGCATCCGGCTCCAGCTTGGGAAGCGTTTCTTCCTTTTCCCGGCGCAGCATCCCGATGAAAGCATGCACTTCCAGCAGCCTGAGGCCGGGGACTGCGTGCTGGAGCGCCGATGCGGTCTCGCCGCGGCGCTCGTCATAGAGCAGCAGGCCGCAGTCGGAGAGCCTCAGGCAGTCTTCCAGCTCCTGTCTCTGCATCCCGTCATGCAGCGGTACGATCACCCGTCCGGCGGAGAGCACGGCAAAGAACGCGGCGAGCCACGCCGCGCTGCCCGGCCCGAGAAGCGCGATGTGCCGCGCCCCGTCAAAGCCGTCCAGCACGGCCGCCGCCTTTTTGCAGAGCCCGTACAGCTCCGCTCCGGTCACAGACGGCAGCTTTTCGTCCGCGCAGAGAAAGAACGCCCTGTCCGGAAAGCACTTTGCCGCGTGCTCGGCCAGACGGCGCAGATCGGGATATTTCCAGAAAGCCCTTGTCACGCTCACACGATCACCCATCAAAACAGTAGGTTGCTATTATTCTACCGGTTTTGTCGGTAATGTCAATAGACACTTGCACACGGAATGGAAAGAAGCGCGGGCGAAAACGATTGACGGCCCGGGGAAAACGATGTATAACATAGTAAACAAGTATGTTGATAGGAGGCGTTGTATATGGGTACGCAATCTGCCGTGATCAAAGCCGTCTGCATCAGCGAGAGGAAGGGGCAGCAGAAGCACCCGGTCGAGCGCGTTCATCTCCGCCCGGAGCACGGGATCGACGGGGACGCCCACGCCGGAAACTGGCACCGGCAGGTCAGCCTGCTCGGGCAGGACAGCGTGGACCGCCTGCAGGAAAAGATCAGCATCCCGCTCTTCCCCGGCGCGTTCGCGGAGAACATCCTCTGCGAGGGGATCGAGCTGTACAAGCTCCCGGTCGGGACGAAGCTCCGCGTCGGCACGGCGCTGTGCGAGGTCACGCAGATCGGCAAGGAGTGTCACGCAGACTGCGCGATCCGCCGTCAGGCCGGGGACTGCGTCATGCCGCGCGAGGGGATCTTTGCGATCGTCCTCACGGAGGGAGAGGCCAAGGCCGGGGATTTTGTCACAGTCGAAGAGAACGGCTAAAGCATGAAGGATCTCAAACATATCCGCTGCTTTGAGCGGCTGCTGGAGCAGGCGAATAACGAGCTGGTACAGCAGGCCAGGCGGGACGGCGGCGTGGCCGTCGGCTATACCTGCTACTATCTGCCGGAGCCTTTGCTCAACTGCGGCAGGGCCTTCTCCGTGCGGCTGCGTGCGCCGAACACCGGCTCGCTGGACATCAGCCAGTATTACATGCCCTGCGACGGCAGCATCATGACCTCAATGCTGCAGGATCGCCGCACGGGCCTCAGGACCCAGCCGCTGAACGTGCCGCTGCGCTGGAAGCGGGAGGAGGTACAGGACTACGCCGTGGCCGAGATCCTCTCGGCGATCGAATTTCTCGAACAGCAGACCGGCGAGACCTTCGACTGGGACGCGCTGAAGGAGGCCTGCGAGGTCTGGAACGAACAGCAGCGCGCCAAATTCGAGAAGTGGGAGCTCAACCGCACAGACCTGCCGCCGCACACCGGCGCCTCCGTCTGGCTCTACCGGGTGTTCGAGCATCAGGTGGCCTGCGGCGATCCGGGCGCGCTTGCAAACGACAGGAAGGTCAATACGATCCTGCAAAAGCAGGTCGCGGCCGGAAAGTGCCCGAAGACGATCCGGCACCGCGCCGTGATCTGGAGCACCCCGGCCAACAACTACCCGAACTTCAACAACTGGCTGCTGGACTGCTGGGGCATCGAATCGGTCTGCGAGATGTTCGACATCCACGGCACCGGGCTCATCGACACCTCCACGCGGGAGAGCATGCTGTACGGCCTCGCGGACATGATCGAGACCTCGACCATGCGGGCCCACACCAAGGGTGGCTATGAGGTGATGCTTCTGGATCTTTGGGAGAAGGTGAAGGAGTATCACGCGGACATGATCGTGATGTACGATCAGATCTCCTGCAAGGGCGTCGGCGCGATCAACGGCCTGTTCGAGGAGGGGGCGCGGCAGCGCGGCATCCCGATGTGCCGCGTCCGGCAGGATCTGCTCGACCCGACCTCGATCTCGAGGCGGGACATGCGAAACGACGTCAACCTCTTCATGCAGACGGTCATGAACGAGACGCCGCTGGATCCTTCCCTCGTGGACTTTGACGACGACGAAAGCTGGTAAGAGAGATGAAGATTTTGAAAGCTTTTCTTTTCGCCGCGCTGTTCCTGTTTCTTCTGATCGTGTCGGTCTATTGGTTCAATCTGGACACGAAGCTGGTCAAGGCGTTGGAAAAGCCTCTGATGCGGCACTATGACGATCTGCCGAGAGACCACAGGCTGTAAAGGAAAGCCCATTTGCTGATGCTTCGTCAACAAATGGGCTTTCCCTTTGGGCAGGCGGTCACCTTACGAACGGCGCGCGGTACGCCTCGTTGATCTCCCGGATCTCTTTCTCGCCGTCAATATACGGCTGGTAGATCCCCTCGATCCGTCCGCCGCCGAGATTGTCGCAGCCGGAGCAGAATTCGCAGTCCGCGCCGCAGGCTCCCCAGAGCGCTTGCTGGACAATTCTCTCGCGCTCTTCCCGCGTTGTGTCTTTGATCAGAATGGATTTCATGGTTTTACGGCTCCCTTGCAAAAGGCTTTTGCCTCTCCCTCAAGCATACAGCTCCGGACGCCGCAGGGAGGTATAGGGCTTTTTCTCTCTGGCCTGCCCCGCCGCGGGCAGATCGACCTTCGCGAACAAAAGCTGCTCCCGGCCGTCAGCCAGGGCAAGCGCAGCGCCGTTGTAATCCGCGACGATGGACTCGCCCGAGAAATCCATCCCGTCCTCGAGCCCGACCCGGTTGCACATGGCGATGTTGACGCTGTTCTGGAAGGCCTGGATCCTGACCTCCCATTGGAAGAGCTCGGACGGCTCGTCCTTCGTGTTGGCCGTCGGGATCAGGATCAGCTCCGCGCCTTTGAGCGCCTCGGTGCGCACGCTCTCGGGGTAATGCCGGTCAAAGCAGACCACGATCCCGATCTTCCCGATCGGCGTGTCGAAGACCTGAAAGCCCTCCTCGGACGGGGTGTAGTAGTCCTGCTCGAAGAAGCAGTCCGCCTGCGCGATGTTGACCATCTTCTGCCTGCCGAGTATCGTCCCTTTGTCGTCGATCAGCAGGCTCATGTCGTAGCGCCGTCCGGCCTCCTCCACATAGAAGTTCGGCGCGGCATAGATCCCGGCTTTTTCGCAGGCGGCGCAGACCCCGTAGATCATCGGGCTATCCGCCGGGATGACCCAGGATGATGCGTCGCGTCCGGCATACTGCGGGAAAAAGGGGGAAAGCTGGATCTCCGGAAAGCAGATCAGCTTCGCACCGTCCTCCGCCGCCGCGCGGATCAGCTTGAGCGCGTTTTCGTAGTTTTCCAGGATACACTTGGATATCTTCATCTGAGCCAGTGCGATCTTCATGGTTTGATCCCTCCAATTTTCTCTTGACAAGCAACGGCAGATATAGTATAAAGGATTAAACCTATCAAGTCAATAGGTATTACGGGAGGACACATGAGCGTCGTTTTCGGAAAAAGCTGCGCGTGTGAACAGCGCATGTCTGCGGACATGTGCATGTGTCGCCGCGCGCTTTTTTGTGAGTCCACGCTTTCCTCCGGCCCGGCCCGACCGTAGCGGCACGGGCGGAGACGCACGCCGGGGGACTCGTTTTCGGGTCTCCCGGCGTTACTTTTTTCAAAGGAGAGAGGACAATGGAAGCAGTCATCGGAAAAATTCTGGGAGATCTTGGCACCTTTCTGTTCGGGCCCGTCATGCTGGCGGTGTTCTTCGGCGTCGGGCTGTACTTTACGATCCGCCTCGGCGGGGTCCAGTTTACCCGCTTCAAAACGGCGTTTCGGGAAGTCGTGCTCAACGTGAAGAGAAAGTCGGACGACGGCGTCGGGGAGATCCGCTCGTACAAGGCGCTGGCTACGGCCCTGTCCTCCTGCGTGGGCAACGGGAATGTCGTCGGCGTGGCCTATGCGATCGCCGTGGGCGGACCCGGCGCGATCTTCTGGATGTGGGTCGCGGCGCTGGGCGGCATGGCCACCAAGTTCGCGGAGATCGCCCTGGCCATGCATTACCGCGTACAGGACGAGGACGGCAACTTCCGCGGCGGCGTCATGTATATCCTGACGCAGGGCATGAAGCAGAAAACGATTGCGAAGCTCCTGGGCGGCGCGTTTGCCGTGTTCACGGTCTTCGTCTCCGTCGTCTCCTGCGGCGCGCTGCAGGTCAACACGATCAACAGCGCGGTCACCGGCCTCGTCGGGGCCGGTAGTGTGATCCCCTGGATCATCGCCGGGCTGATCCTGCTGATCGACGGTCTGGTCATCTTCGGCGGCGTGAAGAAGATCGCAGACGTGACCACCTATCTCACGCCGATCATGGCGATCATCTATCTGGGCTTCGGTCTGATCATCCTGCTCATGAACATCACGCTGGTGCCGCAGGCGCTGTGGTTCATCGTGAAATCCGCCTTCACCGGCGACGCGGTGATCGGCGGCGTGGCGGGCGCCACGATGGCGGTCGCGATCCGGCGCGGCGTACAGCGCGGCGTGTTCTCCAACGAGGCGGGCACCGGCTCCTCGGCCATGGTCCACGCCACGGCCAAGGTGGATGTGCCGGTCAAGCAGGCCCTCTACGGCATCATCGAGGTCTTCTTCGACACCTTCGTGATCTGCACCTTTACAGCCCTCATCATCATGGTCAGCGGCGTCTGGAACAGCGGCGTCACGGACGGCACGGTGCTGGCCGCGACCGCCTTCCGCCAGAATCTGGGAAGCATCGGGCAGGTCGTGATCGTGGTCTCGCTGATCCTGTTCTGCCTGTCCACGGTGCTCGGCTGGTACACCTACGGGGAATCCGCCTTCGTGTTCCTATTCGGGAACCGCAGGGTCAAGATCTACCGCATCCTGCACATGCTCATTTCCTCTGCCGGCGCGCTGATCAGCGTGCAGCTCCTCTGGGACGCGGCGGATGTCTGCAACGGGCTCATGGCGATCCCAAACCTCTTCTCGCTGATCCTCTTCGGCGGAGTGGTCGTCAAGGACACCCGGGATTTCTTCGCGGAATATGATCGGGGCGGAGCGTAACGGCCGATGCTGCGCGCCATGATCGCCATGAGCGGCGGCGTGGACAGCTCCGCTGCGGCGCTGCTGATGAAGCGCTCGGGCTATGACTGCGCGGGCGTCACCATGCGGCTGTACCGCTCTCCGGGGATGGAACGGGAATCCCCCAGGAACTGCTGCAGCGACGCGGACGAGGAGGACGCGGCCTATGTGTGCTGGCAGCTCGGGATCCCTTTTGAATCCCTGTGCTGTACCAGAGAGTTTGAGAGCACCGTCATTAAAAACTTCATCCGGGAATACGAGGTCGGGCGGACGCCGAATCCCTGCATCGTCTGCAACCGCCGCATGAAGTTCGAGCTGCTGCTGGAACTTGCCCGGGAAAGGGGCTTCGACTGCCTTGCGACCGGCCATTACGCCCGGATCACGCAAGATCGGGACAGCAACCGTTGGCAGCTTCGCAAGGCACGGGACGAGAGCAAGGACCAGAGCTACGTCCTCTATATGCTCACGCAGGAACAGCTTGCCTTTCTGCGCTTCCCGCTCGGAGAACTGAGCAAGGCGGAGGTGCGCGCGGTCGCGGAGAGCGCCGGGCTCGTGACCGCATCCAAGCATGAGAGCCAGGACATCTGCTTTATTCCTGACGGGGACTACGGTGCCTTTCTTGAACGCTGGACCGGTCACTGTGATCCGGATGGTGAGATCCTCGATCTGGAAGGCCGCGTGGTCGGGCGTCACCGCGGCGCGGTCCGCTACACGATCGGGCAGCGCCGCGGCCTCAGCGTTGCGGCGGAGCAGCCGCTCTATGTCGTGACCAAGGATATGGAAAAACACACTGTGACCATCGGACCGGAGAGCGCGCTATACAGCCGCGAGCTGATCGCCTCAGATTTCAACTGGCTCTCGATCCCGGAGCCGGAACATCCGCTCCGCGCGACGGCAAGGACGCGGTACCGCCAGCAAGAGAACCCCGCCACGGTCTGGCCGCTCGAGGGCTCGCGCGTGCGGCTTGTTTTCGATCAGCCGCAGCGGGCGGTCACGCCGGGGCAGGCCGTCGTGCTCTACGATGGCGATCTGGTTCTTGGCGGCGGGACGATCGAACAGGTGCACTCCGGGCAGTAAATCCCGGCATCCCAAGGCAGGCAACCAATTTCTGTTATGATACAGCAAAAGCGAAAAACACAATCGAGAATTATGCCAGCAAAGTCCATGGAGCTTCAGCATACGATCCGCTTGATCCGCGAGTTGGACAAGGAGATTGACGAGATTGAAGCTGCCATTAAATCTATCCTGAACGAGATGGCTCCGCCGATCCTTACCATCCCCGGCATCAGCTACCGCATGGGGGCTATGATTCTGGCCGAGGTCGGAGATTTCTCCCGCTTCGATTCGCCGGACAAGCTGCTGGCCTATGCCGGCCTTTCACCATCTACTTACGAATCCGGCAAACTCAAGGCAACAGGCACCTACGCTCACATGGAGAAGCGTGGTTCACGCTATCTCCGATATGCGCTTTTCAATGCTGCTAAATACGTCTGTATCTGGGAACCTTCCTTCGCCGCTTACCTCGCCAAGAAGCGAGCCGAGGGCAAGCATTACAATGTCGCGGTCTCTCATGCCGCCAAGAAGCTGGTCCGAGTGATCTTTGCTTTACAAACATCCGGAAAAGCTTTTCATCCGGCCTGAGTTTTTCTTCCTTGCTTCTTAGGGCGCCCTGCTGGACGCTTACTTTTGTATACCCTTTTTCAGTTACACACCAATTCACAATTCTTCCCATTTTGGGGATTGACTTTTAATAGTTAGTCTTTCTTTTCTGGGTAGCATACAAATGCTCGTGGAAAAACCTTCGGTCTATGCGACCATTGATGACGATGCAGCCGGCTGCCTTGAGGTCCTTGTTCAGCTCCCGGATCAGCTTATAGGCATAGGAGTTTGAAACTCCAAGCTCGGCTGCGACCTCATCCACCTTCATAAAAACCTGCTCTGCTATATGAATCACCTCCTTTCCCCGCCTTCAAAAGTGAGAGCAGTTATTTAATATCGAAAATGGTTTGCCGTTCTACCCGATTCCAGTTTCCTGACAGGCAACCCTGCGCGGCGCTGTGTCGTCGCGTCAGATCAAGCTTCGTATCGTTCGCTTCCGCATGAGCGCGAAAGCTCATTCACTCCGCTGATCTTCCTTTTCACGCGAAATCGCGAATTTCGCGTGATTGGGAATAAACGCGCGCTCCCTTCCTGTTTGGAAGATCATGGCGGTGTATCTCTGGTCGGACGGTCATTTAGTTTTGCTAAGCAAATTAGTTTAGTTCATGATTATTATACTAAACAATATCAGTTAAGTCAAGCAGAGAAACTAAACAAATTTATTTAATTATTCCTTGACAGCACTAAACATATTTGCTAATATATTCGTGATACTACGAGTAGATAGGAGTTATCTGATATGGCGATCGGTGAAAGAATCCATTACATCCGCACCCTGCGGGGGATGACACAGAAGTATTTGGGCCAGATGGTCGGCTTTTCGGAAAAGACTGCCGATGTTCGCATGGCACAATATGAAACCGGCGTTCGAACCCCCAAGGCCGATCTGACCGCAGAGCTGGCCAAAGTACTGGATGTATCTCCTAAAGCGCTGGATGTGCCGGAGATCGACAGCTATGTTGGACTGATGCACACGCTTTTCGCACTGGAGGATATCTACGGACTCAGGATCGGAGAGATCAACGGTGAAGTTTGCCTGCGGCTGGACAAGTCAAAAGGCGCGTCCTATATTCAGCTGCTCGATATGTTCGGATCCTGGAGGGAACAGGCAGCCAGGTTGGAGCGCGGGGAGATCAGCAAAGAGGAATACGACCGCTGGCGCTACAAGTACCCGGAGTTGGATAAAGCCGGGCAGTGGGCCAAGGTTCCTTCGCAAGCTCTGTCTGATGCACTGATTGAAGAATTGAAAAAAGAATAAATGTCTGTTCGAAAGCAAAAAAGAAAGAGGTCAACCCGGCTTGCAAAAGTCAGGTTGACCTCTTTGGCTTATGGATGATGGGTAGTAGCACTCTCAAACCCTGTGATTTGCGCTCAAAAAATCACAGGTTCTCGTGCTATCATTTTGCTATCACTCGGAGTGATGGGAACGAAAAAAGTTAGTGTTTTCAAGGCCTCCCAGCCTCGAAGAACGCCTTTTTGTTTATTCCCACTCGATGGTGCCGGTTGGTTTCGGGGTCAGGTCCCAGAGGACGCGGTTGACGCCCTTGACCTCGTGGGTGATGCGCTCGACGATGTGGGCCATCATGCCGAAATCGAGTTCGGCCACCTCGGCGGTGACGGCGTCGACGGTGTTGACGGCGCGGATCACGACCGGCCACTCATAGGTGCGCAGGCCGTCGGTGATGCCGGTGGATTTGAAGTCCGGCACGATGGTGAAATACTGCCAGACCTTGCCCTCAAGGCCGTTCTTTTTGAACTCCTCGCGCAGGATCGCGTCGGACTCGCGCACGGCCTCGAGCCGGTCGCGGGTAATGGCGCCGACGCAGCGCACGCCGAGGCCGGGGCCCGGGAAGGGCTGGCGGTAGACCATCGAGTCGGGCAGGCCGAGAGCCTTGCCGACGACGCGGACCTCGTCCTTGTAGAGGAACTTGACCGGCTCGACCAGCTCAAAGTTCAGCTCGGGCGGCAGGCCGCCGACGTTGTGGTGGGATTTGACCGGGCCGGACTCGAGAATGTCGGGGTAGATCGTGCCCTGGCCCAGGAAGCGGATGCCGTCGAGCTTCGCGGCCTCCTCGGCAAAGACGTCGATGAAAATTTTGCCGATGATCTTGCGCTTTTGCTCGGGATCGGCCACGCCCGCAAGGGCGTCAAGGAAGCGGTCGACCGCGTCGACGTAGATGAGGTTCGCGTCCATCTGGTTGCGGAAGACCTCGATGACCTGCTCAGGCTCGCCCTTGCGCAGCAGGCCGTGGTTGACGTGCACGCACACGAGCTGTTTGCCGACGGCTTTGATCAGCAGAGCCGCGACGACCGAGGAATCCACGCCGCCCGAGAGGGCGAGCAGGACCTTGTTGCCGCCGATCTGGGCGCGCAGCGCCGCGATCTGTTCGTCAATGAACGCCTGCGCGAGCGCGGGGGTGGTGATTCTCTCCATGCTTTCGGGACGTCTATCCATCGTTTTTTCTCCTCTCTCAGGTGTTGAGCGCGTCGAGCAGATCGACGGCGGTCTGGACCAGCACGGAGGCGCCGATCTCCATCGCCCGTTCGTCAAAGAGCACATGGTCGGAATGCAGCGGGAAGACCTTGCTGTCGTCCTCGACGCGGGCGCCGAGGTTGAAGAAAACGCACTTGGCATGCTCGGTGTAGTAGCAGAAATCTTCGGCGATCATCTGCGGGCCGCAGACGACGGCGTTTTCCTCGCCGACGACCTTCGCGACGCTCTTTAGGCCGAGCGCGGTCGTCTCGGGGTCGCAGTACAGAACCTCGGCCAGCACCTCGAACTCGAGCTCGGCGGTACAGCCATAGGCCTCGGCCACATGCTCGGTGACGCGGCGGAGCTTCTCGGGCAGGGCGGCGTGCACCTCGCGGGAGAAGGTGCGGCAGGTGCCCATCATCACGGCGTCGCCCGCAACGATGTTGAAGCGGGAGCCGGAGACGATGGAGCCGACGGTCAGCACCAGCGCGGTGTTCGGGTCGGTCTCGCGGGAGACCAGGGGCTGCAGGGCCATCACAATGGCGCTCGCGGCGACCAGCGCGTCGTGGCCGTTCTGGGGCATCGCGCCGTGCGCGGCCTTGCCGTGGACCGTGATCTTGATGCGGTCGCAGGCGGCCCAGCACTCGCCGGGCATGGCGGAGACCTGACCGAGCGGCAGGATCGGCGTGATGTGCATGCCGACCGCGCGGTCCACGCCCTCCATCACGCCCTGCTGAATCATCAGCCTCGCGCCCGCGCCGATCTCCTCGGCGGGCTGGAAGACGAAGCGGACCGTGCCCGCAAACTCCTCGGGATGGGCGTGCAGGAACTTCACCGCGCCGAGCAGGTTGGTCATGTGCGTGTCGTGGCCGCAGGCGTGCATGACGCCGGGGTTCTCGCTCGGGAAATCCAGGCCGGTCTGCTCGAGGATCTCGAGCGCGTCCATGTCGGAGCGCAGCAGGACCATGTGGTCGCTCGCGGCCTTGGTCCCCTTCAGCTCGCCGACGACGCCGGTGGGCTCCATGCGCCGGTAGGCGATCCCGGCCCTGTCCAGCTCGCGGCAGATGCGGTCGGTGGTCTCGAACTCCTTGAGGCTGGGCTCGGGATGGCGGTGCAGTTCGCGGCGGAAGGCGACGAGCTCATCCATACACGCGTGGATCTGCTCTCTGTATCTGTTCATCGTGAAGACTCCTCCTGTTTCTGTATTTGATAGAAGCATTATAGCGCAAACGACGCGGTGCAACAAGTTTTTTCCCCGGGGCGGGCATACAAAATTCCGCGCCTGTCCCGGGCCGCTTTGGTATAAAAAGACAACGCCCGGTTTTTCCCGGGCGCTGTCTGCTCAGTATTCGTAGATCCCGCCGCCGATGAACTCGCGCACCAGCGAGTCGTCCGCCACGAGCGATTCGTCGATGTCGCCGAACAGCTGCAGGGCCGGCAGCACCGCGCGCAGCTCCTCGAAGCGCTCGATCCCCTCGGGCACGGACTGGAAGAGCTTGGTGGCCGTGTGGTTGTAGACCGCGAGCTCGTAGGCCAGCGAGGTGTCGAACTGGAAGTCCGCATGCCGCTTGAACGGGGAGATGTAGAGCGTCTCGCCGCGGCGGACGTTGGCCCACATGCTCATGGTCGCCTTCGGGTCGGAGCCGCGGAACTTGTAGTCGCGCACCAGGCGGCGCACCAGACGGAACCAGGTGCGTTTGAAAACGACGCTGTCCTGAAACTCCACGTCGCTGCGCGCGGAGATGTAGAGCTTGAAGGCGTTGGGGTGGTTGGCGGTGATGATGGTGTTGAGCGCGTGGATGCCCTCGAAGATGACGATCTCGTCCGGCTTGAGCTTGATGGACTTGGAGGGCTCCTGAATGCGCATGCGGCGGGAGAACTCATACTTCGGGACGTACACGCGCTCCCCCCTCTCCAGCTGCGAGAAGTGGCGGTTGAGCAGCTCCATGTCCAGGCACAGCGGGGACTCGAGATCCAGCTCGCCGCTCTCGGTGCGGGGCGTCGTGTGGTCCACGGTCTTGAAGTAGTCGTCCATGCCGACGTAGTGCGTGCCGATGCCGCGCCGCTGCAGCTCCTCGGCGATCTTCATGGACGTGGTGGTCTTGCCCGAGCCCGAGGGGCCCGACAGCAGGACGATGGGGCTGTTCTTCCGGTTCTCCAGGATCAGGTCCGCGGCCTCGGCCACCTTTTTCTGATAGCCCTCGTCACACTCGGCGATGAACGCCGCGGGGTCCGCCACGGTCCGGTAGTTGATCTCGGTAAGACTGTATGCCATGGTCTACTCCTCCTTCAAAAACTCACGATAAAACGCGCCGATCCGTGCCTTGTCGGCACAGGTCTTTTCGATCTGCGCGATGTATTCCAGCGGGTACTTCGGCGCGGACAGGCGGATGTTGCGCCCGCCGTCGGGCCGTATGAGCTTGGTCGAGCCGCCTCCGCCCATGGCGAGGATGCTCCGCAGCTCCTCCATGATGCAGATGTTGTAGAGGTTGACGGTCCCGCCCTTCTGCCAGCCGACGTTCTCGAAGCCGCCGGACATGAACTTCTGGCGGTAGAGATAATAGGGCGCGTAGCCCGCAGCCCGCAGCCGCCCCTGCGCATAGTCGAGCATCGCCGCGACCTCCCGCGCCGACGGCAGGGGCGTCCGGTCCGTCGTGATGCGCGAGCCCTTCTTCAGCGCCAGCGTGTGGACGGTGACGTTCTCGGCCCCCAGGGTAAGCACCTTCTCCAGCGTATCCCGAAAGCCCGCCACGCTGTCGCCCGGCAGTCCCGCGATCAGGTCCATGTTCACCGAGAAGCCTCCGGCGGCGCGCACCTGATCCAGCGCCGCGACGATGTCGGCGGCGGTGTGGCGGCGGCCGATGGCCTCGAGCACCCGGTCGGACATGCTCTGCGGGTTGACGCTGACGCGGTCGACCCCGTGCGCGCGCAGGACGCGCAGCTTCTCGGCCGTGATGGTGTCGGGGCGGCCGGCCTCCACCGTGTACTCCCGCAGGGCGGCCAGGTCGAAGTTCGCTTCCAGCACGGTGCAGAGCCGGTCGAGCTGCGCTGCCGTGAGCGTGGTCGGCGTACCGCCGCCCATGTAGAGCGAGACGGGCCGCAGGCCCAGAGAACGGACCTGCTCTGCGGTCGCCGCGATCTCCCGCTCGAGCGCCTGCAGGAAGGGCTCGATCAGCTGCATGCTCTTTTCCACCGACTGGCTGACAAAGCTGCAGTAGGCGCAGCGCGTCGGGCAGAAGGGGATGCCGACGTACAGGCAGACGTCCCGCAGCCCCATCGACCCCTCCGCGCGCAGGGTCTCCCGCGTGGTGACAAGGCAGAGGGCCGCGCGCTCGGGGCTGACGTCGAACTCACTCACGAAGCGGCGCAGAGCGGTCTTCTCATCCGGGCACTGCGCGACGAGGCCAGCCATGAGCTTGCCGGGCCGCACGCCGGTGAGCGCGCCCCAGGCGGGCTTCGGCACCCCGGATTTGAGTGCCGCGCGGTACATGGCGTTCTTGACGAGCCGCTGGCAGATGCGGTCGCGCTCGAGCGGATCGGTCAGCTTCCCGTTGGCCGTCCGGGCGGCGCCCCGCCAGACGTTCCGGCCGACATAGTACGCGCAGCTCGCCCCGGTGGTGGCGTTTGTGCGGCTGAGACGGATCTCCATCCGCTTCCCCTCCGGCTCGCCCTCCGGGTACTCGGGCCGCTCGTCGGGAAAGAGGGTCAGCAGCATCTGCTCGACCGCGTATTTGTACTCGTGTCCGGACAGGTACAGACGCATCCGCTCACCCCCTCGTTTCAATACAGAGAGTATAGCAGAATACGCCTGAAATGGCAATCGTCATTTCGGGCGAAAAGCCGCCAAGGCGCATGGCAGGCCGATTCTTCAAAAAATTTTTGTAAATTCCGACTGGTAATTTCCTCCGTTTTGTTGTATGATAGTTCCATAAGTAATATGATTGGGGTAATATTGGATGTTTTCGGTTGGAGATAAGATCGTATACGGCGAGAACGGCGTCTGTACCGTGGCAAAAGTCGCGCCGCTGGATCATGCGGGTGCCTCCCCGGGCAAGCTGTTCTATCATCTCGAGCCGTTGATCGGCAGCGGCACCTACTATACGCCGGTCGACTCGGGGGCGTTCATGCGCCCCGTCATCAGCCGCGAGGAGGCGGAGGCGCTGATCGACGCCATGCCCTCCATCGAGCCCGCCATCTGTCGGGACAACCGCTTCAATCACGTCGACGCGTTTTATAAGGAGCTGTTCCGGCAGCACAGCTGCGAGGCTCTGGTCGCCATCGTCAAGGGCCTGCGCGAGCGCATGAACGAGAAGAAAACCAAGAGCAGCCGGGCGGAGTCCACCATGCGGCGCGCGCGGGACATGCTCCACGGAGAGCTGTCCATCGCGCTGGACATGGACATTTCCGAGGTCGAGCCCTACATCCTCGAGCGCATCAGCAAGATGTAAAAAAGCATAAACAGGAAAAGGCGGGGAGCTTGCGCTTCCCGCCTCATATTATGCCGTATTCAGATCAGGTACTGCTTGATCTCCTCCGGGCACTTGGCACGGTCGGAGCTCATGGAGACCACGAACTCGATATTCTCGCGCGCGGCGTACTCGGCCAGCCAGCCGACGAACTCGACCACCGAGGCCTCCTCCCGGTCGTTGACGAGCTTGTAGAAGTTGTCGATGAAGAAATGCGTAATATCGTAATTCCCGGCGTGGATGCCGGAGATAAAGCCTTTCAGAAATTCATAGCTGCCGATCGAATAGCTTCCCGCGTCGATCAGGCGGGCCTGATAGGGGATGTCATAGGTGAGCTTGCGCTCCTTCTCGATGACGATGACGTCGCCGCTGCCCTCGCTGACGGCCTTGCAGACCAGGCCGACGAGCTCCTTGGTTTTCCCGGACCCCTT
>JAUNNC010000026.1:0-3887 GCA_030531585.1 Eubacteriales bacterium | reverse complement strand
ATGACCACACTCCTTTACAAAGAATACTTGGGGCTTTGATTGATTCTAGCTTACCATCATTTGCGCCCCGGCGCAAGGGGAGAGTTGTTACATCCGCGTGAATTTTCGTGGCGGGCCGGACTCAGCTCCGCCGCAGGGCGTCTTCCGGGTCGACCGTTCCGTAGTCGATGATCTTGTCCAGAAGGCGGTCCCGGATCACGTAATACAGGCCGCCGTCGCCGACCATATAGTTCTCGCCGTGCATGTAGATGCCGGTATCGTCGATCTCGTACTCCTCGGGCCCGAAGAATCCCCGCGTTTTTTCCGTATACTCGGTGTTCGCCCGCGTACCGTCCCAGCGGCAGACCCACATGCTCTCCGCCCCGGGCGGAATCCCCAGCGCTTCGGCGAAGGCCGGCTCCGCGTTCTCCATGCCGACGACGAGCATCTCGTAGTCCCCGTTCAACACAAGGGAACGGAGCTCCGTCCCGGTCCAGGCGTAAGCGACGGACCGGGCGTCGAGCTGCCGGTCGTAAATCTCAAGATCTCTGTCCCAGAACGCATAGCTCTCTTCTCCGCGGTGATCCGGCAGGCCGTAGTCCCGCCGCAGCATTTCGGCGAAAAAGACGGAGAATTTCTTCGCCCCCTCGGAATTGAGATGGATACGATCGTACATATCGCTTTTGTAGTCGTAGCCCATCCGCTCCCACCAGGCCTCGTCATTGAAGTCCATGGCCTCGGCTCCGCATTCCGACGCGAGCTTCCGCAGCATGTTCCGGTCTTCGATCGTCCGGTTGTAGCAGGGCGTTTTGATCAGCAGCAGGCGGATGCCGCGCTGTGCGCAGAGCTCCCCCATCTTCCGGTACCAGCCGGCGGCGTCCTCATCCCATTCCGCCAGCGCGTCCGTCGGTTCCTCGGTCAGAAACGGGAAGTCCTCCTCCTGCAGAGGATAGCCGAAGGGGCTGTTCGTAAGATCGTATCCCCGTGTGCAGTCGTAGCTCTCACGAAACGAGAAGTCCGTTTCGGTCAGTTCCTTCCAGCGGGAATGGAAGCGCAGCACGGGCAGCAGGTAGGAAAAGAAGCTTTCGCCGTTTTCCTGCCCCTTCCAGAGCTCCCGGGCCAGAGCGATTTTCTCGGCGGAGAAGGGCATTTGGTCCAGCGCGCTTCGATTGTAGTATTCCTTCTTGCGCAGATCCGCCGCCGCCTCTTTTTTCAGCCCCATGGTTTCCACGACGACGACGCGGGGCGTCTGCCGCCGGAGAAAGCTGCGGAGGTAGTAATAGGAGGTCACCGCCTGCTGGCCGGAGGATGTGCAGCAATAGCCCGCGACACCCTGCTCGCGCCACATCTCCATGGGGGTGAAGGAGTCGTATACCTGGGAGGAGCCGATAAAAACCACGTCCAGAGAGTTTTTCGGCATCCGGCCGACGCTCTCGGAGTAATACAGCGATGACCGGTATTCCGCGCGGTTGCGCGCTTTGTTCAGCGGAGGCTTCGTGACGGCCGAGGCTGCCGCGAGCAGACTCAGCCCCAGGACCGTCGCGAGGATCGCTTTCAATAGATTCTTCATGACAGCCACCGTCAAAATCCCATATAGATAAAGCTGCCGGCGTCAAAGTCCAGCCCGTACACGCCAAAGAGAAATACCGCGAGCACGCCGAGCAGCAGAACGACCCAGCGGACGGGCAGCGGCTGTTCCGCGAGCAGGCCGCGGACAGAGATCCCGCGGCTGTTCAAGACATCGACCCCGATGAGAAGCGCGACAAACAGGAGCAGGAGGGTCATCTCGGGCGCGCCCAGTCCGTAGCGGAACAGCGTCCCGTCGCCGAGGGCCCAGAGATTCGGGCGAAGCAGGATGTTGCGCAGGACTTTCAGCGCCGTGCGCAGACTGTCGTTCATGAATACGATTATGGCAAAGACCCAGAGCAGGAACGTGACGAGCATCTGAAGCCATGCAAGATGGGGAGAGATCTCCTCCGGCCTTTTCCGGAGCTTTACCCGATAGAACCAATCCTCAAGCACCAGCCAGACACCGTTGATTGCGCCCCATGCGAGATAGTTCCACCCTGCGCCGTGCCAGAAGCCGCTGACCAGAAAGACGATCAGCGTGTTCGCATAGCGCCGCAGCCGGCCGCGGCGGTTGCCTCCCAGGGGGATGTACAGATAATCCCGGAACCAGGAGCTCAGGCTGATGTGCCAGCGGCGCCAGAGTTCGCCGAGCGACCGGGAGAAAAAGGGCTGCCTGAAATTGTCCGAGAGTCTGATCCCGAACAGCTCCGAGACGCCGCACAGGATATCCACGCAGCCGGAGAAATCCGCGTAGAGCTGCACCGTGTACAGCAGACTCGCGATAAACAGCACCGTTCCTCCCGTCACGGCGCTGTGCGCAGACACGCCGCGCACGAAAACAGCAGCCCTGTCCGCGATCACCAGCTTTTTGAGATAGCCCCAGAGCATGCGCTGCAGCCCCATGTTGAACGCGTCCCAGTCAAAGCTGTGCGGCTGCGACAGCTGCGGTGAAAGCTGATGAAAGCGCGCGATCGGTCCCTGCAGGATGTGCGGGAACCATGCGACGAACAGCAGAAAACGGAAAAAGGACTTCTCCGGCGGGTATTTCCCCCGATAGACGTCAATCGCATAGCCGGCGGCGGACAGCGTATAGAAAGAGATGCCGGCCGGCAGGAGCAGAAAGCGCGCGGCTCCGCTCTCCAGGGCGCTCAGCCTGCCGCCGAGAACGGAGTAGTTGATAAACGCATGGTATTTCAGTACGATGAGCAGTCCGAGAACCGCGAGCAGATCCACCGTCAGCCAGAGCCTGCGCTTCTGCGGACGCCGCGCCATCAGCAGCGCGGCCCCATAGGTGATCATCGCCGCAAGGAGCAGATACGCCGACGCCCACGCCGACAGCGTCCAGTAAAAGACCAGACTTGCCGAAAGGAGGATATAGGGCTGCAGTCTCTTGACCCGTGCCGGAAGGAGATAATATACAAGCAAAACCGCGCCGGTAAACAGCAAAAACTTTATGCTGCAGATACTCATTGCAACGCTCTCCGTAAGGTTTGAAATCAGGGCTTGTTTGAAAAACCGCCGGCTGCGCATGCCGCGGCGGTTCTTCACCGGCCGCGGCGCAACGCTCAGCGCGCTTTTTCCTCGCGCAGGCGCCGCCGTACATAGGCGAAGGCAGCCGCCTCCCCCTCGTCCTTGAGCACGCGGAGCATCTCCTCGATCTCCGCGCCGGTCTCGGGGTGGATCAGGATCCTGTCCTTCGAGTTGACGTAGTATTCCCAGGCGGAGGCGTCGGTATAGGCGTCCCCCTGGTAGACCCGGCTCGCGGCGATACGGTCGCAGAACATCTCGGCCACATAGCGGATGGGCATTTTGTTCCCGCCGTACTCGATCGCCCCGTCATCCCGGATGACATAGTCGATCCAGTACTCGAAATGGTGGCGGTTGCGGCCCTTGTGGTGCAGCCACGCAAGAGAGACGCCCGTCTCGCGCCGCTCGACGTCGTTGGGGCTGCGCGTCCCCTGCCAGTATCTCGCGCCCGGCAGAAACTCCGTCAGGCTGTACTTGCTCAGATCGTGCGCCAGCCCCTGCCGCCACAGGCCGAGGCGAAAACAGTAGCGACACACCAGATG
Source organism: Eubacteriales bacterium (assembly GCA_030531585.1). Lineage (GTDB taxonomy): Bacteria > Bacillota > Clostridia > Oscillospirales > Oscillospiraceae > Limivicinus. Next base: position 270 of record JAUNNC010000026.1, on the reverse strand, counting down.
GCGGTGCCGCGTGATGGTTTTAAAATGCTCAATGGGATGCATGGTCGGCTCCTGAATACAGCTTTGTATCTCTTTTTTTACCACAGATTCGCCCTCCGCACAAGAGGAAAGCTGCCCGGCTCCGCCGCGCGGCGATCCCTTGCAAAAAAGTTTCAGAAAGCAGTTGACACGCGCCCGCCCCTTATGGTATTATCTCATGGCTGAATGGGACGACGTGCGGGTGTAGTTCAATGGTAGAACACCAGCCTTCCAAGCTGGATACGTGGGTTC
>JAUNNC010000184.1 GCA_030531585.1 Eubacteriales bacterium | reverse complement strand
CAGCCTGCCCTGGCCGGAGATCGCCGCTGAGCTGCGCCGCCTGCGCGGAGACGCTCGTCACGCTGGGCAGCTTCCCCGCGGGCAGCGAGCTGGACATCCCGATCCTCCAGGCGGACATCGAAACGGAGATCTTCACCGACGGTCTGCCCCAGGGGCTGCGCGTGGACAGGGAGGATCTCGGCGTCAGCAGCCTGCTGGTGCTCCGGGGCACGCCTCTCTATGCGGGGGACTACCGCTTCACCGTGGAGGCGGGCGACGTGACCATCTGCTCCATGTCGATCCTCCCCGCCGTCCCGACCGTGACCGTCCCCTCCAACCTGCGCTGCAGCCCGGGGCAGCAGATCGAGCTTCAGGCCTCCGCCTCCGCCCCCGACGGCGGGACGCTCAGCTACCAGTGGTACTTCGCCCGCGGCCCCGTCAACGAGGCCATCGAGGGCGCGGTCGGGAACGTCCTGCGCCCGGACACCTCCGCGGTCGGCACGACCTGGTACTGCTGCGAGGTCACCAACACCAACAACGGCCTTACCTCGACCGCGGTGTCCGACTATGTCTCCGTCGAGGTCGCGGAGGCCGTGATCCGGAGCATCACCATCGAGAGTCTGCCGGTCAAGACCGACTATCTGGTGGGCGACGAGCTCGACGTGGCCGGGCTGCGCATCCTGGTCCGCTACGAGGGCGGCTACAACGAGATCATCGACGAGGGCTTCACCGTCTCGCCCGCGGTCTTCAGCAGCGCCGGAACGCACAGCGTCACGGTCGGCTACGAGGGGCACAGCTGCGGCTTCAACGTCATGGTCAAGTCCGCCGAGCAGTCGGTGAAGGGCATCGGCGTGCTGACGTTGCCGCGCAAGACCGAGTACGTCCCGGGCGAGAACCTCCAGACCGCGGGGCTGTCGATCCGCTGCTATACCGAGGACGGCGGGCACTTCGACGTCTCCTCCGGGCTCGACTGCAGCCCGACCCGGCTGGACCGGGAGGGCGAGGAGACCATCACCGTGACCTACGCCGAAAAGACCTGCACCTTCACGGTCCGCGTCAAGGAGGACAAGGTGGTCACGGGCATCTCGGTGCTGACCATGCCCTCCGCGCGCAGCTACACCGTGGGCGACCGGCTCGATACCACGGGACTGACGATCCAGGTCAACACGAACAAGGGCTCGGAGATCCTGACCGACGGCTATACCGTCACGCCCAAGGTGCTCGCCACCCCGGGCACCCAGGAGATCACCGTCCTGTACGGGCAGTTCAGGACCAAATTCAACGTCACCGTCAAGGCCCGGGAGGCCGTGACGCCGACGCCGCGGCCCACGCCCGCGCCGACCGCCGCGCCGGAGAGCTCTCCCGGGGCGAGCGCCTCGCCCGGTCCGGAGCAGAGCGCGCAGCCCGTTCAGACCCCGCCGGTGCGGAAAAACACCGGCGTGAACACCGCGGTCAAGATCATCTTCGCCATCGCGGTGCTGGCGCTCGCGGGGCTCGCGGCCTATGTCTGGTATCTGCGGAAGCAGGGCTTCGGAGACGAGGAGCCGGAAGCGCCCGACGACGCAGACGAGCCGGAGACCGTCAGCGGCGAACCGGTCGACGACCGGGACGGGCCGGACGGTAAGTAGGACCGCCCAAACACAGGATCACCCCCGCCTTTTCAGCGGGGGCTTTTCATTTGCCATCCGCTTATGATATAATGTAATTTAGAAAAGAATCGGGATCGGAAAGGACGGGACTCGGCGCATGAAAAAAGTCGTCGTATTCGGAGGAGGCACCGGGCTGTCGTGCCTGCTGTCGGGGCTCAAGCTGTTCCCGGTGGACGTCACCACCGTTATCACCGTCAGCGACAACGGCAGCAGCACGGGCGTACTGAAAAAGGAGCTCGACATCCCCGCCGTCGGGGACGTGGGCAAGGTGCTGATCTCCATGGCCAACGTGGACGAGGACTTCACCCGCCTGCTGCGCTACCGCTTCTCCAAGGACGGCAGCCTCCACAACCACCCCGTGCGCAACATCATGCTCGCGGCGCTCATCGACCTCAAGGGCAATCTCACCGAGGCCACGCGCTACATGTGCCGGCTCCTGAACGTCAAGGGCACGGTCCTGCCGCTGACTGAGGAGCGCGTCGAGCTCGTCGGCGAGACCGACAAGGGCAGGAAAGCCTTCTACGGCCAGGTCGCCGTCAGCCGCAACATCCGCAGCATCTCCCGCCTGAGCTATGACCACGACGTGCACGTGACCCAGGAGGTGGTCTCCCACATCCGGGAGAGCGACCTCATCATCTTCTCCCCCGGCAGTCTCTACACCAGCATCCTCCCCCACCTGATCGCGCCCGCGGTCGTCGAGGCCATCGCCGCCAGCTCCGCGCCCATCCTGTACGTCTGCAATCTCGTGACCCAGCCGGGCGAGACCGACGGCTACAAGGTCAGCGACCACCTGCGCGTGATCAACGACTACCTTCGCGACCGCCGGGTCGACGTCGTGCTGGTCAACAACGGACCTCTGCCCGCGGACGTGCTGGACGTCTACCACAGCACCGAGGATAAGAGTGCCGTGACGCTGGACCGCGAGGCGGTCGAGGCGCTCGGGGCCTCGGTCATCGAGGACGCCGTCGCCGTCACCGAGGAGGGACAGCTGCGCCACGACGCCCTGCGAACCGCGTTTCTGATTTTCTCCTATCTGATGAGAACATAAGCCATGAAGACAGGACTCATCCTCGAGGGCGGCGCGATGCGCGGCATGTTCACCTGCGGCGTGCTCGACGTGCTCGCCGAAAACCATATCCGCTTTGACGGCGCCGCCGGGATCTCGGCCGGGGCCGTCTTCGGCTGCAATTACAAGTCCGGCCAGATCGGCCGCGCCGTGCGCTACAACAAGGCCTACTCCCGCGACAGGCGCTACTGCAGCCTGTGGTCCCTCGTCACCACCGGCGACCTCTACGGGGCCGACTTCTGCTACCGCGAGCTGCCGGACGTGCTCGACCCCTTCGACCGCGCGGCCTTCCGCGCCAACCCCATGGAGTTCTGGATCGGCGCGACCGACGTCGCCTCCGGCCGCTGCCTCTACCACCGCTGCACCGACGGGGGAGAGGCGGACATGCTCTGGATGCGCGCCTCGGCCTCGATGCCCGCGCTGTCGCGCCCGGTGGAGGTCGACGGCCTGCGCCTGCTCGACGGCGGGATCGCCGACCCCGTGCCCTACGCGCACATGGAGGCCCTCGGCTACGACCGGAACGTGATCGTGCTCACCCGGCCGCGCGCTTACCGCAAGGAGAAGGCGAAGGGCCTGCCGCTGATACGCCTGCTGCTGCGCAAGACGCCCCGGATCGCCGAGGCCATGGCCGTGCGCCACAGGGTCTACAACCGGCAGATGGACGCGCTCGACGCGCGCGAGGACGGCGGTCTGGCCCTCGTGATCCGCCCGCCGGAGCCCCTCGGGATCTCCCGCACCGAGAAGGACCCGGACGAGCTCGAGCGCGTGTATCAGCTCGGCCGCCGGGAGGGGCTGCGCCGCCTGGACGAGGTCCGCGCGTGGCTGGACGGGCGCCCGTAAATCTGCACAAAAACGCTTAATTAAATACAGCAATTTGACGAAAGCGTTTCAAGGTGCTTCTGTTTTTTAAAGAATGCTCTTGCAAACAGCGGCGCTTCTGTTAAAATACGTTTTATAAGGGGCAAAAGGCCCCTCAATACAAATCAAATGGAGGAACCAGGAATGAAAAAGACTCTTGCACTGATTCTTGCGCTG
>JAUNNC010000183.1 GCA_030531585.1 Eubacteriales bacterium | reverse complement strand
GCCGAAAAAGGCGGCGTGGCCGGTCTGGAGGGCATACACGCCGGGCTGACGGACGCCATCGAATTGCTGATGGATGTTACCGACATGGACGAGAGCGAGGCCTATAAGGAGGGCCGCTTTGGCGACCTGCTGGCGGACGAGACGACGATCAAGCTGGAGCTCGGCAAGGAGCCGGGCATGACCGGACCCATCAAGACCGCGACATCCGTGGCGGACGCCCTCACGTTCCAATACTACGAGATGGCCGACGACAAGGCGGCCGCCTTCGGTCACGATCTGACCCGGGATGATTGGCTGAAGATCCACAGTATCGTGGACACCTATACCGGGACGCTGTTTGAAACTCCGCTGCTTGCCGTGAACGTAGCGCATCCGCTGCTTGAGGAGATTCGCGCCGAGCTGACGACGGAGGGCCGGAAGTTCAGCTTCCTGTGCGGACATGACTCCAATGTGGCAAGCGTGCTCGCTGCGCTGGGCGTGGAAGAGTATGAGCTGCCGGACACCGTGGAGCCCAAAACGCCCATCGGCGTGAAGCTCGTGATTGAGACCTGGTCGTCGAAGGACGGCGAAGCCTGCGCCAAGGTGCGTCTGGTCTATCAGAGCACCGAGCAGCTGCGCGGGATCATGCCGCTTTCTCTGGATAATCCCCCCGTATCCGTTGACATTGATCTCCCCGGTCTGGAGCGGAACGCGGACGGGTATTACCGTCTGGACGACGTGCTGAGCTGCCTCCAAATCGCCATCGACGCCTATGACGAGCTGGTTCAAACATACAGCGAAGACGTCGAAATGCCCGCCGCCGCGTAAAGACGGTCCAGGTACGGTGACGGCGACAATTCCATCGGCAAAAATCCTGATATTTCGACAACGAGAATAAAGAAGGAGCCCGATGATGGAAAACAGAAATAGCGCCCCCGCTGTTTCCGCTCAAGCGGTATATGAAGAATCTGAATCCCGATACCGCTGAGCAGCTGGCAAAACAGCTGGAAGCATGTGCGCAGGAAAGCGCAAAGCTGGATGAAAAGATGCTTCGAATCCGGAACCGTATTTCAGAGGACGGAACCGCGGTACTGATAAAGGATATCTCCGTCCTGACCCAGCATCTGTAGTGAAAAACGGGAAGAGAAGTGATAAATGATGCCCGACAGAAAAGACATCCGGTTTCCCCGATCTTCATCGGCGCGACGATGGGCGTTCTGCTGGAAGTAATCGCGACGCTTGTAGATGAGATCGTGGTCGGCAATCTTTTCAGCGATGAGGCCTTCCGGCAGATTACAGTATGAACAAAGAAAACGAACCGGCAAAGCGTGCATGGATTGAGAAGGATAAAAAATGCTTATGAAGAAAAGGAACGCGGCCCCGTCCCCGGAAGCAGAAAAAAACGGAAAAGCGATCAAGAGAGAAAAAGCTTTCTCCGCATTCTTTGCCATCCTGCTGATCCTGACGATGGTCCTGACCATGGGGTTTTTCACCTACAAGCAGTTTTTGATTGAGCGGGATTCCGCATACGCATCCCTGCACAACTCCATGTACTCGCTGCGCAGCCTCATCAGCTTTGAGGGCGGGTTGGAAGACGCTTTTGCAAAGCTGAGAGATTCGGAAACGCTCATGTACGTGGAACTGGCAAAACCGTTTTTCGATTATCTCGGCGTGTCTGCGGAGACCCTGGACGCCTGCAAATATAGTTGGGAGGCCGATGACCTCTACTATTTCCCCGATGAGGGGGATGTTATCACAACAGAGGATGCGGAACCGTTTTCCCTGAACAGGAGCCAGACACGCATGCTGAAGACGGTCGGGATGCTGTGTGAGGGCGACATGGTCTATAACGCAGCCCGTCTGCAGAACGGATGGCTGTTCATCAAGTGGCTGCAGTACCCCAACATCTACAGCATGGACTTTCAGCGGATCGCGGAAGCCGTTCCGAGCGATCTGTGCATTGTCGAAAACGCCACGGGTGAAGTTCTGATCTCGTCCAGCGAGCCGCCGTACAATTTCCTGGATGAAAGCCGGATCGTCTATGACGACGAGCGCAACAGCAGCGCGACGGACGGCATCCAGGTGGGCTATCTCGGGGGAGACGGGCCGTTTTCCGGCGTCTTCTTTGAGAAGAGCCGGCTGCTGGATCGCTACTCGGTATTCGTATATGTGCCGTTCAGCACCGTTTTCAATGACACGCTGGATAAAACCCTGGCGGTACATTGCCTGATTATTGTCATCTTTGTCTTTATCTGGTTTTGTTCCCGGAGAATCCGGAAAAAAGGAGCGGCGCTGCCGGGTCCGAACACCTGCCTGCGACTCGGAAAAAAACACTGCCTCAATCTTTCCGTGCTGCGGCAGATGCCTCCGCTGCTGCTGTCGGGCATCCTGGCGGCACTGCTGTTCACTTCCTATCTGCCGCTGCTGACGAACTATATCAACCACAATGTCAGGATGGAAAAAAAGCTCGACGCCTTTGTCAAAGAGCTTGAGCTCAATGATGAGGAATGGGCAAAGATGGAGTCTTTAAACAAGACGATCCAGTTGGGCCACATGTACATGATCGACATGTTTGCCGATTTCATGGGAGAGGACTTCACGCAGGAGGTGCTCCTGGACCTGGCGCAGCGCATGGGTTTGAACAGGGTGACGATCTATGACTCAGAAGGCGTCTCCATCATGTCAACGGACTATTACGTCGGCTATAAGATCAGCGAGAATCCGGACGACGAGGAGTACATTCTCTGGAATCTGCTCAGAAACGCGGACACCGTCCTGATGCGGGAGTTACCGGACAAGAGCGGTTTTTACGCGGCATCGCGCCGCATGTTCAACAGGCCCGGCCTGATTTACGTCACTTTGCCGGACGACAGTCTGGTGGCTATGAAAGAGCAGACAGACATCAACACGGCGCTGCTGCGGATCAACACCGAAACCAATGCAAAAATGCATGCCTATGTCTCGGACCCCGAGACCTTCCTCTGGGCCACCGCTGCTTCCACGACCGCGCGGTCCATCGCAAACACCCTGCCGGAAACCGTGCGGATGAACCGTTACTGTGGCTTGCAGACCATCAACGGTTACAGTTACTACCTGAACACCATGACGGATGATAACCACATCCTCACAAGCGCGGAACAGCCCGAGGTTTTTACGGCGCCGATCAAGAAAGACCTTCGCGCCATCATCCCGGAAATCCTTCTCTGTTCTCTGCTGATTCTCTTTGCCACGTGCATCTGTCCTTACGACGGCATGCCGGCGGAAAAGGGGAGCGAAGAGGAGGCTTCAAAGCCCGGCCTGATCCGGGCGTTCTCGCGGGAGAAGGAGCTCGCTTCCCCCGAAGAGCAGCAGCTCCGCCTGGATATCAGGAAGCAGTGCTCCGAGCTGCTGTGGTTCCTGTGTACGCTGCTGGTCATCTTCTACTTTGCCGATGCACTCTTCTCGCCTCACCCGATGGCCGATTATCTGTTCTCGCACCAGTGGCAGCGGGAGCCCAGCATTTTCTCACTGACGACCATTCTTCTGAGCGTCCTGTTCCTGGCCATTGGCATGAGGATTCTGAAGACGGTCATGAAGACGCTGTCTTCCAAAATGGATTCCCGCGCGGAGACCTTCGGCGATCTGATCATCAGTATTTTTCAATTTATTCTGACGGTTCTCGTCGTGATCTATTCCCTTCATGAGCTGGGCGTGAACACGAATGTGATCCTCACCTCCGCCGGTGTGATTTCGCTGATCATAGGCTACGGATCGCAG
>JAUNNC010000182.1 GCA_030531585.1 Eubacteriales bacterium | reverse complement strand
TCTTATCATCAACGCCCTGGGGGCCGTTCTCTGCGGGAGCGTTTTCTACGCGCTCAACGCCGTTTTTGCATTCCAGTTCATGGAAATGGGCATGACAATGGTCACGGTTGCTCTGGTCAACACCCTGTACAGGCTTGTGATCGTGCTCACGCTCTCCCCTGTCACGGGCCTCATCGAAAGGATCGTGGGCTTCCTGTTTCCCGAGCGGGCGGACGAGGCGGCCGAGCGGGCGGATATGGACAGGCTCGAGTCGAGATTCCTCACGCACCCGGCCCTCGCCCTGGCCCAGAGCCGGGCTGTCATCGATTCGATGGCCGAAAAAGCCCTCCAGAGCGTGACTGAAGCGATCTCGGTCAGGCGAAAATACGATCGTGCCGGTTTAAAAAAAGTGAACGAACTGGAGAGCATGGCCGACCGCTATGAGGACAAGCTCGGTTCATATCTGGTAAGAATCATTTCCAATGAGCTGAAAGAGGAGCAGTCGGAGGAGATCAATAAATACCTTCGGGTATTGTCAGACTTTGAGCGGATCTCCGACCACGCCAGAAATATCGGCGAGGCGGCACAGGAGATCGCCGACAAAAGGATCGAGCTTTCCGGCGACGCCGACCGGGAGCTCTCGATCCTTGAGGATGCCGTCAGAGACATCACAGCGCTGACGATCGACGCCTTCGTGAACGATGACCCGGAAAAGGCCGTCCGCGTCGAGCCGCTGGAGGAGGTCATCGACAGTCTGTGCGACCAGCTGAAGGCCCGACATGTGGGTAGAGTGCGCCGCCAGGAGTGCACGCTTGAGCACGGTTTTGTGTTCAACGATATGCTCACCGACTATGAACGGATCTCTGATCACTGCAGCAACGTCGCCATCGACATCATCGAGAGTGCGACCGGAGACCTGAACAACCAGCTCCACAGGGAGCAGGAAGCGAGCTTCAAGAAGTCACTGCTCGAGTGTCAGGAGCGGTATCGCTTGTGATCACAGCGCCCGACAAGCGTTTTGTAATCGGAATATACGACCCGTCCGGGCTTGGCCCCGGCGGGTTTTTTTACATTGCGCACCAGGGTGCAGTCCACCGCCACGCGCTCGCCGTCGGCCGCCGAGGAAAACGCGGCGGCGAGGTCGGCGGCAAAGCGCACGCTCTCCTCATCGGCCTCTCCCTCCCGCTGGAGCACGATCACGTGGCTGCCGGGCAGCTTCTGCACGTGCAGCCACAGATCGCCCCGGTGGGCGATGCGGAAGGTCAGCTCGTCGTTCTGCACGTTGCTGCGCCCCACGAGGATCTCCGCGCCCGTCGGCGAGGTGAAACGGAGCGGCTCGCGCTGCGGGAGCTTTTTGGATCGCTTCGCGCCGGTTTTCTGCCGGAGATACCCAGTGGAGGTCAATTCCGAGCGGATCGCGGCAAGATCGGCCTCGTTCCCGGCCAGGGCGAGCTCATGGAGTACGCTCTCAAGATAGCTCTCCTCCTCCCTAGCCTCGGCGATCAGCTCCGTGAGCACCCGGTTGGCAGTCTTGGCCTTGTTGTAGAGCTTATAGCTGGCCGCGGCATTCTGCTGCGGCGTCTTGCGCGGGTCGAGCGCAACGGTCACCGTAGGGCAGCTCTCGTCATAGTAGTCCACGGCCTCAAAGGAGTCCATCCCGCGGGAGAGGCGGTAGATATTCGCCGTAATGAGATCGCCGCGGCGGCGGTAATCCTCCCGCTTTTCGGTGGCAAGCAACTCCTGTTCTCGGGCCGCGGTCTTGCGGCGGAGCCGGGAGAGTGCCGTGGTCGCCGTTCTGCTCAGCTCCGCGGCGCGGCGGCGCATATTCTCCTGCCGGTCGCGGCGGGCATAAAAATCGTCCAGCAGGGCGCTGAATGTGGGATACTCCGTCTGTTCAAAAGCGCCGTACTGACGCATCGGCATAAAGAAATAGTCCTTCGGAACGCCGTCTTCGAGCAGCATCACCGGACGCAGATCGCCGCTTTGAACGACGGCGCGCAGCCGGTCAGCCTGTGCCTCGACGCCCTCCCAGCCGGCGAGCGCGAGCTCCCGGCACAGCGCGGGCGAGAGACCGCCGAAGGTGTCCAACAGCCACTTGTCCGGCGCCTCGTCCCGGGGCGCACGGCGGGCCATATCGGCAAAGGTCTCCGCGTCCGTGCGGAAAAAGGAGGGTTTCGGCTGGGATTGCGGGAGGGCATAGAACAGCCCGGGCAGCAGGGCCCGCCGGGCGCTGTCGGAGGGTTCCTGCCGGCGAAAACAATCTACGACGCGGCCCTCCGTATCCACGAGGATCAAATTGACGCTCTTGCCCATGAGCTCGAGATACAGTTTTTTCTCTGCGTGATAGTTGAGCTCGTCCGAGGCGTCAAGGGTGAGGATGAGCAGCCTCTCCCCTTCCGGCTGTTCAAAGCCGGTGATCCGCGCGCCCAGCAGATGCTTGCGCAGCAGCATGCAGAACATCGGCGGCTGGGCCGGGTTTTCAAAGCTCTGCTCCGTCAGATGGATACGGGCGCTGCCCGGACGAAGAGAGATGAGTAGCTTCCGGTTCCCCGACTGACGGGAACGCACCGACAGGATCAGCAGATCCCGTTCGGGCATGCCGATCCTGTCGATCTTCGCGCATGAGAGCTCTTTCTCCAGTTCACGGCGCAGGGCCGTGAGCATTACAGCGTCCAGCGGCATCAGTCATCCTCCCATACTGCGTTGAAAAGCTCCCGGGCACGCTCGTTGTCCCCGCGCAGATACAGCCAGCCGAACAGGGCCTCCAGCCCGCTGGCGGCGTGGTACTCCTGCGGCGAGGCGGCTTTCGGCGCGGCGTGGCCGTGGGCGTTCCGCCCGCGGCGGTATACGGCGGCCTCCTGCTCGGTGAGCCGCGGGAGCAATTTTAGTGCCGCCTTCGCCTGCGCGGGAGCGGCCACGTATCTTACCGTCTCCCGGTGGAGCTGCCCGGCGGTGAGTCTGCCGGCGCGGCACAGCTCGGTGCGCACCAGCAGTTCATATACGGCGTCGCCCACGTGGGCCAGCGCGAGGGCGCTCATGGCGGCCAGGTCACTCTCAGAAACGATCATTCGCCGTACCCTTCGGAAAAGTCGTCCTTCTGCTCGTTGATGAGCTGCTCGACGGCGGTGTTGCCGGTCATGCTCATCTCCTGCCACTGCTCGCGGGTGATCAGCAGCTGGCGGGGCTTGGACCCCTCGAAGGGGCCGACGATGCCCAGTTCCTCCATCTGGTCCACCAGCCGCGCCGCACGGGAGTAGCCGAGCTTGAGCCGGCGCTGCAGCATGGAGACAGAGGCCTGTTTTGTGTCGAGGATCACGTCCACGGCCTGGGGCAGCAGCTCGTCATACTCGGCAAACAGGTCGCCCTCCGCGCCGCCCTCGGCAGCGGCGCTCTCGCCGCTCTCGGACTTGTCCTTCTCGGCCACGGCGTTTTCAATGTGGCGCATGATCTCGTCGTCGTAATCGGCGGAGGCGCCCTCCTTGATGAAGTTGATGACGTTTTCCCGCTCCTCGTCGGTGACGAAGGCGCCCTGCACGCGCATGGGCTTGCCGCAGCCCAGGGGAGCGTAGAGCATATCGCCCATGCCCACGAGCTTCTCCGCGCCCTGGTTGTCGAGGATGATGCGCGACTCGAGCGCGCTGGACACCGCGAAAGCAATGCGGCTGGGGATGTTGGCCTTCATAAGACCGGTGATAACGTCCGCAGAGGGGCGCTGGGTGGCGATGACCAGATGCATGCCCGCGGCGCGGCCCATCTGGGCCACGCGGCAGATGCTCTCCTCCACCTCTTTGGCGGCGGTCATCATCAGATCGGCCAGCTCATCGATGACGATGACCACGT
>JAUNNC010000181.1 GCA_030531585.1 Eubacteriales bacterium | reverse complement strand
CGCCAATCTCAAGCGCGGCGGTATCCTGCTGATTCAGATCGCTGTGGGGAGCCTGTACATGTTCAGCGTCCCCCGCGGCTATCTCGACGGCTTTACCCAATGGTGCAAGCAGGTCGTGGGCCTGTGCCTGACGGCCTTCCTGCAGGCGACGATTCTGGTGGCGGGGCTGATGGTGTTCCGTGAGCGCGCCCTGCTGGGGCTGGGACTCATGCTCTCGGCGGGTGAGATCCCGCGCATCGCCGGGGCCTTCGGCATGGACACCAGCACAAGGGCCAATCTCATGAGCGCCGTTTACACCGCGCAGGCCGCGGTCAACACCACCCGCACCGTCGTGCAGGCGGTGACCAAATGAGACAGCTCACCATGGGGAGCCTTTTTGACGGCATCGGCGGCTTCCCTCTGGCGGCGGTCCATGCGGGCATCGAGCCGGTCTGGGCCAGCGAGATCGAACCCTTCCCCATCGCGGTGACGAAGGCCCGCTTCCCCGACATGCTCCATGTGGGCGACGTTACAAAGCTGGACGGCGCTCTGCTCCCGCCCGTGGACATCATCTGCGGCGGCAGCCCCTGTCAGGATCTCTCTGTCGCGGGAGCCAGAGCAGGCCTTGCGGGAGAGCGTTCCGGCCTCTTCATGGAGCAAATCCGAATCGTGAAGGAGATGAGAAATGCAGATAAGCTGCTTGGCCGGACAGATGACGCTGTTCGGCCAAGATTCTGCGTGTGGGAAAACGTCCCCGGCGCCTTCTCCAGCGCGGAGGGCGAGGATTTCCGCGCGGTTCTTGAATCGTTCATCCAGATTGAAGAACCATCGCTGGATGTTGCTCGACCTGCATCCGGGCGCTGGGAATATGCTGGGGCCGTGCTGGGAGTACGATCCTGTGTGGCTTGGGTCACCTGGGACGCTCAATACCTCGGAGTGCCCCAGCGACGTCGTCGCATCTTCCTTGTCGCAGATTTTGCAGGCTACAGCCCCATCCGGATACTCTTTGACCAGGACCGCCTGCTTGGGAATCCTGCGCCGGGCGGAGGAACGGGAAAAACCGCTGCCGCCTCTGCTGGAGTGGGCGCTCCGTGTTCAGGCGGGGCTGATCCCGGCAAAGCGCTTCGGTCGGATGCAGACCGCGGGTTTTCTGGCAGAATCGTCCGCCACGGCGGGGAGCGTCGGCTATGAAGAGGAGCTGGCGCCGACGATGAAGGCCGGAGGAAAGAGCGGCACGGTGCTCTTCCCAAATGATCCGGGCAGGCAGCTTTTTGAAAACCATGGGATCGACGCCCGCTATACCGGCCCGCATGAGGTCTCGCCCACCATGTCCGCCCGTTACGGCACGGGCGGCAACAACACACCCCTTGTGACGGGAGAGGCGGCGTACTGCATCACCGGCAACGCCATCGACCGGGAGCCCCGGAACGGTGGGAACGGCCTCGGCGTGGATGAGGACGTAGCCTTTACCCTGACCGCCACCGATCATCATGCCGTGTTCAGCAGGCAGCGGACGGACCTGTTCCGGCCCGATGAACTTGCCAGCACAGAGAGCGCGCGGCAGTACAAGGATGCGACAGACCTTGTGCTGGAGAGCTGTCCGAAGACGGTCGGCGCCTTGTGCGACAGCGATTGGCGCGGAATCGGGAATCAGTACGTCGATCAGGATAAGTGCGTGATCGAAGGCTCGTTCCTGATCCGCCGCCTGATGCCGGTCGAATGCGAACGGCTCCAGGGCTTCCCGGACGGCTGGACGGATCTTCCCGGCGCATCGGATTCCGCCCGCTACAAAGCGCTGGGCAACAGCGTGGCCATCCCCTGCGTGGATCGACTCATCCTGGGAATCGCCGCGGCGTACCGAAAAGGACCGCGCTATGAGCTGCCGCTGTGATGTTGCTTATCCACAAAAGAAGAAAGGCCGGTTTGTTGTGCTTGGCGAATAGCTTTCCCGCGGAAAAGATGCCATTGTTAGCCTGCAAAACCAACACAAGGAGGAATACCGCATGAAAACTGCAATTGTAAGCAACCGCATCCTGAACCAGAGATACCATGGCGCACTGGACAAGGAGCAGCTGCGCTGGCCGACCGAATACCGGGGACTCGGGCTCTGCAGCTACCTGACCAAGCTCCGCAAGGAAAGAGACGACATCCCGAAGGGAAGCGAGACGGACAGGATCATGTTTCAGGTGATTCAGTCCTGCTACAAATACGAGCGATTTGGCGTCTGCCCGATCCTTAGCGAACCCGTAGCGTGGTTCCTGGAGGGAGAATATCTCAGAGGACAAGAGCCTGCGTTCCGCGAAGGGATGGATATGACTCTGCCCGACATGGAATCGGAGGAGCTGAAAGAGCTGGAAACAGGAGAGCCGGAGCCGGAAGGCATCCTATTCACCGCTCCGCAGCTGCAGATGACATGAACAACAGAATTCCCAACATCAGGCCGCCTCCCATACCCGGAGGCGGCCGAATCATTTCAAAGTAAAAAAGGAGGTTTCAACATAAGAACAAAACTGCTTTGGCGCAGGCGGCTGTGTATGCTGTTCTGCGCCATCCTTATCTTCACCCTGATGCTGCCGCTGACCGCCTACGCGGACACCGCGGTTGTAACGACGGGTACGATGTATTCGTACTTTCAGACCTACGGCTCCAACGGCGTCTGGAAGGACATTCAGACGCCGAGCCATTGGATCACCAGCACCAGCGAGGTCGCCTACTGCTTGCAGACCAGCATGGACCCGCCCTACAACAGTTCGTACAGCACGGTTGACGGCTCATACTACTACAACGACTATGTCCTGACCGGGCTGCTCGCTATCGTTCAGAACGGCTACCCCACGACCAACGCCGGCTTCACCGACGAGCAGGCACGGTACGCGACGGCCAACGCCATCCGTTTCTTCCTCGCGGAGAATTACTGCGACGGAGTGCCCCAGTATCTGAACCTCAATGTCAACGGCGACTGGATCAGAGGCAAAAGCGGGTATGAAGAGCTGTACGAATGGGCCCTTTATTTGGTTGAGCTGGCCGAGTGGGGCGCCGCCAATCCCGGCTCAAGTGGGAGCCTGAGCTTCTCGCCCTCGTCGCTGGCGCTTTCCGAGGACAGCACAGGCCAGTATTTCACTGGGCAGATCACAGTCAACAAGAACATCTCGGACCCCTACGGACTGGCCTACAGTCTCCCCAACGGCACCGTTATCAACGGCTACACCGGAGACCGCAGCGAAACGCTTACCATCAAGGTCCCGACGAGCTATGAAAACGGCAGCTACACGCTCTGCGCCTACGGCACGCATACCGGCGCACAAGCCAAGCTGTTCTTCTGGGCTCCGTCCACGTCAAATCAGCAGCGCGTGATGACCTATGTGCTGGACACGACCGACGACTATCTGGAGGCCTACGCGACGATCACCACTCCCTCGGCAAGCCCGAAGTCCGGCAGCATCCAGATCACGAAAACGGATGACAGTGGCAACCCTCTTTCCGGGGTCAGCTTTGAGTTGTACGACGAATATGGCAATCTGGAGGGCAGTGGCCAGACCAACAGCAGCGGCATCCTCACCTTCTCGAATCTGGAGTTGGGGACGTACTACTACAAAGAGACAGCGACGCTCTCTGGCTACATTCTGGATTCGTCGTATCACGAGGTTTCCGTCACCGAGAATGGGCAGGTCGCCAGAGTCACAGTCCGCAACAGCCGTGCCACCGGCAGCGTAGTTGTGACCAAGACGGACTCGACTGATGGAGACACGCTTGCCAATGCGCATTTCACCCTATCTGACAGCAGCGGACAGATTGTTGCGCAGGGAGACACCGGCATGGACGGACGAGTGATCTTTGAGGGTATCCCCCTCGGCACTTATT
>JAUNNC010000025.1 GCA_030531585.1 Eubacteriales bacterium | reverse complement strand
CCAGCGCCTGGTCCAGCGTGAACCAGCGCACGCCGCTGTTCTCCTCCTCGCAGACCGTGAGCGCGTCGTGCTCGTCGGCCTCAATGAGATAGGTCACGTTCAGGTGCAGGTGGCTCGAGACGTACTCGCCGCGCTTTTCGTGCCCGTCCACGGTCAGCACCTCGAGGGAGAGGATCTCGTCCGAGACCAGGCGGGCGCTCTGCACGCCGGTCTCCTCCCGCACCTCGCGCAGGGCGACGGCCGCAAGGTCCTCGTCCCCGTCGGCGTGCCCGCCGGTCCAGGACCAGGAGTCGTAGATCCTGTGGTAGACCATCAGCACCCGGTCACGCGCGGGGTTGACCACCCAGGCCGAGGCCGTCATGTGCGCGACGGGGTTGGAGCGGAAAAAGGCGTCGGGATTGCGTTCGAGAAAGGCGAGGATAAAGGCCCGGTCCTTCTCCTCCTGCTCGCAGCGGGGGACGTAGGCCGCGATCGCCCGGCGGATGTCGCTCATAGGTTCGCCTCCAGAGAATCCAGATAAGCGCGGACGTCGAAGTCCACGGTTTTTTCGTCCTTTTTGAGATACAGCGGGTGGTGCGGGTGGCCGCGCTTCGAGCACTTGCCCGCGCACAGCCAGCGCGCGCCGTATTCCTCCCCGATCAGCACCATGTCCCGGACGCAGCCGGGCAGATACGGCCGCTTCTCGATGACCGCGCCCCAGGCCGCCCAGACCGCGGGCGCGGCGCCCGGTCCGACCCCGGAGAGCACCCAGCGGAAGGCGTCCATGTTCGCGCGGTGCAGGCGCGGGTCGAGCTCACGATCCATGTCGTCGGGCCGGGTGGCGCGCTGGGCGTAGACGTTGAACATGATGAAGCTGTCGTAGCCGTTCGACGCCGCGATGCGTTCGACGGACTTGAGCGTGTTGTCAAGCCTCCCGGGCTCGGCCGTCGAGGGGTTGACGCCGATGCAGATCAGCGGATCGGCCCCGCGCGTGCCGAGGATGTATCGGTATTCGGTGTAGAAATCCGGCACGTAGATCCAGCGCTCCCGGTCGTAGGCGTCGCCCCGGCCGGAGAGGGAGAGCGCCGCGGCAAAATCGGGGATATCGAGCGTCTGGCTTGTCGCAGAGGGAATGTGCATGATGACCTCCTAACCCAGAAGCAGAAGCAGGATCGGCAGCGTCACGAGGCTCAAAAGCGTCGTGACGATGACGCAGTTGGAGGGGAGCGAGGCGTCGTGGCCGTACTGCAGGGAGAGGATGGGGACCACGATGCCCGTCGGGCAGCCCGCGATGACGACGCAGGACTTGAGCAGCAGCGCGTTGTCGGTCAGAAGGCGCAGCAGCAGGAAGGTCGCGAGCGGCGCGAGCACCAGCCGGAACAGGGCGATGGCGTAGACCCGCCGGTCGCGCAGCGCGGCCGTCAGGTTTTCGCTGCCCATCGTGACGCCGATGACGATCATCGACAGCGGCATGGTCACGCCCGCACACGCGGACATGAGCCGCGACACCGCCCCCGGCACCGGCAGCGAGAACACGAAGAACACGAGCGCCGCGAGCGTGGCGAGCACGCTCGGCGAGAAGATGTCCTTCAGCCGCAGGGCGCCGCCGCGCGTATCCGCGCTCAGCCGCCAGACCCCGTAGGTGTAGAGGGTGATGTTGAAGGGGATGCTCGTCAGGCCCGCGAACAGCACCGCCGTCGGCCCGTAGAGCGACTGCAGGATGGGCAGGCCGATCAGCAGGTTGTTCATGACCCCGATGCACAGCTCCGTCGGCGCGCCCGTGCCGCGCGCGAACAGACGCAGCGCAAGGCGCCCCAGCACGTAGCAGAGCGTGTTCATCAGCGTCACCATCAGGATGATATGCGGCAGCTCCGCTGGAGAGATCCCCTCGCCCCCGGAGCAGACCGACTGGAAGATGGTGCCCACGATGAAGACGTTGACGATCAGAAAACTCGCCGTGTGGGAGAAGGCTTTGCTCAGCACGCCGCGGCGCACGCCGAGAAAGCCGACGAGCATCAGCGCGACGATGACGAAGCTGGTTTCAAACAGAGAGGACAGTTCCATGGATCACAGCCCCAGATAGGCCGCCTGCTCGACGGTGAGGGCGTCGATCGAGACACCCATGGCCCGCAGCTTGCGGCACGCCACGGCCTCGTCCAGCTCGCGCGGGACGGGGAGCACGCCGGGGGCGAGCTCCGTGCGGTGCTGCGCCAGCCAGCGCGCGGAGAGGGCCTGGATGGCGAAACTCATGTCCATGATCTCGGCCGGGTGCCCGTCGCCCGCGGCGAGGTTGACGAGCCTGCCCTCGGCGAGCACGAAGAGGGTCTTTCCGTTGGGCAGCACATAGCCCTGAATATTGTGCCGCGCGTCATACTTCCGCACGGCCAGCTTCTCGAGCGCGGCCATGTCCACCTCCACGTCGAAGTGGCCCGCGTTGGTGAGGATGGCGCCGTCCTTCATGCTCTCAAAATGCGCGGGCGTGATGACGCCGCTGCAGCCGGTGACGGTGACAAAGATATCTCCCCGCGGGGCCGCCTCGGACATCGGCATGACCTCGTAGCCGTCCATCACGGCCTCGAGCGCGCGGACCGGGTCGGTCTCGGTGACGATCACCTTGGCGCCCAGACCCTTGGCCCGCAGGCTCACGCCCTTGCCGCACCAGCCGTAGCCGGAGACGACCACGCGCTTGCCGGCCACGATGAGGTTCGTGGTGCGCATGATCGCATCCCAGACCGACTGACCGGTGCCGTAGCGGTTGTCGAACATGTGCTTGCAGTCGGCCTCGTTGACCATCACCATCGGGAAGCGGAGCTCCCCCTTCCGCGCCATGGCGCGCAGGCGGTGGATGCCCGTGGTCGTCTCCTCGCAGCCGCCGATGACGCCCGGGATGAGCTGCGTGTACCTCGTGTGCATCAGATGCACCAGATCGCCGCCGTCGTCGATGATAATGCTGGGGCCGGGCTCGAGCACGCGGCAGAGGCAGTCCTCATACTCCTCCATCGTGCAGCCGTGGCGGGCAAAGACCTCGATCCCGCCGGCGGCGACCGCCGCAGCCACGTCGTCCTGCGTGGACAGCGGGTTGGAGCCGGTGACGTACATCTCCGCCCCGCCCATCTCGAGCACGCGGCAGAGATAGGCCGTCTTGGCCTCCATGTGCACCGACAGCGCGATCTTCAGCCCGGCAAAGGGCTTTTCCTTCACAAAGTCCTCCCCGATGCCGCGCAGCACGGGCATGTTCCGCTGTACCCAGTTGATCTTCAGCTCGCCCGACGGGGCGAGGGAAGCGTCGCGAATCAAGCTCATGGGAAACCTCCGTCGTTTTTTGTCGACCCAGTTTATCACGCCCCGGCACCGATGACAAGAACAAACATCGGGGCCGGGGGTTTTTCTTTTTCACATTCCCCGGTATTTCCTCCGCGGAAAAACCGCATTGCAACAGCACGGAGCGACCGCCTTCGCTATATTACATAACTATAATAATCATACCTTATGTAAACTCAGGAGGACGATGGGCATGGACTTTGGGGGACGGGAGAGGGCCGCGGCGCTGAGCGCGCGGGCGGCCGGGATGGACAGGCGCTTTCTGATGGCTGCGCGCTGCGGGCTGTATCTGCTGATGGGGGCGGTGATGGCCGCGGCGCGGGTGCTGCGGACCGGGGCGCCCTTCGGCATGGCGATGGTGGCCTGCTCGGGGCCCGGGCTGAGCGGGGTCTTCGCCCTGACCGGGGCGGCGCTGGGCTACCTCGTCAGCGGCGGGCTCGAGTGGGGCATCCGCTACATTGCGGCCTCGGTGCTGGTGTACACGGTCTCATTCGTGTTTCACGAGCTCGAGATGTACAAGAGCCCCTGGTTCATGCCCGCGGCGGCCGGGCTGGTCATGGGGCTGACGGGCTTCCTGTCGAGCTTTGCGCTGCAGGAGGGATCACTGCCGGTGGCGGCGGAGCTGTTTCTGGAGGTGACGCTGGCCTTCGGCGGGACCTACTTCTTCCGCGACGCGCTCTCCGACGGGCTGCGCGCGACCGAGACCGAGGAGCTGCGGCACAGCGTGTCGCTGATGATCCTGGCCTCCTGCGCGCTGATGGCGCTGTCGCGCATCGTGCTGTTCGACGCGGTCTCGATCGGCCGGGTCTGCGCACTGCTGCTGGTCATGACCTCGGCCATGAAGGGCGGGATGCTCACGGGCGCGGCGGTCGGGACGGTGCTCGGCCTCGCGATGGACGTGTGCGGCGAGGGGCCGATGTTCTACACCATGGCCTACGCCTTCTCGGGATTGCTGTCGGGCGTGTTCGGCAGGCACGGGCGGGTGCTGTTCGTGCTGTCCTTCATCCTCGCCGGGGCGCTGGCCGTGGTCTGTGCCTGGAAGACCGGCGTCTTTCTCGGCGCGCTGTTCGAGACCTTCTGCGCCTCGGTGATCTTCATGCTCCTGCCCGCGTCCCTGCTGCACCGCGTGGGCGTCGTGCTGCAGGTCGCGGACCGGGGCTGCGGGGAGTCGAGCCTGCGGCGCTGCGAGGCGATCAGGCTGCGGCGTCTGGGCGAGGCCTACGGCGAACTCTTCGAGACCGTGCGAAGCTGCGTCGCCGAGCCGCAGAACGACGAGAACGTCGCGCGCATCTTCGACCGGGCCGCCGACGCGGTGTGCATCGGCTGCAAGTTCAAAAACCGCTGCTGGAACGCCGAATACGTCGACACGCTCTCGGCGCTCAACGACGCGACGAAGGCCATGCTCGAGCACGGGAGCCTGGAGCTCGGGGACATCCCGGAATTTTTTCGGGACAAGTGCGTCAACATGACGGCCTTCGTGGCGGCGGTCAACGGCGAGCTGCGCGGCCTGTCCTACCGCCGGCAGCTGCGCGCGCGGCTGTCGGAAAACCGCAGCGTCGCCTGGGGCCAGTACGCGGACTTCTCCCAGCTGCTGCTGCGCGTGTCCGGGGAGCTGGGCAGCATGTCGGGCTCCGATCCGCTGGCCGAGCGGCGGCTGCTGCGCTACCTGCGCTCTCTGGAGATCGACGCCGACGCCGCGGTCTACCGCGACGGCGGGGGCAGGCTGCATGTGCTGATCGAGAGCGGACGGCTCACGCCCCTGCTGAAAAGCGAGGGCTGGCTCGAAAAGCTGTCGGAGATTGTGGGGACGCGCCTGTGCCGCCCGACGGCGCTCGGCGAGGACACGGCCCGGCTGGAGCTGCTGGAGTCCGAGCCGCTGGCCGTGTCGGTGGGCATCGCCGCAATGAAGAAGAAGGGCGAGAAGGTCAGCGGCGACCGCGGCACCTACTTCAAGACCGACGCGGGCGTGCTGTGCGTCATCCTCGCCGACGGCATGGGCACCGGCGACGAGGCCGCCGAGGACAGCCGCCGGGTCATCGCCATTCTGGAGAAGTTCCTGCGCTCCGGGCTGGACGGGGCGGTGGCCATGAAGCTTTTAAACTCCGTGCTGCTGCTGCGCGACGGGGAGAGCTGGGGCTTTGCGACCGTCGATCTCATGTGCGTCGATCTCTTCACCGGGGACACCTGCTTCTACAAGTACGGGGCCGCGCCCTCCTACGTCCTCGGGGGGAAGAGCATCCGGCGCGTCCGGGGCGAGACGCTGGCCGCCGGGCTCTCCGCGGGCGAGGGCACCGCGCCCGACGTGGTGCGCATGCGGCTCAGACCGGGCTGCACGGCGGTCATCGCCACCGACGGCGTGCTGGTCGACGCTGAGGACGACTGGCTCAAGGCGCTGCTGCTGCGCGGCTTTGACGACATGAAGGCCCTGGCCCGGTCGGTGCTGAAGGAGGCGGAGAACCAATACGGCGCCACCGACGACATGACGGTCGTGACCGTGCGGGTGGAGGAGCGTGCATGAGAGCGCTGCAGCGCATCTCGCGCCTGCTTCTGTTCCGCCGCCCGCGGGAGCGGAGCGCCGCGCCGGCCCTGCGGGGCACGCTGCGCACGGCGGTGGTCGTCAAAACGCCGGACACGGAATTCACCGAGGCGGTCTTTGTCCTGCGCGGCGACGCCGTGCAGCAGAAGGGCGTCAGCCGCGCCGAGCTTCTGGAACAGGCGAAGGCCGCGGCCGAGGGCTGCGCCGAGCAGATGCTCCCCGGAAGATACGCGCCGGTCCTGCGCCCGGCGGCCGCCTTCCTGCTGGGCGCGGCGGCGGCCATGCTGGTCCTGTGGGCGCTGGGGGTGATCTGATTTCCCGCCGGACTTGAGAATACGGGAGGAGCGTGGTAGAATACGATAAACAGAGAATGAAACGGGGGACCGGATATGGAATGCTGTCTGGATCTGAACAAGACCTACGCCGTCGCGCTCGAGGGCGGCGGCGCCAAGGGCGGCTACGAGATCGGCGTCTGGAAGGCGCTGGACGAGGCCGGGGTCAAATACAACGCCGTCGCCGGCACCTCGGTCGGCGCGCTCAACGGGGCGCTGATGGTCATGCGCGACCTGCCGCGCGCCATAGACGCCTGGAGCAATATCCACATGTCCAGGGTCATCGACCTCGGCGATCTCGAGGAAGAGGACGTCAAGAAGTTCATGGAGGGGGAGGTCGAGCTCGGAGACTGGCAGGGGCTCATCGCCCACGCCGTCGACGTGATCCGCAACCGCGGCCTTGACGTGGCCCCGCTGCGCGCCTGGGTGCGCGAGATCATCGACGAGCAGCGGGTCAAGAGCTCGGACGTGGACTTCTACATCTGCACCGTCTCCCTGACCGACTGCAAGGCGCTCGAGGTGCATGTCAACGAGCTGCCGGCCGACCAGATCTGCGACATGCTGCTGGCCTCCGCCTACCACCCGAGCTTCCGCCTCGAGAAGCTGGGCGGCAAATACTACGCCGACGGCGGCTTTGTCGACTCCCTGCCCATCCATCCGCTCATCGAGGCGGGCTACCGCGACATCATCGCCGTGCGCATCCCCAGCATAGGCGTGGAGCGCCGCTTCAAAATGCCCGAGGACGCGAACGTCACGACGATCCGCACCTGGGCCGATCTCGGGCATGTGCTGAACTTCGACGCGGCGCAGGCCAGACGCGACATGGACATCGGCTACCTCGACGCCAGACGCGTGCTGTACGGGCTCTACGGGCGCCGCTACTACTGCGAGCGTACGATGTCCGAGCGCGAGGCCCTCGCCTGGATCCTCGACCGCTACGGCGGCACGGCGGAGAGCCTGCGCGCCTATCTCGAGCAGGAGCTGCCCCGCGCGGCGGAACGGCTCGACGCGGAGGACTGCGACTACTACGAGCTGATGCTGCTGCTGGCCGAAGAGGAGGCCGAAAAGCAGGGCCTCGAGCCGCTGCGGGTCTACGCCGACCGCGAGCTGCTGGATGCGCTGGAATAACGGAACATGGCACGACCGCCCCGCCGATCCCTGCGAGGCGGTCTTTTTTTGCGGTCTTGAAACATTTTCCGCGCTTTGCGCGTTTATAGGGGTGAGTGCACTTGATACGAGATCATCGCTTTCCGAAAGGAGCTGAGAGAGATGAACCTGCGTTTGACGAAAGCGATCCCGGCGCTGCTGCTTTTGCTGCTGATCCTTGTCGGCTGCGCCCGGACTGACGCCGCGCCGCCCTCGGCAAGGCCCTGGCCCACCCATGCGCCGGAGGCCACGCCCTATGTCCGACTGATGAGCGAGGCCGCCCCCAAAGCGGACGAGGAGTATGCGGACTTTAGCTGGGATGCGATCTATGAGCGCTTCGGCAGCTTTTACGCGCGGAAGGACGAGCTCGAGCTGTTCCGTGCTCTGCCGCAGGACGAGCCGTATTCCTTCGTGCCGCACAGCGCGCGCTTCGTGCTCGACGAGGGCGAGGCCCTGCGCATGGCGGAGCTCTTCGACGGGCAGGAGGGCTGTCAGGCCCGGGTCATCGCCATGCACCAGATCACCGACGGTCTGGACGACTGGGGCTTTCTGACCGTCGTGGACTGCACCCCGGCGCGCCTGTTCGAGCTGAGCGGGGAGATCTCCGAGCAGTTCATGTTCGAGCAGTTCTATCCCGCCGTGCGCGAGCGCTTCGACGTCGACTACTGGCCGGACGGCCTGTACGCCGGGACCGAAGCGGCGCTCAAGGACTACGAAGTGCGCGGCTGCCTCTGCTTCGAGCCGGAGACGCTCGCGCGGCTCGAGGGCCTGGACCGGGACGCGGTCTGTGACTTTGCGATGCAGGTTTACACGCCTGGCGGCTGGAGCCGGGACGCCAACGACATGCTGTCCGTCCTGCGGGGGAGAGAGGGCGTCGAGCTCAAGCTCCTGTATCAGGAGAACGCCGTGCCGTCCGAGAGCCTGTGCGTGGCCTCCATGACGCTCTCGCGCCTGTCGGTGCTGAGCGGCGAGCTGCGGGGGCACTATCTGGTGCGTATCGCCGACGATACGCTGCGCGCCGCCTACGACGGCGCGGTGCGGCTGCGCGTCGGGCCGGACGGAGACGAAGTGGCGGAGGTGACGGAGCCGTGAACGAACGTACGCTGCTCCGCCTGCTGAGGGACGGGGACACCGCGGCGCTCGGCGAGATCATCGGGCAGTACACACCCTATCTCTACGCCATCGCCGCCAACATCCTGGGCCACGCCCTGCCGCAGGAGGATATCGAGGAGGTCGTGTCCGACAGCTTCGTGAGCCTGTGGACGCACCGGCAGGACGTGGCGCCGGGCAAGCTCAAGCCCTGGCTGGCCGCGGTCTGCCGCAACCGGGCCAAGGACGCCCTGCGCGCGCGGAGGCTCGCCGAGCCGCTGGACGACGATCTGCTCGAAGTAGCCGCCGAGGGGGACATGGAGCAAAGCGTCCTGCGCGCCGAGCTCACGGCGCTGGCCCGCGAGGCCGTCGACTCGCTCGGCGAGCCGGACGGCGAGATCTTCCGGCGGCACTACTTCCTGTATCAGAAGACCGGGGAGATCGCCGACGCGCTCGGCATGAACGCCGCCACGGTACGGACGAAGCTCGCGCGGGGCCGGGAGCGCCTGCGCGCCTATTTCAGCGAAAGGGGGTATGGCTGTGCAGATCCGAATCTCTGATCTGATGGACGAGTGCTGCCCGACGGACGTGACGCCCGGCGGGGAGGACAGGGCCATGGCCCGGCGCGTGCACGCCTCGGTCATGGAGAAGATCGGCGCGCCGGTCCGGAAGCCGAAGCGCACCGCGAAGAAGACCCTGCGCACGCTGCTGCTCGTCGCCGCGATCGCCGTGCTGATGGGCGTCACCGCCTACGCCGCGGGCGGCTGGTTCATGAGCCTCCGCAGGGCCGACGGACCCGAGCGCGGCAGGTGGGTGGAGCTTGCCTCCGACGGGACGGTGCTCAGCGAGCAGAAGCTGGTCTTCCCCGACGCGGGGATGGTCCTGACCTTCGAGGGGCCGCAGGAGATCGTCAGCGTGCCGGAGTTCCGCTGCTGGTATCTGCCGAGCGAGGCCACGTTCGGCTCCACCGACGCCGAGGGCTGGACGAGCTACCTCTCCGACAACGGCGAGGGGCGCAGCATCCCCTATGTCATCGGGGCCGGCAGCGTCCGTCCGGGCAACTTCCGCAGCGTCATCAACGGCGAGGTCACGCTTGTCAAAGAGGACGACTGGGGCGGCTGGCACGTGACGGAGCTGACGAGCGACTACACGAACTGCACCGAGCGCTGGGCCTACGACCGGGCTAACTACGTCCTGCTGTTCAACGCCGAGAAGGGCTGGCTTGTCACCGTCTGCGGCACGGACGAGCTCGAGACCCTCGAACACATCGCCCGCGAGCTGGAAATCCGCGACAGCGGCGAGCCGCCGTATTTCAGCGCCGACAGCCACGCCGAGGGCATCGGCATGATCGACCCCGGACGGGGATAAGATCAACACACACGGCACGTCCTCCGCTTATACTGGTACAAGACCGGGAAAAGCGGAGGACGTTTTATGAATTCTGACTTTCTCTGGGCCCTTGCGGGGACCCAGTTTTTGTTTTGCATGACCTCGCTCGGCGCGGCGCTGGTGTTTTTCTGCGGGGACCGGACGAGGGCGGCGGGGCAGGAGCTGCTGCTCGGCTTCTCCGGCGGCGTGATGAGCGCCGCGGCGGTCTGGAGCCTGCTGCTGCCCGCGATCGAGCAGGCGGGCGCGCCGTCCTGGCTCCCCGCGGCGGCGGGGCTGCTGCTGGGGGCGGGCTTCCTCGCCCTGCTCGACCGGGTGCAGGCGGGGGCTGCGGGCAGGGAGCGCATGCTCTTCACCGCCATCACCCTGCACAACATCCCCGAGGGCATGGCCGTGGGCCTGGCCTTCGCGCTCGCCCCGGGCGGAGAGGGGAGGGCGGCCGCGCTCGCCCTCGCGCTGGGCGTCGGCATCCAGAACTTCCCCGAGGGCGCGGCGGTGGCCCTGCCGCTGCGCCAGCTCGGCATGGGAAAGGGGAGGGCATTCCTGTTCGGCGCGCTCTCCGGGGCGGTGGAGCCGGTCTTCGGCCTGCTGGCCTTCCTGCTGGCCGGACTCGCCCGGCCGGTCATGCCCTGGCTGCTGAGCTTCTCGGCGGGCGCGATGCTCTACGTCACCGTGCACGAGCTGTGCCCCGCGGCCCGCTCCGGTGCGGGGAGCTTCGGCTATCTCGGGGGCTTCGCGCTGATGATGGCGCTGGACGTGGCCCTGGGCTGAGAGCCTGACGGAGACGGTCACTGATATGGAAGAAGTTACCATATCAGTGACCTCGGTCACATCCGGGGGAAAACGGTTTCCGAACGGGCGGGGTTTCCGTCCGGAAGCTCCGGTTTTCGCCCCGAATCGTCGCCGCATTTAGACAGAATGCTTAGAATTATCAGGAATTGTGAGAAAGTTATCATGCGAATTCGCCATTTTTTACAAGAAAAGGCGTAGACACGACTCCGGTTCATGTGTTAAAATCAAACGGTAACCATGTATTACATAACGAGGTGAAGCGTATGGCATACAAGTTCAAAGGCGGTGTGCATCCCGATTACATGAAGTCTCCCCAGACTCCGGTCACCGTGATCGCACCGCCGAAGCAGGTCGTCATCCCCATGGCACAGCACATCGGCGCCCCCTGCAAGCCCCTGGTCAAGGTGGGCGACACGGTGAAAATGTACCAGAAGATCGGCGAGAACCCCGCACCCTTCTCCGCACCTGTCCATGCCTCCGTCTCCGGCAAGGTCGTCGCTGTCGAGCCGAGACCCCATCCCCTGGGCGATCTGATCACCGCGGTCGTCATCGAGAACGACTTTCAGGACACGCCTGAGTTGATGGAGCCTCTGACGGAGGAGCAGATGAAGGACCCCGAGGCCATCCTCCAGCGCATCCGCGAGGCCGGCGTGGTCGGCATGGGCGGCGCCATGTTCCCCACGGAGCTCAAGATCCGCGGCGGCATCGGCAAGGTCGACACCCTCATCATCAACGGCGCCGAGTGCGAGCCCTACCTCAACGGCGACCACCTGACGATGCTGAACTTCCCCGAGCAGCTGCTCCGAGGGATCCAGCTTGCGCGCGTCGCCCAGGGCGTTGAGAAGGCCTGGTACGGCATCGAGAAGAACAAGCAGGACGCCATCGACCTGCTCAACTCCCTCGATCCGGCCAAGTACGGCGTCGAGATCGTGCCCGAGAACGTCAAGTACCCCCAGGGCGGCGAGAAGATGCAGGTCAAGGCCATCACCAACCGCGAGGTCAAGCCCGGCGGCCTGCCCTCCGGCGTCGGCTGCAACGTCATCTCCACCCGCACGGCCTACGCCATCTACCAGGCCTGCTGTGAGGGCAAGAGCGTCGTCGAGCGCATCGTCACCTACGGCGGCTCGGCCCTGGCGGCCCCCGTCAACGCGCTGACGAGAGTCGGCACCTCCTTCGCCCACATCGCCGAGCAGTGCGGCGGCTTCGTCAAGACCCCGCGCAAGATCGTCCTCGGCGGCCCGATGATGGGCATCTGCGCCACCTCCCTCGAGGCGGTCAACATCAAGGGCACCGCGGGCGTCCTGTTCTTCACCGAGGAAGAGGACAAGAACATCGAGGACCCCGTCTGCATCCGCTGCGGCAAATGCATCACGGTCTGCCCCATGAACCTCGAGCCCGTCTACATGTATCTCTACTACACCCGGCGGGATTTCGACATGCTGCAGAAATACCATGTGACCGACTGCTTTGAGTGCGGGAGCTGCACCTACAACTGCCCCGCCCGCATGCCCCTCACGCACGCCTTCAAGACCGCGAAGGTCATGATCCAGGTCAGGGCCGCCAAAGAGAAGGCAAAGGCCGAGGCCGCTGCAAAGGAGGCCCAGAAATGAGCGAGAAAAACGAAAGACTGATCTTCGACGTCGCCTACCAGCCCCAGGTCAGGACCACGGTCGACACCCGCCGCCTGATGAGCGACGTGATCGTCGCCATGATCCCGGTGGCCATCGTGGCCGTCTACCGCTACGGCTGGCATGTGCTGGTGCTCATGCTCACGGGCATGGCCTCCGCCACCTTCTTTGAGTGGCTCTATCGCTTCCTGCTGCACAAGAGCATCACCATCGACGACTACTCCGCCGCCGTGTCCGGCCTGCTGCTGGTCATGGTGCTGCCCCCGCAAACCCCGTGGTGGATGATCGTCATCGGCACCTTCTTTGCCATCGTCGTCGTCAAACAGCTCTACGGCGGCATCGGCAAAAACTTCCTGAACCCGGCCCTCGCCGGCCGCGCGTTCCTGACCGCCTCCTACGCCGGGACGCTGACCGTCGTCATCATCGACGGCACCACCATGGCCACGCCCCTGAGCTACCTCTACGGCGAGAACCCGCTGCCCTTCTCGGTGGCCCAGAACTTCCTCGGCAAGATCCCCGGCTCCATCGGTGAGATCAGCTCGCTGGCGATCCTGCTCGGCGCCGCCTACCTGATCGTGCGCAAGGTCATCCGCTGGCGCATCCCAGCCTGCGTGATCGGCTCGGTCGCGCTGATCTCCCTGGTCTGCGGACACGCCGGCTACGGCAGGGTCGAGTGGATGCTCCACAACGTCCTCTCCGGCGGCGTCATGTTCACCGGCATCTTCATGGCCACCGACTACGCGACCTCCCCCGTCACCCGCTGGGGCCAGGCCATTTACGGCATCGGCATCGGCGCGCTGACCATGCTGATCCGCTACTTCGGCGGCTTTGCGGAGGGCTGCTCCTACGCCATCCTGATCATGAACCTGACCACCTGGGCGCTCGACAAGGCCTGCCACCGCCACCAGTTCGGCGTCTCCCGGGAGGACATCGCCGCCGCAAAGGCGGCGAAGAAGGCCGCAAAGAAGGAGGCTGTGTGATGAACAAAATCCTGAAGCTTGCCATCGTTCTGTTCCTGGTCTGCGCCGTCGCGGCGGGCGCGCTCGGCTTCGTCAACAATATGACCGCCCCCATCATTTTCGCCCAGGCCCAGGCCAAGACAGCCGCCGCCTTCGCGTCCGTCATGCAGGCCGAAGGCTATGAGGAGATCGAATTCGACAAGGATGGCTTCCCGACGGTCGTCACCATCCACCGCGCGACCAACGGCGCCGGCCATGTCGTGACCTCCACCTTCTCCGGCGCGCAGGGCAACATCACCCTGGCCTGCGGCGTCGATCCCGACTTCAAGTGCACCGGCATCTCCGTGATCGAGCACTCCGAGACCTCCGGTCTGGGCGCCAATGCCGCCAGCACCGCCGAGGTCGGCGTCAAGTTCCGCGCCCAGTTCGTCGGACAGGATGAGTCGATCGCGCTGTCCAACGCCGGCGGCACCATCGACGCCCTGACCGGCGCGACGATCACCTCCCGCTCCATCGCGGGCGCCGTCGCGGAGTCGATCCGCGTCGTCAAATCCCTGGGTTAAGGAGGTAGTGCTGTATGAATCCGAAGAAACAGTTCACCGAAGGCCTCATCACCAACAACCCCGTCCTTGTCCAGCAGATCGGCATGTGCGCCACCATGGCGATCACGACGACGCTCTTCAACGGCGTGGGCATGGGCCTGTCCGTCCTGATCATCCTGACCTGCTGCAACGTCGTCATCTCCCTGATCCGCAAGATCATCCCCGGCGAGATCCGGCTTGCGATCTTCGTGGTCGTCATCGCGACCTTCGTCACCATCGTCGACCTGCTGCTGCAGGCCTACGTCCCCGCGCTGAGCGAGGCGCTCGGCGTGTTCATCCCGCTGATCGTCGTCAACTGCATCATCATCGGCCGCGCGGAGGCCTTCTGCCAGAAAATGCCCGTCGGCGCCTGCTTCCTGGACGGCATCTTCCAGGGCTTCGGCTACACGGTCGTGCTGATCATCATGTGCGTGGTGCGTGAGTTCCTCGGCGCCGGGCGCTTCGGCGGCGGCCTGATCGACATCTCCAACGGCTTCCGCTTCACGCTCGACGGCACCGGGGCCGGTATCCAGATCTTCCCCGAGAGCTACGGCGCTTCCATCCTGTCCCTGCCCTTCGGCGGCTTTTTGACGCTGGGCGTGCTGATCGCCGTCATGCAGTACGCGCTCAAGAAGTCCGAGCTGAAGAAAGCGGCCCTGGCCGAGCAGGCCAAGGCGAAAGAAGAGAAGGAGGAGGATGAGTAATCATGCTGAGCAGTATTATTGAGATTTCGCTGGGTGCGATCCTGATCAACAACTTTATCTTCTCGCAGTTCCTCGGCTGCTGCCCCTTCCTCGGCTGCTCCAACAAGGTCGACACCGCCTTCGGCATGGGCCTTGCGGTCGTGTTCGTCATGGGCCTGGCCTCGGCCATCTGCTGGGTCATCAACGAGTACATCCTTGTCGCGCTGGGGCTCGAGTTCCTGCAGACCCTGGCCTTCATCCTGGTCATCGCCGCGCTGGTGCAGTTCGTCGAGATGTTCCTGAAGAAGTCCGTCCCCTCGCTCTACTCCGCCCTGGGCATCTACCTGCCCCTGATCACCACCAACTGCGCGGTGCTCGGCGTGGTGCTGCTC
This sequence comes from Eubacteriales bacterium, assembly GCA_030531585.1. Taxonomy (GTDB): domain Bacteria; phylum Bacillota; class Clostridia; order Oscillospirales; family Oscillospiraceae; genus Limivicinus. Next base: position 7,558 of record JAUNNC010000025.1, on the reverse strand, counting down.
AACGTCCAGAACAAGTATAACTTCATCGAGTCTCTGGTCTACGGCATCACCGGCGGCATCGGCTTCCTGCTCGCCATCGTCCTGTTTGCGAGCGTGCGCGAGCGCGTGGAGTTCGCCGATTATCCCGAGTGCTTCCACGGCTTCGCGATCTGCCTTGTCTCCGCGGCCCTCGTCGCCCTGGCCTTCATGGGCTTCAGCGGCATGGCCATCCCCGTCTGAGGAGGTAGAGAAGCATGAAAACAATCCTTCTTTCGATCCTCGTCCTCGGCGCGCTGGGCGCGATCTTCGGCGCGCTGCTGGCCTTCGCCTCCAAGATCTTCCACGTGGAGGTCGACCCCAAGCAGGCCGCGGTCCGTGAGGCCCTGGCCGGCGCCAACTGCGGCGGCTGCGGCTATCCCGGCTGCGACGGCTACGCCGCGGCGGTCGCCAGGGGGGAGGCCCCCTGCAACCGCTGCGTCGCCGGCGGCGCGGAGACGGCCGCCAGGGTGGCCGAGATCATGGGCGTGTCCAACGACGCGGCCGAGAAGATGGTCGCCTTCGTGCCCTGCTCCGGCGGCGCCGGAAACGCGGAGATGCGCTTCAACTACAACGGGCCCAAGGACTGCCAGGCCGCCATGCTCTTCGGCGGCAAGAGCAACAAGCTCTGCACCTTCGCCTGCATCGGCCTCGGCAACTGCGCGCGCGCCTGCCAGTTCGACGCCATGCACATCGTCGACGGCGTGGCGAAGGTCGACCGCTCCAAGTGCGTCGGCTGCGGCGCCTGCGTGGAGATCTGCCCCAAGAACATCGTCAAGCTCATCCCCGAGAGCCAGAAGATCATGCCCGCCTGCTCCAACAGGGACAAGGGCGGCGTCGTGATGAAGATGTGCAGCGTGGGCTGCATCGGCTGCATGAAGTGCCAGCGCGAGTGCCCGGCGGACGCGATCGTCGTCAAGGACAACCTCGCCCAGGTCGACCCGGCCAAGTGCGTGCAGTGCGGCCACTGCGCCGACATCTGCCCCCGCCACATCATCGAGTATTTCGGAAAGTAAAGCGACAACAACGCAAAACACCCGCGGCAGACGCCGCGGGTGTTTTGCATGGGTGCCTAATTCTGATATTCCTCCTGCCAGCGGGGGTTGTAATCGACGTTGTCGGAGATGGGATAGAGCAGCTGCATCGAGGAGGTGTAGACGTAGTACGGTCCGAACTGCCCCCGGAAGGTGAGCACCGCGCCTGCCGCCTCCGCCTCGTACAGGCCCGCCTTCAGCTCCGTGTCCCGGAAGATGTAGATCCCGCGGTCATAATCCAGGAAGTGATAGATGTCCCGGATGTTGATGTGAGGGGAGACCTTGTAGATTACCTCGTCGTCCCAGCAGCCGGCGATCAGCTTCCCGTCGGAGCAGGCGGCGATGTTCGGCGCCGTGGACGAATGCGCCCCGTAGACATATTCGTAGCCGCTATCGAGCGCGTAGCGGCACACGGCCTCATTGGCGGTCTCGCCCGGATAGTTGACGGCTGCTATATCCTCGCGATAGCTGAAATGGAGATTGGCCGCCGTGAGCAGCAGCAGAACGGCCGCGAGACCGCGGAACAGACCGGGCCGGACGCGCCGTGCGATCAGCACCAGCGACAGCGCCGGGAGAAAGTAGAGCGTAAACAGATAGATGGGGCGGAGATTGACGCTGGTGACGAAGAAGGCCGCGACCGCGCCGAGGGCGGCGATCAGGCTCAGCCACCAGAAGCAGGCGGCGTCCTTCTCCTCCTCCTTCCGCCGAAGGAGCAGCAGCCAGGCGGCCGCGAGATCGAGCAGCAGGCAGAAGAGGAACATCAGCAGGAAGAACCATCGGGCGTCGCTCTTCGCAACGTAGTCAAAGCCGCTCACGGTGGAGAGCGCCAGACGGACCGAGCGCAGCTTGTCGGCCGCGGACGCGCCGGAGAAGACCGAGGCGCCGGTGTAGATGGTGTGCTTGCGGGCGGGCAGGAAGCGCGACGCACAGAGACCTGCCAGATTGGCCGCCGTATAGGCCAGGGTGCGCAGCAGCGGCATGCGCGTGCCGGGCGCGAGCGGCGGCAGCTTCTTCCGAAGGCGGGAAAGCAGGCGCAGCCCCTCCAGGCACAGCAGGGGCAGCACGGTGACGGCGGTCTGCCGCGGGCTCTGCAGGCCGGTGCAGAAGCACAGCGCCAGCGCCGCCAGCAGCGCCGGGAGCCGGGGCCGGCTGTCGAGCCGGGCGCGGGCATAGTCGCCCATGACCACAAAGTTGGTGATGGTGTAGCAGGCGTAGAAGCTGCACATGACATAGAACAGCTGCGGCCCGTCCTCGCGCCGGATCGAGCCCGGGCCGAAGAACAGCCCGACGGCCGCGAGCAGCGCCGCCGCGCGCGGGAGCGGCCGCTTCGTGAAGGGGCGGAGCATCCAGTCCAGACTCAGCAGCAGCAGCAGCGACATGCAGGTCGTGGCGAGGGCCATGGCGAGGTTCATGCTCCCCGTGAGCCCGTAGAACAGGGCGGAGAGCGCGGGCGTGGCGATCACGTAGAGCTGGTTGCCGAAGAGATAGCGCTTCGGGAACAGCGTCCCGCCCTCCCACATGAGCCGGGCGACCAGCGTGTCCTCGTACATGTCTGTCGTGCTCAGCCGCGCGAAGCCCTTGAAATCAGCGTAGGCGTAGAGCGCCAGATATCCCAGCAGCACCAGCAGCAGCAGGACCGTCAGCGCGGTTTCGGTTTTTCGGTTTTGCTCGCTCAGCCGCATGATCGGGCGCTCCTTTCCGAAAAGTCGCTGTCAGTTTACCCCGCGGCAGGGGAAAAGTCAAGCGCGCCCGCCTTCGGCGAAAGCCAACGCGCACCATTGACGAAAGCCGTGCGAGCCGCTATACTGTAACAACGACGAAAAGAATCCCGGGAGTGTTGTTATGCTGCAAGTCAACGATCTGTCCATGCAGTTCGGCCCGAGCGTGCTGTTTTCCCGTGTCGATCTGCAGTTCACCGCGGGCAACTGCTATGGGATCATCGGCGCAAACGGCGCCGGGAAATCCACCTTCATCAAAATCCTCTCCGGCGAGCTGGAGCCGACGAGCGGCAGCGTGACGCTCGACCCCAGGCGGAGAATGTCGGTGCTCAAGCAGAACCAGAGCCTGTATGACGACTACACGGTGCTCGACACCGTCATCATGGGCAATCCGCGCCTGTACGCGTGCGGAAAGGAAAAGGACGCGATCTACGAAAAGCCGGACTTTGACGACGCCGACGGCATCCGCGCGGCCGAGCTGGAGGAGGAGTTCGCCGAGCTCGGCGGCTGGGAGGCCGAGAGCGACGCAGGCCGCATCCTGCAGGGGCTCGGCGTGGACGTGAGCCTGCACCAGAACCGCATGCGCGACACCGATCCGCGCATCAAGGTCAAGGTGCTGCTGGCTCAGGCCCTCTTCGGGCACCCGGACGTGATCCTCCTGGACGAGCCCACGAACAACCTCGACCTGAAGAGCGTGGTCTGGCTCGAGGATTTCCTCATGGACTACGAGGGCACGGTCCTGGTCGTCAGCCATGACCGCTACTTCCTCAACAACGTCTGCACCCACATCGTCGATATCGACTACGGCAAGATCAAGATGTACGTCGGCAACTACGACTTCTGGTACGAGTCCAGCCAGCTCATCCAGAAACTCCTGCGCGACCAGAACAAGAAGGCCGAGCAGAAGATCCAGGAGCTGCAGACCTTCATCGCCCGCTTCTCGGCCAACAAGTCCAAGTCCCGGCAGGCGACCTCGCGCCGCAAGCTGCTGGAAAAGATCACCGTGGAGGAGCTGCCCGCCTCCGGACGGCGCTACCCCTGGGTGGGCTTCAAGGCCAACCGCGAGCCGGGCAAGGACCGCCTCTTTGTCACCGGGGTCTCCAAGACCGTGGACGGCGTGAAGCTGCTGGACAACGTGAGCTTCATCGTCGGCAGGGACGACAAGATCGCCGTCGTCGGGAAAAACGAGCTCGCCGTCACGATGCTGTTCAAGATCCTCATGGGCGAGGAGGAGCCGGACTCCGGCACCGTCAAGTGGGGCGCCAGCATCGAGCCCGCCTACTATCCCAAGGACCACGGCCGCTTCTTCGACGACTGCGAGTACGACCTGATCGACTGGATGCGCCAGTTCTCCGAGGACAAGCGGGAGAGCTACCTGCGCACCTTCCTCGGGCGCATGCTCTTCTCCGGGGACGACGTGTACAAGCAGGTGAAGGTCCTCTCCGGGGGCGAGCGCGTGCGCTGCATGCTCTCGCGCATGATGCTCTCGGGCGCGAACTTCCTGCTGCTCGACCAGCCGACCAACCACCTCGATCTGGAGAGCATCGCCGCGCTCAACAACGGCCTGGAGGCGTTCCGGTACAACATCCTCTTCTCCTGCCACGACCACCAGCTCACCCAGACCGTGGCCAACCGCATCATCGAGATCACCGACACCGGCCTGATCGACCGCCGCTGCAGCTACGACGAGTACGTGCACCTGAGCGATCTGGAAAGCGCCGTGCGAGAATAATACCAAAAAACGGAATACACAGAAAAAGGAAACAAACGCATGAAAAACAGAACACTGACCAAACTGCTGGCCTGGCTGCTGGCAATCACCGTGATGCTCGGGCTGTGCGCCTGCGGCAGAAAGAGCGAGGCCTCCGCGGCTTCGCCGGCAAAGGCCCCCACACAGGCTCCCGCCCAGACCGCCCCCGCGCCGACGCCCGCGCCCACGCCGGAGCCCATCGTCGGAGAGCTTTTGACCGATGACGACGGCGACGGCATCATTTTCTACAAGTTCAACTACAAGGGCGCGACGGTCCGGGCCCTGATCGTGCTCGACCCGAGCCGCGTCTTCATCGGCACCGCCTACCCCGAACCGACCGAGTGGTCGGGATTCGGCAAGACCCTCGACGCGATGGTCGAGGAGTACGGCGCGGTCGCCGGGATCAACGCGGGCGGCTTCAGAGACGAGGGCGGCGGCGGAGACGGCTGGCCTCCCAACGGGATCACGTTCAGCCGGGGCACCGTCTTCAGCTCCGTAGAACTTGGTCCGATCGCCGGCCTTGACCGCAACAATTATATGTGGTCCGGTTACTATGCTTACGAGGAGTGCGTGGGCTTCGGCATCCGGGACGCGGTCTGCTTCGGTCCGGCCCTGATCGTGAACGGCGAGAAGACCGACCCCAATACCTTCGAGAGCGGCATCGGCGCGAGGACCGCGATCGGTCAGCGGGAGGACGGCGCCGTTGTCATGGTCGCCATCGACGGCCGCCAGGGCTACAGCATCGGCGTGACCTTCGAGGACTGCGTCGACATCATGGCGGATAAATTCGGCTGCATCAACGCCTCCAACATGGACGGCGGCAACTCCACCTGCATGTTTTATGACGGCCGGCTCCAAAACCGCTCCGCCAACCAGGCGGGCGGGACCCGCAACATGCCCGACGCCTGGCTCGTCAGCCCGCTCCCGGCCGGTTACATGAAGCCCGAGAATGTCCCCGGAAGGATCATCCTGCCGGAGAACCCGCTCGGGGAAGAGAAGGAGTACGCCTATGCGTGCGAGCCGGAGACTGCCCAGCGCCTGTACGAATTCGCCTGTCAGTTTGCGGAGGCGTATTACGGCTACTTCGGCACCTCAAACTCCGACTACTACTATCCCACGCTCCTGCAGTATGTCGCGGAGAATTGCGAGCTGAAGGAACGCATGGACCTTGGCCTGATGGACAGACTCTGGGTCAACACCTACCGCACGGTCGCCGAGAACATCGTGCTCAACGGCGCGTTTGTGAACTTTGACGGCACCTACGATGTCGTCATCACCTCGGACATCCACGAGTATGCCAACTACTGGACCTATGACGCCCCCGGCACCACGCTGCGGATCACGGTCATCGAGGACCCGGGATCCCTCTGCGGCTACCGCGCGGTCGCAACCTATTGACACACCCTGCAAAATGAACAAACTCCCGCCCTCCGGAAACGCCGGAGAGCGGGAGTTTTCTGTCGTCGGAACGGTTTTCTCCTCTCGGGTATGGGCGCTCAGCGAAGCTGTCCCACCATCTCGCGCACGATGCGCGCGCCTTCCCGCGCCGCAGCCTCGGCAAAGAGGGCGAAGGAGAGCTCCTCCGAATCGTCGGCGGAGTCGGAGATGGCGCGGATCACCACCCAGGGGACATGGTTGAGATGGCAGGTCTGCGCAATGGCGGCGCCCTCCATCTCACAGCAGAGACCGCCGAAGCGCTGCCGGATCGACTCCTTCTGCGCCCGCGAGGCGATGAACGCATCGCCCGAGCAGATCCTGCCCTCGTAGACGGCGCTGTCGGGCGCGCTGTCCCGCACGGCCCGGAGCGCGAGCGCGCGCAGACTCTCGTCCGCGGGGAAGGCGACGAGACCGGTGTAGGGGATCTCGCCCGGCTTATAGCCGATGGGGCTGACGTCGTAGTCGTGCTGTACGGCCTCGGTCGAAACCACGAAGTCCCCGATCCGGAGCCTCGCGTCGAGCGAGCCCGCGACGCCCGTGTTGATGATGCGGTTGACGCCGAAGCGCGTGATCATGATCTGGGCGCAGATACCGGCGTTGACCTTGCCCATGCCGCATTTGGCGATCACCGCGTCCGTGCCGTCGAAGCTGCCCTCGCAGAACTCCATGTCCGCGATCCGGACGGCCCCGGCGGCGCTGGCCTCCTCACGCAGGGAGGCGACCTCCGCGTCCATCGCTCCGATGATGCCGATCCGAATCGGCGTCTGTTCCGTCATGTCTGTGTTCTCCCTGTCATTTGCCGATATACCACAGCCGGGTCGTGTCGTATTTCTCCGGCAGCGGGACCCAGTTTCCTTCGGATTCCTCGATGTACCAGCCGCCGTCGGCGTGCTCCATCCAGCCCCAGTCGCCGAAATCCGAGGAGACGCCCTCGTACCAGTACTGCCAGACGGCGGGCTCCACCTCGGTGTTGTACCAGAGCCAGCAGTCCGACGCCTCGTCGCGATAGTTGTCGGAGTCCCGCTCATAATCCAGGATCTTGTCCGAGCGGAGGACGTCCGTGACGACATGGTAGCTGCCGTCCTCCTGCTTCTCGAGGTACAGATGGTCCCCGAACGGAGCGAGGGAGAGCGTGCTTCCGGTGCTCACCACGGCCGGGTCCGGCTGGACGGGCTCGGGACGAAGGCGCTCTTTTACGCGGTTAACGGCGCCGAAGAGCAGCATCAGCGCGAGCACGATCGGCCACAGCCGCGGCTTCTTTGTCGCCGTCCTCTGCGGGAAGGCGTTTTTCAGCGATTCCTCGGAGTTGTAGACGTGTGTGTTTTCCGGCACTTCGCTCAAAATCGTATCGAGCTCGGAGCGAATCTCCATCGGTCCGCCGCAGTTCGGGCATTGCAGCGAGTGCCCGGCGGCGGCCTCGACCCCCAGATCCAGGATCGTATCCAGACCGCAGTAGGGACAGCGACAGACGACGCTCCTGTACTTGCCGTTTTCCTCAAAGGCCACGTTTTCATAGCGCTGGCCGTTCTCGTCGTAATAGCCCTTTTGGTAGCTGACGCCGGTTTCCGCGTCGGTCCAGTCCTCCGGGAAGAAGGCGTAGCTGT
>JAUNNC010000180.1 GCA_030531585.1 Eubacteriales bacterium | reverse complement strand
TGACACGATAAGGGGACTTTGTCTACAGTCTGATGGCGTTTCCATGACACGCCCCACGCACACTTGCGGGGCGAGCGGTGTTTTTGCGAGGTACACGCCTCCGCAAAAAACGGATTTAACTCTTTTTCCTGAAAAAATGACTTGTCAGGCGCGGGGTTGTGTGAGATAATAGAAGTTGTCAACAGTATTATGTTAATGATTCAAGGGTGAAAAACATGAAAATCCTGTTTGTCAACGGCTCGCCGCGGGGACGCTTCAGCGTTACGCTCCAGACCTGCCGGTATCTGGAGAAGCGCTTCCCGGGCCACAGCTGTGAATACCTCAACGTCGGCGCCGGGATCGAGAGCTTCGAGCGCGACATGAGCGCCGCTGCCTCCGCCTTCGCCCGCGCGGAGCTGGTGATCTTCGCCTACCCCGTCTACTCCTTCCTCGTCCCCTCCCAGCTGCACCGCTTTCTGGAGCTGATGCGCGAGCACGGCCTTGCGGTGAAGAATCAGTACGTCACGCAGCTGACGACCTCGAAGCACTTCTTCGATGTGACGGCGCACCGCTTCGTGGAGGAAAACTGCCGCGATCTCGGCATGCGCGTCATCCGCGGCCTGTCCGCGGACATGGAGGATCTGCTCACCGAGCGCGGGCAGAAGGAGGCGGAGGCCTTCCTCTCCTTCGCCGTGTACTGCGCGGAAAACGGGTTGTGGGAGAAGGGACCCGTCCCGGCTGAGAAGGAGCCGCCGGTCTACGCCTGCTCGATCGAGCCGCAGAAGAAAAAGGACGGCTTCGACACCGTCATCGTCGGCGATCTGCGCGAGGGCGACGAGAGCCTGCGCGCGCTCATCAAGGACTTCGACGCGGCCTATCCGTACAAGACGCGCTTTGTCAATCTGGCGGACTTCCCGTTCAAGGGCGGCTGTCTCGGCTGCCTCAACTGCACCTTCAGCGGGCACTGCGTCTACAAGGACGGCTTCGAGGACTTCCTGCGCGACAACATCCTCAAGGCCGACGCGGTGGTCTATGCCTTCACCCTGCGCGGGCACAGCATGGGCTCGCGCTTCAAGATGTTCGACGACCGCCGCTTCTGCAACGGGCACCGCACCCTGTCCGAGGGCAAGCCGGTCGCCTATCTCTGCCTCGGCGACTGCGAAAGCGAGCACAACCTGATGACCGTACTCGAGGCCCGCGCCGAGGTCGAGCACGGCTATCTCGCGGGCGTGGCCTGCGACGCGGAGAGCATCCGCGACACCGCGGCGCGCATGGCCTGGGCGCTGGAGAACGCCTACGTCCCGCCGCGCAGCTTCTACGGCGTGGGCGGCATGAAGATCTTCCGCGACCTCGTGTGGCTGATGCGCGGCATGATGCGCGAGGATCACCGCTTCTACCGCGCGCACGGGCTCTACGACTTCCCGCAGAAGCGCTGGCCGCGGATGCTCGGCATCGGGCTGCTCGGCGCGGTCATGCGCAGCAAACGCCTGCGCCGTCTGGTCGGCAAGAAGATGAACGACGGGATGCTCGCCCCCTATCAGGCCGTGATCGAGCGGACGGGAGGCAGGTCGTGAGCGCCTGCGTCCTCAAGCTCATCGCCGCGGCGGCCATGCTGTGCGACCACGTCGCCGTCACGCTCTATCCGCTGTGGCTGGGCAGGGCCGGCTATGCGCTGCTGCGCGGCATCGGGCGCATTGCCTTCCCGATCTACGCCTTTTTCATCGCGGTCGGCTATGACAAGACCTCGAATCTGCGCCGCTATCTGACGCGGCTGTGCGCGCTGGCCCTGCTCTCGCAGGTCCCCTTCGTGCTGGTCTTCAAACGCAGCGTCTTCTCGCCGGGCGGGCCGCTGACCGTCTCGCTCACCGTGGTCTGGCCCCTCGCCCTCATACTGATCGCCTTTGTCGCGGCCGTCTGGCTGCTGACCGTGCGGCGGGATGCGAGCGTGCTGCTGCCGGTGCTCGCGCTGCTCGCGGGCGTGACGGAGCTCAAGGCCGCGGGCGTCACGCTGCTGACGACGGAGCTCAACGTGTTCTACACGCTGGCCCTGGGCCTCGCCTGCGTGAGCATCCTCGACCGCGCGCTCAAGCCGGAGCGGGATCTCCGCACGCTTCTCCCGCAGGCGGCTGCCGTCGTGGCCTGCTTCCTGCTCATCCGCGACACCGCCGACTACCGCTATCTCGGCGCGGCCCTGATCGTCTGCTTCTGGGCGGGCAAGGACCAGCGCCTGAGCCAGCTCCTGCTGCTGGTGATGTGGGCGGCCATCGAATACCTGCTCGGCGGCTCGGGCGTGGTGAAGTTCCTCTTCGCCTGCCTGTCGGCGGCGCTGCTGTTCTTCTACAACGGCGAACGCGGGAAAGACCTCCGGCGCTTCTTCTACTGGTTCTATCCCGTTCATCTGGCTTTGCTCGGTATTTTGAACCTGCTGATCTCGGCTTGATTCCATGAATGCATGAATCCCTCCGTTTGTATGAACGGAGGGATTTTTCTTGCATTATGCGGGATTTTTCGGTATGATAGAGACAGAAAAGCAAAATACCTGATATTGGAGGGACATGTCATGGCGCTGCATATCGTCGCGGAAGCGAACCGCTGCCTCAACTGCAAGAAGCCCCTGTGTCAGCAGGGCTGCCCGGTCCACACCCCGATCCCCACCGTCATCCAGCTCTTCAAGGAAAACCGCCTCATGGAGGCGGGCGAGATGCTCTTTGAAAACAACCCGCTCTCGGCGGTCTGCGCCATCGTGTGCAACCACGAGAAGCAGTGCGCGGGAAACTGCATCCGCGGCCGCAAGGACACGCCCGTGCACTTCTCCAGTATCGAGGCCTATATCTCCGACATGTATCTCGACCGCATGAGCGTGCCGAAGCCGGAGCGCAAAAACAAGAAGGCGGCCGTCATCGGCTGCGGCCCCGCGGGCATGACCGTCGCCATGCTCCTGGCACAGCAGGGCTACCCCGTCACCGTGTTCGAGTGGAAGGGCAAGATCGGCGGCCTGCTGCAGTACGGCATCCCGGAGTTCCGCCTGCCCAAGTCCACGCTCGACCGCTATCAGGCGCGCATGGAGGAGATGGGCATCACCATCCGCACCAACACCACGATCGGCTCGGTCCTGATGATCGACGAGCTGATCCGCGACGGCTACAAGTCCATCTTCATCGGCACCGGCGCCGAGAAGCCGCGCACCCTCGGCCTGCAGGGCGAGAGTCTCGGCAACGTGCTGTTCGGCCTCAACTATCTGGCAAACCCCCAGGGCCACAAGCTCGGCGACACGGTCGCCATCATCGGCATGGGCAACGCGGCCATGGACGTGGCCCGCACCGCGCTGCGCCACGGCTCCCGCCACGTGACGCTCTACGCGCGCAGCAAGAACGTCACCGCGAGTTCCAGCGAGGTCGCCTACGCCGAGCTCGACGGGGCGGAGTTCGTCTTCGGGATGCAGATCGAGAAGATCACCGACGAGGGCCCGGTGTTCAGGAAGGCCATCTTCGACGAGAACGACAAGATCGTCGGCTATGAGGACGAGCCCGTGCAGGTGCACGCCGACTCGACCGTCATTTCCATCAGCCAGGTGCCGCGCGCCAAGCTCGTGCGCACCACCGAGGGCCTCTTCGCGGGCGAGCGCGGGACGCTCACGGTGGACGAGAACTACATGACCACCCGCCCCGGGGTCTTCGCCGCGGGCGACGTGGTGACGGGCGCCAAAACCGTGGTGCACGCGGTCGACGGCGCAAAGAAGGCCGCCGCGGCCATGATCCGCTATATGGAGGAACAGGCCGACTGACCGTTCCGCGTTCCTCGCAGGCAATGACCTCAACAGCCCGGCATTTCCCGCAAGGCGGCTTACATGAAAAGGAGCACACCGTTTCCGGTGTGCTCCTTTTCGTTGACGGGCG
>JAUNNC010000179.1 GCA_030531585.1 Eubacteriales bacterium | reverse complement strand
GAGAGGGAGTGGACCTTGGCGTTGAGCGCGTTGAGCACGGTCGCCACGTCCATCACGAGGCCGGAGCGGTCCTTGGCGGAGACCACGATCGTGGTCAGGTAGCTGTCGGTGATCTTGCTCGCCCAGGAGACCTCGACCCAGCGGCCCTCGTTCTCGGGCTGGCTCAGAAGCTGCTGGCAGTTGGCGCAGTCGCGGCGGTGGATGGACACGCCCTGACCGCGCGTGATGAAGCCCATGATGTCGTCGCCGGGCACGGGGGTACAGCAGCGGGAGAACTTCACCAGACAGTTGCTCAGGCCCTGCACCAGAATGCCGTGGACGGCCTTGCCCTCCTTCTTCTGCGCCTGATTCTCGCGCCGCTCGGCGGCCTCGGCAACCTTGTCGAGCGCGGTCTTGCGCTTGGGCTCCTGATTCTTCAGCTCGTCGCGCAGACGGTTGGCGGCCCGGGTCGCGGTCAGACCGCCGTAGCCGATGGCGGCGTAGAGGTCGTCGGGACAGGTGAAGGAAAAGCGCTTGAGCAGCGGCGCGACGACGGCCTCGTCCATCGCGTCGTCGAGCGAAAGCCCGTTGTGGCGCAGCTCCTCGTCGAGCATGTTGCGCCCGCGCTGGACGTTCTCCTCGCGCCGCTCCTTCTTGAACCACTGCTTGATCTTGGTGCGGGCCGAGCCGCTCTTGGCGGTGTTGAGCCAGTCGCGGCTGGGGCCGGGGGCGGACTTGGAGGTGCGGATCTCGACGATGTCGCCGTTTTGCAGGACATAGTCGTAGGTGACGATACGACCGTTGACCTTCGCACCGACCATGTGGTTGCCGATGTCGGAGTGGATGGAGTAGGCAAAGTCGATGGGCGTGGCGCCCGCAGGGAGGTTGATGACGTCGCCCTTGGGGGAGAAGACGAAGACGTCGTCGGCGAACATGTCGACCTTGAGGTTGTGGAAGAAGTCGGAGGCGTCGGACTCCTGCTGACTCTCGAGAAGCCTGCGGATCCAGGCGAATTTGTCCTCGTCGCCCTCGCGCAGCGAGCTGTCCGCGCTCGCGCCCATCTTGTACTTCCAGTGCGCCGCCACGCCGTATTCGGCGGTGTAGTGCATGTCCCAGGTACGGATCTGTACCTCGAAGGGGATGCCCTCGGACCCGATGACCGTGGTGTGCACGCTCTGGTACATGTTGGGCTTGGGGGTGGAGATATAGTCCTTGAAGCGCCCGGGGACTGGCTTGAACATGTCGTGGATGAAGCCGAGGACGTTGTAGCAGTCGGGGATCGTGTCCACGATGACGCGGAAGGCGCAGAGATCGAAGATGCCGCTGATGTTCAGCTTCTGCGCGTACATCTTCCGGTAGATGCTGTAGATATGCTTGATGCGGTAGTAGACCGTGGCCTCGATGCCCTCGGCGCGCAGCCGGTTCTGGATCTTCTCCTCCATGTTCTTCATGAAGGCCTCCAGCTCGGGCATGCGGTCGCGCAGGGAGTCGGCGATCTCCTGATAGCCAGCGGGGTCGAGGTACTGCAGCGACAGGTCCTCCAGTTCCCACTTGACCTTCTGGATGCCGAGGCGGTGGGCGATGGGGGCGTAGATCTCCATGGTCTCGAGGGACTTGGAGCGCTGCTTTTCGGGGCTCTGGTAGGCCATGGTGCGCATGTTGTGCAGGCGGTCGGCGATCTTGATGAGGATGACGCGGATGTCCTTGGCCATGGCCATGAGCATCTTGCGCAGGTTCTCCGCCTGCTCGTCCTCCTTGCTGGTGTACTGCACGCGCGTCAGCTTGGTGACGCCCTCGACGATGTCGGCCACCGCCGGCCCGAATTGGCGGGCGATGTCCTCGTGCGTGAGGCTCGTGTCCTCGATTACGTCGTGCAGCAGGGCCGCGATGATGGAGTCCTCGTCCAGGCCGATGTCCACGCTGATGTCCGCCGCCGCGATGCAGTGCGTCACATAGGGTGAGCCGTCGCGCCGGAACTGCCCCGTATGGGCCAGGCGCGCCATCTCATAGGCGGCGCGGATGCGGCCGATATCGAAGTGGGTGTTCTCCTGAATCTTTTTGACAAGGGCCTCGAACTGCGCGTCGGGGTCCGGCCTGACAGTGGCAAGCGATCTCGTTTCTTCCATGGCGTACTCCTGTTATTGCATGCTGCGCAGCGTACGCAGCAGCCCGGTGGCCTCCAGATCGGCCTTCCCGCCGATGTCGGCCGGGCGGGACGAGAACACGCCGCTGCCGCCCGCGAGCAGGCCCGCCTCACACAGTACCATCAGGCACAGGCAGAAGGTCTCCGGGCTCATGCCCTTCGGGCACTGGGCGAGCACGCCCTCCGTGTCCGCGGCGACCGTGAAGCCCGCGTGCATGGAGCGCCAGACCCGCACGAAATCCGCGCGGTCCGGACACCAGGGTGCGGCGGCGCGGTTCACGCCGGGATCGCCCTCGAGGATCGCCGCGCACAGGCCGCTCCCGTCGTGAGGCCGCACCGCGATGGCCACAAGCTGCACGCTCACGCTCCCGCGGTACTCGTTGACCTGCGGGGTGAAGGCCATATCGATCTTCTCTCCCTCGCGCACGCCGGCCTCGGCCGCGCTGTGGGAGAAGAAAATGCACTCAAACGGGGTGTTCCCGAGCCGGATCCGCATCCGGCAGTGACGGCCGCCGCCGACCTCGGTCAGCGCCTCCAGCGGCACGCCGCTCACACAGAGCACGGGCTTGGGATTGGCGTTGCCGTAGGGCTCGAGCTGGTCGAGCGAGCGGACGTTCTCCAGCGAGAGCAGCTCCGGGTCGGTGATCAGCAGATCGCACTGCACCTCGGGCGTCGGTTCGGGGCGGTTTTGACGGTAGTATTCCCCGAGAGCGCGGCGGAAATCATCCAGCTTCTCGCGCCGGATGTTCAGCCCCGCCGCGAGCGCGTGCCCGCCGAAGCCGATCAGATGCTCCGAACAGGCCGACAGCGCCTCATACAGATTGAAGCCGCCGTAGCTGCGGCAGGAGCCCTTGCCGATCTCACCGTTGAGACAGACGATGATGGCGGGCAGGGAATACTGCTCGGCCAGGCGCGAGGCGGCGATGCCGATGACGCCCTGATTCCAGCGCTCGCTGGCGAGCACGATCGGACCCTCGGGGGCCTTGCCGGCCATCATGGCGTTGGCCTCTCTCCAGATCTCGTTTTCGATGCGCTGGCGCTCGCGGTTGAGCTCGCACAGGGAGTGGGCCAGCTCTCCCGCGGTCTTCTCGTCGCGGCACAGCACGAGCTCGCCTGCGATCGAGGCCTGCCCGAGCCGTCCGGCCGCGTTCAGCCGCGGCGCGAGCGAGAAGCCCACGGTGGAGGCGGTGAGGCGCGCGGGGTCGATGCCGGACTCCCGCAGCATGGCGGCAAGGCCCGGCCGGGCCGAGCGGGTGATCTGCGCGAGACCCCGCCGCACAAGGTAGCGGTTCTCGTCGGTCAGGGGCATGACGTCCGCCACGGTGCCGATCGCAACCAGATCGGCGTAGCGCTCGAGCGCCTCCTTCGCGCCGCCCTCACAGGCGCACACGAGCTTGAACGCGACCCCGACGCCCGCGAGGTTCTTGTTCGGATAGTCGTCGCCGCCGCGCTTGCAGTCGACCAGCGCGGCCGCCTCGGGCAGCGCGTCGGGGCTGCACTCGTGGTGGTCGGTGATGACCATGTCGATCCCGAGCTGCCCGGCGTAGCGCGCCTCCTCCACAGCGGTGATGCCGCAGTCGACCGTGATGACAAGGCTGACGCCCTTCTCGCGCAGCGTGTCGAGCGCCGCACAGTTGAGCCCGTAGCCCTCCTCGTTGCGGTCGGGGATGTAGGGCGTGCAGGCCACGCCCCTGCTGCGCAGCCAGTCCGTCACCAGACAGGTGGCCGTGATGCCGTCGACGTCGTAGTCGCCGTAGACG
>JAUNNC010000178.1 GCA_030531585.1 Eubacteriales bacterium | reverse complement strand
AGTCCATGCCTGTCTGCCTCCGATGGTGGTGGATCCGCTCCGGCGGATCGAAAGAATAGATGACGGCGCGCGCCTTTTTTGCCGATTACCGGTCCGATCGGCATTTTCGACAAGTTTCTTTATCGCTTTTTCATAAATTCTACAAAGCGAAGCGGAGAGAAACTGTCAAAACAGAAAAAAACAAAAAAGGGACTTGCCAAAATCAACTTTTGGTTGTAGTATAACACCACAACAGGCGTAAAACAAGTTTTTTCTCAAAAATTTTTTCGCCCGGAAAAAGAAGAATCAACCAGGATGGAGGATCCAAACATGAAAAAGATCATTGCTCTGCTGCTTGCGCTCACGATGGTATTCGCGCTGTGCGCCTGCGGCAAGTCCGCGACCAAGCTCACCTACGCCACCGGCGGCACCTCCGGCACCTATTACGGCTTCAGCGGCGTCATCGCCAACGTCCTCAACGAGAAGCTGAAGGACACCCTGAACCTCAACGTCGAGTCCACCGGCGCCTCCAAGGCCAACATCCAGCTGCTCGCCTCCGGCGACGCGGATATCGCCATTGTCCAGAACGACGTCATGTACTACGCCTACACCGCGACCGACCTGTTCGCGGGCGGCGACCCCATCACCTCCTTCTCCGCGGTCTGCTCCTGCTATCCCGAGTATGTGCAGATCCTCGCCAAGAAGGACGTCACCTCCGTTGACCAGCTGCGCGGCCTGAAGGTCTCCGTCGGCGACGCGGGCAGCGGCACCGAGTTCAACGCCAAGCAGATCCTCGCGGCCTACGGCATGAGCTTTGACGACATCGTTGTCTCCAACCAGAGCTTTGCCGACTCCGCCGACTCCCTGAAGAACGGCACCATCGACGCCGCCTTCGTCGTCGCCGGCTACCCGACCACCGCCGTGACGGAGCTGGCCACCAGTTTTGACTTCAACCTCCTGCCCATCGACGACGCGCACGCCGCCGCCCTGCAGGCCGACTATGGCTTCTACTACTACGGCGTGATCCCCGGCGGCACCTACAAGCCCGTCGCGGACGACGTCCCCGCCGTCGCGGTCATGGCGACCATCGTCGCCTCCAACAAGGTCCCGGCCGACGTGGTCTACGCCTTCGTCAAGGGCCTGTTCGACTACAAGGACGACATCACCGCGGGCCACGCCAAGGGCGCTGAGCTCGACCTGAACACCGCCGTCTCCGGCGTGTCCATCCCCTGGCACGACGGCGCCGCCAAGTTCTACAAGGAAAAGGGCCTGATGTAAGGACACGGCCTTGAAACCCACGCGGAAAACCATGCTGGCAGCCGCGGCGATCCTTGTGATCGCTGCGGTTGCCCTGTTCGTGCTCCCGCGCCTGCGTACGCCGGGCCTGCTGCTCACCGACGAACGGACCGGCCGGGTATACGCCAGGCTCCCGCTCGAAGACGGGGAGAGCTTTTCCGTCACCTTCCGCCACTCGGTCAACAAGAGCGACGTGACCGAGATCTACGAGCGCCGCGGAAATGAGATCTGGCTGACCGGCTGCGTCTACTACGGCTTCGGCGCGGGCGTGGCCGAGGAGCTTGACCCCTCCTGGACGCTCGAGACGGGGGCAAACGGGGAGATGATCCTCGGGAACATCGAGCAGCGCATGGACGGCCTGAGCTATATCGTCGGCACCGTCTATGACCACATCCTCCGCATCGGCGACAGGAGCATCGTGCTCAACGAGCTGTGCGGGAAAAACTGCAAAGTCCGCTTTTCCATCGGCTGAGTTAGGAGATTAGAGCCATGCCTGAATTTGAAAAAGAATACAAGAAAACCCAGCACGAGCTCCACGACGAGGAGCTGATCGCGAAGGACGACTTCGGCGAGACCTCGGCGGAGATCGAGGCGAATACGACAGCCGTACTGGAAAAGTATGACCGTGAGGCGAACGTCCGTGTGTACAAGGGCAAGACCAGGCGCGTGGTGCGTCTGCTCTTCATCCTGTTCTCACTCTACGCCGTGTTCCTGCTGTTCTACCCGGGCGAGATCCGCATGGAGCGCGCCTCCTTTGTGGGCCTGATCGTGATGCTGGTCTACCTCAACTTCCCCGTGAGCCGTACCCAGCCGAAGAAGGTCAACTTCATCCCCTGGTACGACATGGTGCTGATGGGTCTGGGCATCGTCTCGTATCTCTACTTCGTGATCAACTACCGCGCCATCATCGACCGCGGCATCATGCTCACGCCGCTGGAGGTCTGGCTGGGCGTGATCGGCATCCTCGTCACGCTCGAGGCCTGCCGCCGCGCTGTCGGCCTGCCGATCGTCATCGTGGCGTCGATCTTCATCGTCTACGCCATGACGCAGAAGTCCCTGCGCGTGAACGTGTACAACCTCTTCTACACGGCGGACGGCATCATCGGCACGCCGATCCGCGCCTGCCTGAACTTCATTGTGCTCTTTGTCATCTTCGGCGCATTTCTCGAAAAGACGGGCATCACCCAGTTCTTTATCGAGCTGGCCAACTCCATCGCAGGCGCGTCCTCGGGCGGTCCGGCGAAGGTGGCGGTCATCTCCTCGGCGCTGTGCGGCATGGTGTCCGGCTCCTCGGTCGGCAACACCGTGACCACCGGCTCGGTGACGATCCCGATGATGAAGAAGACCGGCTACAAGCCGGAGTTTGCGGGCGCGGTCGAGGCCGCAGCCTCCACCGGCGGCCAGATCATGCCACCCATCATGGGCGCCGCCGCCTTTTTGATGGTGGAGTATGTCACCATGCCCGACACCGTGGTCACCTACGGCTACATCGCCCTGCGTGCGATCCTGCCGGCCGTGCTGTACTTTGCGGGCATCTTCATCATGGTCCACCTCGAGGCCAAGAAAAACAATCTGACCGGCATCCCGCGTGAAAAGCTGCCGAAATTCTGGCCGCTCTTCCTGCGCAACGGCTTTCTGCTGCTGCCGCTGGTCGCGCTGGTCTACTTCCTGATGACCCGCACCATGGCCTTTGCGGCCATCGCCGCCACAGGCCTTGCCGTGCTGGTCAGCATGGTGCACAAGGAGACCCGCATCATCCGCATCGTCTTCCATGAGGACGTCGGCTACCGCATCGACTTTTCCCGCTTCCTCGACGCGCTCGAGGCCGGCGCCAAGAGCACGCTCACCGTGGGCGTGGCCTGCGCCGTGGCGGGCGTGATCGCCTGCGTCATCACGACCACCGGCATCGGCTCCTCGCTGATCTCGGTCATCATCGGCGCCTCCGGCGGCTACAAGATCGTGGCGCTCTTCCTCACGATGCTGACCTGCATCGTCCTCGGCATGGGCGTGCCGACCACCGCCAACTACGTCATCATGGCCACGACCTGCGCCCCCGTACTGATCCGTATGGGCATCCCGAGCATCGCAGCGCACATGTTCGTGTTCTACTTCGGCATCGTGGCGGACATCACCCCGCCGGTCGCGCTGGCCGCGTACGCGGGCTCGGCCATTGCGCACGCGAGCCCCATGAAGACCGGCGTCAACGCGACCAAGCTCGCGATCGCCGCCTTCATCATCCCCTACATGCTCGCGCTCAACCCGGCCATGGTCTTTGTCGACACCACGGCGATCGAGGTCATCTCCATCGTCATCACCTCGCTCGCCGGTATGTTCGGCCTGTCGATGGCGCTCGAGGGCTTTTACCACGGCAGCCTCTCCGCGGTGCTGCGCGTGATCTCCGCCGTCGGCGGCCTGCTGCTGATCTATCCCGGCCTTGCCACCGACCTCGTCGGCCTGCTGCTGGTGGGCGGCGTCATCGCCTTCCAGCTCCTGCGCGAGAAGAAAGCCGCCGCGGCGTAACGAAAACCGGATATGAAAAACGACCGCTCCGGCGGTCGTGTTTCCGTATGCAGACACCCCGGCATCTGTCCTCTCGAGCGGAGGCGCCGCCGG
>JAUNNC010000177.1 GCA_030531585.1 Eubacteriales bacterium | reverse complement strand
AGATCAGCACCCTCGTCTGCCCCGCCGTGGAGGACGACGGCCTGGCCTGGGCCTTTGAAAAGCTGGGGCTGAACTGAGAAAAGGACTCCGACGCTGTTCCCACCGTGTGACATTTGTCTGATGGGAAAGAAATCACCGACGGCAAAATCAGGATCGGCGCGCTGCACAAGGGCAGTGA
Source organism: Eubacteriales bacterium (assembly GCA_030531585.1). GTDB lineage: Bacteria > Bacillota > Clostridia > Oscillospirales > Oscillospiraceae > Limivicinus. Next base: position 3,724 of record JAUNNC010000177.1, on the reverse strand, counting down.
GATCAGGTCCCTGGCATGAGCTCCGCAGACATTCGCGGCATGGCCTGGCATAAGGCCGACTGGAACCGCCGCACCTCCAAGACTTCGTATTGATCCTGAAAAACGCGATGCCCCTTCATGCACCGGCACCAAGCCGGGATGAAGGGGCGTCGCGTTTGTGATGTGCACACTCCTGTGGGACCGATTCGTCGCCTGCACTTTGGATCCTGCACCGGGCCCATCGGCGCCTCTGCCGCATCGCATGCGCCCGATGCGTCAGCTGTGTCCACTACCGCCTCCAAAAGAAAAGCCCTGCTTCCCCCGTCGAAAAAAAATAAAAAAACTATTGCCAAATCACGAGAAACCCCTTGACAGACATGCCTTTCTTTGCTATAATATCTTTCGTTGACTGAAACGGCCACATGCCTTAGTAGCTCAATGGCAGAGCATTCGGCTGTTAACCGAAGGGTTGTAGGTTCGAGTCCTACCTGAGGCGCCAAAACCACCAAGAAATTGGTGGTTTTTCTTATGCGAAATTCACAATGACGTGCGGCAAATTGTTATGCCTGCGTTACCGTTTGTGCAAGCGCCTCTTTCGGGCTGTTTTCTGCACAAAATCCGGCGCGGAATGGGATTCGCGGGCGGAAATTGTGGGGAAAAGCCTCTTCCATTTTGCATACCGGCTCTGCCGATCCTGCAATCAGGAGGAGAGCAGCTCGTTGACCTTTTCGCCGGCGTCCATGATCTGATTGTTGTTGGAGTGGACGTAAAGGTCGTAGGTCAGCATGAAGTTGCCATGACCGCCAATGGCCTGTATGGTCTTGGGGTCGACGCCGGCCTGATTCAGCATGCTGAGGTAGGTGTGGCGGAAGACGTGTGCCGTCGCGCCGTGCAGGTCAAATTTCTCCCGAATGTGTCGGAAGATGCGGTCGTAAACCATCTTCGTCAGCGGTTTGTCACCGCCGATGATGAAGCCCTCCGTGCCGTAAGGTTTGAGCAGCTCCCTCAGCTGCGGGTTGAGGGGGATCGTCCGGATGCCGTTGTGGGTCTTGGTGGTGGACAGAATCGGCTGATTCGACGAATACGACACGGCCTTGTTGACCGAGATCGTGCCCTTCTTGAAGTCGATGTCCTCCCACTTCAAACCCAGCACTTCCCCGCGCCGCATGCCGGTAAACAGCATCAGCGCCAGGATGCGGCGATGTACAAGGTTGTCGGTCTCGTAGAGCTGTTTGATGACGTCCTGGATTTCCTCCAGCGTCAGTGCGCGCCGGCGCTCCTTCTTGGTCGAAGGATTGAACAGCCGCTTGCTGGCTGCCGGGTTCTTGGGGAGCAATCCATCCTCGACGGCATAGTCCAGCATTTCGCTGATCAGTGTCATCATGGAGTGGAGCGTGTTCCGGGCGAGGTATTGCCTGTCCGTCATGAACTTCTGGAGCACGTCGGGTGTGATTTCATCAAAATGCAGATGGCCGAGCGCCGGGAAGATGTGCTTTCGGAAGTTGCTCCGATAGCCCCGCAGCGTCGTGGGTCGCAATTTGTTCTCCTTATAGGTCTTGAACCAGGGAATGGCGTATTCCTTGAGGGTGATGGCACTCTTGCCGGTCGCCGGTGTTTCCTGGGGTGCGCCGATTTCCTCTGCCGCCCTGTAAGAACTACTCTCTGCTTCACTGGAGACAGCATCGCTGTCAGCGGGGCTGACACCTGATTCAGCATTGCCCAACAAACGATTGCCGAGGGCCTTCTTCTCCTCCTCGGACAGCAGTTCATCCAGCAGATTGTACTCCACATAAGTGCGGACGATATTGTCGTTCAGTTCATCCAATGACCTGCCCTGCGTCCATTTGACTTGGGGCGAGCCATCTTCTTTCGTTCCAACGCGAACGCGTTGTCTGTGTAAAGCCATATCCCGATCTCCTTTCGAAGATGCAGGATTACAGCTTGTGGTTTGTGCTGAATAGCCTGTGCAGTTGTCAAGGATCGCGAGCGCATCGCGGATCAGCGACGCAGCCGTATCTACAGTATATTGGTTTTCGTTAGGTGCGTCAAGACTATTCTTTTGGGCAGGGACGCCCTTTTTCCGAGTGAGGCGTGTCATTTAGAATTATCTTCCTCCTTAATAATATCGAGATGTGGAAAGCGCGGGGCCAAGGTCGGCTCCGCGCTTTTGAGGGTCGTGTTGATTACAGACTGGGATCGCTCCTGCGCCGCTTCTTCGGCGGTTCGGGAGCAAGGATTTCACTTTTTTTTGCTTCGGTTCTGTCGCTTTGCTCCTCCAGGTTCGGCCTGGGCTTGTAGATCTGGCTGATATAATATGAAATCCTGCCAAAGAGCTCCATCTGGGACTTGAGGTCGGTCAGCTTGTCGTTCTCAGCGGCAATGGGGGTTTTTAGTTCATTGTGTCGTTTGATCAAGTCAGTGGCACTGGTACCTGCCTTGTCCGGGTGCGCCTTGAAGTAACGCACGGCGGCGCGATATTTGTCCAACTCCTCCTTGTGCTCTTCAGCGAACCGCTCCTTGTTGGCCTTGAATACCTTTCCAGCGTACTGCTCAAAGATAGGGCGGTACTTCTTTCGGTTGGTCAGGTGCTTGTGCCACGTCTCCAGGCTGCAACGCTCCTTCTCCATGGCGTCGATGTCGTCAGTGACGGCCTTGACTTCTTCCCTCAGCTGCGCAAAACGTGCGTTGAAGTCGCTGATTTCCCAGATGTCGTTTTTCTTGAGCCATGTGTAGCAGTCGATCATGGTTTGCAAATCGCGTATATTGGCCTTGCGCTGGGCGTATCGGGACCAGGATTTGCGCTCGTCGGAGCGGATATCATGGTAAACCCAAAGCAGGTCCATCAGATCGCGAGGGTGATCAAAGGGGAAGGCTTGAATGGCGACATCCTCGCGGCGACGGTTCAGCTCCTCCAGCTGTGCGCTGATCGTCCGGATGCTTCGGGTCAGACAACAGCGGTAGGCATTGAAGGCGCGAATTTCTTGATTCAGATCACCTAAGTTTGTGCACACACCCCTTTTTTCCATCTGGGTGACGGCGGGTCCCATGTGCACGGTGGGAACTTTGTCAATGCCCTGTCGCGAATAGGAGCGTAGGTCGACCCGTTCCTCCAAACCGTTCTCGGCGTAATAGCGGTTGACGATCCCTTCCCACTCGTGCCGCCAGATCTCGGCGTACTTCCGGTCGTTCCAATCGACGGTCGGCTCCTTGTGGCATTTCCAATTTCCTTTGGCCGTTTTCTGCTTCTGACCATGCTCATCCAGGTCGTAGACCATCCTCCCCTTTGGAGCCCAGTTCCTCTTTTCATCCACGGGCCGCATGGTGAGCAGAATGTGGGCGTGGGGATTGCCGTCGCCCTTGTCATGTACGGCAATGTCGGCGATCATGCCTTTGGATACGAATTGAGCTTTACAGTATTCCTGCACCAGCTGAATCTGCTGCTCTCTGGGGATTTCCTTTGGCAGCGCCATGACCACGCGCCGGGCAAGCTGGGAATTGTATCGGGTCTCAGCCTTCTCCACGCTGTTCCACAGCGTGTTCCGGTCGGTCAGCTCCGGCGGCGCGTGGGGCGGCGTGAGGATGGTCGAGAATACCACCTCCTTCTTGTTGCGGTAATGCTTGGTCTTCTGATCGTACTCGCAGAAAAGGCGGTCACCGCTCTGGTAGGCAGCGGCGGCCACGACGGACTGTCCTTTGCTGCGCTGCACGATCTTGATGTTGAAATGGGGACAGGGCAGTCGGTTTC
>JAUNNC010000176.1 GCA_030531585.1 Eubacteriales bacterium | reverse complement strand
GCAGCAACCCGGATGAGGACTACCTGCCGGGCTGCCTGACGCTTCCCGAGGCCGTCGCAGCGGAGCTTCCGGGCTATGAGGAGGGCCTGTTCTATGTGCAGGACAGGGCCGCCCGCCTTGCCGTTGAGATCGGCGCGCCGGGAAAAAACATGCGGGTGCTCGACGCCTGCGCGAGCCCCGGCGGAAAGAGCTTCGCCGCGGCGCTACGGATGGAAAACCAAGGGGAGATTCTGGCCTGCGACATCCACGAAAAGAAGCTCAGGCTTGTCTCGGAGGGCGCAGAGCGGCTGGGGATCTCCTGCCTGCGGACCCGGGCGGCGGACGCGCGGGAATTTGATCCCGCGCAGAAGGAAGGCTTTGATCTGGTGATCGCCGACGTGCCCTGCTCGGGGCTCGGCGTGATACGAAAAAAGCCGGAAATACGTTCAAAAAAGCCGGAAGAGATCAAGAACCTTCCGGGGATACAGACGGATATTCTCGATAACCTGTCAAAATATCTGAAGAAGGACGGCGTTCTCTTATACTCCACCTGCACGATCCTGGAGGAGGAGAACGAGAGGGTCGTTGAGGCGTTTTTGCGAACCCATCCCGATTACGCTCCCGAGGCGTTTTCGGTCGGCGGCGTCCGGTCCGGGAGCGGGATGTTCACCTTCTGGCCGAACACGACGGGGACCGACGGCTTTTTTGCCGCCAGGCTGAGGAGACACTGAAAGAGGTATGACAGAGAGCGGAGCAAAACAGAATATCGTTTCGCTCCTGCCGGAGGAGCTGGAGGCGGAGCTCACCGCGATGGGAGAACCGAGGTTCCGCGCAAAGCAGATCTTCGGGTGGATCTCCCGCGGCGTGCGGGAGTTCGGACAGATGAGCAATCTGCCCAAAGCCCTGCGCGAAAAGCTCGCCGCACGCTTCTTCCTCTATGAACCGAAGGTGCTGTCCCGGCAGGTGTCGGCCATCGACGGCACGATCAAGTACCTGTGGGAGCTTGCCGACGGCAACGCCTTGGAGACCGTGGTCATGAGCTACAAGCACGGCAACACGGTCTGCGTCTCCTCGCAGGTGGGCTGCCGTCAGGGCTGCGCCTTCTGCGCCTCCACCATCGGCGGGCTGGTCCGCAATCTGGAGGCGGGGGAGATCCTGGACGAGGTCCTGTTCTCCCGGCTCGATTCCGGCAAGCCCATCTCCAACATCGTGCTGATGGGCATCGGGGAGCCGCTGGACAACTTCGACAATGTGATGCGCTTCCTGCGCCTCGTCAACCACCCGGACGGGATGAACATCGGCATGCGCCACATCTCGCTGTCCACCTGCGGACTGATCGAGCGCTTTCCGGAGCTGGCGGCGCAGGATCTGCAGCTGACGCTCTCGGTGTCGCTGCACGCGCCGGACGACGAGACCCGCTCGAAGATCATGCCCGCCAACCGGGGCCGCGGCGTCGACGCGCTGATCGCGGCCTGCCGCGCGTACTACGAGCAGACGGGGCGGCGCATCTCGTTTGAGTACGCCATGATCGACGGTGTCAACGACAGCCCCGAGCAGGCGAGGCTCCTGGCCGCGCACGCGAAGTCCGTCGCGGCGCACGTCAATCTGATCCCGCTCAACCACGTGGAGGAGCGGGCCTTCCGGCCGTCCACGCCGGAGCATTTGAAGGAGTTTATCCGTATTCTTGAACAGCAGGGCGTGAACGTCACGGTGCGGAGAAGGCTGGGCAGCGATGTGGACGCATCCTGCGGACAGCTGCGGCGAAGGATGCAGGCGAGAGGAGGGACGCAGACATGAAGAGCTTCGGTCTGACCGACAAGGGAAAGGTCCGCAAGGACAACCAGGACTGCTTTATCATCGAGAAATGCCAGCCCAAATCCTGCCTGATCGTCGGGCTCTGCGACGGCATGGGCGGCGCCAAGGCCGGCGGCATCGCCAGCCAGCTGGCGAACAAGGCCTTTGTCTCCTACATCTATGCCAAGCTGACCTCCCGCGTGATAAGAGCGACGGATTACCGCCGCATCCTGACGAACGCCTGCACCGAGGCCAACGGCGTCTCCTTTGAGTATTCCCGCTTTGACGAGGCCTTCAACGGCATGGGCACGACCATCGTCGGCGGCGTGATTAAATACAACGGAAACGGGTATATTATCAATGTCGGCGACAGCCGGGCCTATCACATCTCGCGCCGCGGCGACAGCATCTGTCAGATCACCCGGGACCACTCCCTCGTGGAGGAGCTGATGGAGGCCGGCGCCATCACGAAGGAGCAGGCCCGCACCCATCCGCAGAAGAACGTGATCACCCGCGCCCTCGGCACGGAGAATGACGTCGCCTGCGATTACTTCGAGTTTTCCCTGCAGAGCGGAGATGTGCTGCTGCTCTGCTCCGACGGTCTGTCCAACATCGTGTCCGATCTGGAGATGCTGGATTACGCCAAAGAATACCAGGAGCCCGAGCTCCTGTGCCGCGCGCTGATGAGCAAGGCGCTCAACCGCGGCGCGCGGGACAACGTGACGGTCGTTGCGGTCATGCGCTGAGTCCCGAACGGAGAGGTCTATGGAGAAGCAAGACAAGTATATCGGCCAGGTCCTGGACGAGCGCTATGAGATCCTCGAGCTGATCGGCGAGGGCGGCATGTCCGTCGTCTATAAGGCGATGGACCGGCGGCTCAACCGCAAGGTCGCCGTCAAGATCATGCGCGACGAGATGGCCGCCGACGAGGAGTTCCGCAGGAACTTCTGCGCAGAGGCCCACGCCGTCGCCATGCTCTCGAACCCCAACATCGTGGGCGTCTACGACGTCAGCCACAGCGACGATATCGAATACATAGTCATGGAACTGGTAGACGGTATCACCCTGCGGCAGTATATGGACAAGCGCGGCGTGCTGAACTGGAAAGAGGTCCTGCACTTCACGCGCCAGATCGCCCGCGCGCTCTCCCATGCCCACGAGCGCGGCATCATCCACCGGGACATCAAGCCCCAGAACATCCTCATGCTGCGCGACGGAACGATCAAGGTCGAGGACTTCGGGATCGCCGCGCTGGAAAACGAGGCCCACGAGAGCGACGGGCAGGCCATCGGCTCGATCCACTATATCGCGCCCGAGCAGGCGCGCGGCGAGCTGCCGGACGCCAGAAGCGACCTGTACTCACTCGGCGTCGTGATGTACGAGATGCTCACCGGGCAGAAGCCCTACGAGGGCGAGACGATCGGGGAGATCGCCGTCAAGCACATGAACGCGCAGGCGGTCCCGCCCCACGAGCTCGTGCCCGAGGTCCCGGAAGAACTGGAGCGCATCACGCGCAAGGCCATGTGCGCCGACATCGCGCAGCGCTATCAGAGCGCCGCCGAGCTGCTGGAGGATCTGGACGCCTTCGTGCAGGAGCAGCTCAAGCAGGCGGAGCCCGAGGAGAAGCCGATGGTCAACCCGGCGGTCGTGCCCATCCGCTCCGTCAGCGAGATGAACAAGGCGCGCTTTCAGCTCCGGCACCGCCGCGCGCGCCGCGTGACCTTCCTGATGGGCACCTTCGGCGCGCTGGCCCTGTGCGTCGGCCTGTTCGTGTTCATGTGGGATTTCTGGCTCGCCGAGGTCTTTACTCCGGCCGAGCGCATCACGCTCCCGGATTTCCGGGGGGACGATTACCAGAAGGTGCTGGACAACGCCGAGTATGCCTCTCTGTACAGCTTTGACGTGGTCTATGTGATCAATACCGAGACCGATAGCGGCGTCATCCTCGCCCAGAACCCCGACCCGGGACGCAGCATGATGATCACGCCGGACGGTATCAAGGTCGAGCTCTCGGTCAGCACGGGCATGGTCTTTACCGAGGTGCCGGATGTGGTCAACCTCGATTACCGCGAGGCGAAACACCGCCTGCAGCTGGCGGGCTTCCTCGTGGCCATCGAGAGCGAGACCTCCGCCTCGGTCACCAAGGACGATGTCATCCGCTCCA
>JAUNNC010000175.1 GCA_030531585.1 Eubacteriales bacterium | reverse complement strand
CGGCCAGACCAAAGACCATCGTCAGTGCAAGCAGCAGTGCGATCAGCTTTTTCATAGTGGTTTTCCTTTCTTCATTTGATTTTATGTCGATACTCGTCCTTTCCCGTCTCAAAGCATGGAACAGGGCCCTGTGGCGGTTTCGGGGAATATTAACAACTTGATAATTACCTTATAGAATATACTTTTTTTCGTTCAAAATGTCAATTCTCATGTCCGGTACAGCCGTCATTTTTGTTGCTGTGCACAAATATTCTTCAAAAAATTTGTGCAATAATCGGCTTGACATTTTCTTGACAGCGCTTATTCTTTTCTTTCCCCGATTCTCAAGACCGAAGCGGCTGTTCCAAATGATCGCTGTTTCAAATTCTTTCCTGTTTGAGTCAATTTGTTCTTGACAAGGGCCGCGGGAGTCATTATAATTTAAGAGCTGTCTGAAAGCAGACGGCTTTCGATCACGGGGTGTAGCGCAGACGGTAGCGCGCTTGGTTCGGGACCAAGAGGCCCGGGGTTCAAATCCCCGCACTCCGACCAGCTTTTGAGGCTTGAAACATGTGTTTTGAGCCTCTTTTTTCACAGAGGGTGAAGAATGAAAACCTATACTATCATCGGCGGCGTCAACGGTACGGGCAAAAGCAGCTTGACAGGCGTGCTGAAAGCTCAGTTGACCGACTTGGGCAGAATCATCGACGTTGACAAGATTACCGCCCAGAACGGCGGCAGCGCAATCCAGGGCGGCAAAATCGCGCTTGAACGAATTCGGGATTGCCTGAATAAAGGCTTGAGTTTCACGCAGGAAACGACGCTTTCAGGGCGCAAGACGGAAGCCACGGCGCAGAAAGCGCGGGAGAAGGGGTACAAGGTACGGCTGTACTATGTCGGCCTTGACAGCGCCGAGGAATGTTTGCAGCGCATCGAAAACCGTGTTGCGCACGGCGGTCACGACATCCGGGAACAAGACGTTCTCCGCCGCTTTGCCGGACGGTGGGAAGCTGTGTCAAAGGTGCTGCCGTACTGTGATGAGGCGCATTTCTTCGATAACTACAACGGCTTCGTTGAGGTCGCCGAGTATGTCAACGGAGAGCTGATCGTCAAGGGGAAGAAACTCCCCGCCTGGGTGGAGGAATTGCGGGAATACTTGTTATAAATGAGAAAAAATCCGGGGGCGATATGCTCCCGGCTCCTTGCTTTTGTCCGTGCTGTCAGATCATCCGGGACATTCCGGTTCTCCAGGTTCGGCCGTTCTGTCAGATCGTGCCGGTTCCCCGGCTCGGGGTATAAACACATTGAGGCGGGAACCGGACGGTTCCCGCCTCTGCGTTTTATTTTTTGTTCCTGTGCTCTCTCTCGTCGTGCAGCTTTTTCGCCCGATCCAGCGTATACACGCCGTTGAGCCGGATCGTCCTGCCGCATTTTTCACAGAAAAAGCTGCTGACGTATTTCGGCCGGTTCCCGCCGACGCCGCCGGAGACGGCGTTCAGGCTGTCGTCGTCAAGCGCGCAAAGCGTGTCGAAGCTCTTTTTTCCGTCCATCGTGTCATCCTCCTGCCATTTGTACTGTTATGATTTTAACCTCCTTTTATCCGAAATGCAAGAAAGAAGGCACGAAAGAACACCGTTTTTTTCCCGTTTTTTCAGCGCTTTGTTCTACTTGCGGGAGCATACGAACCGGGGCTTTTGAGCCCGCTCCTTTTCTGTGCATTCTGCCGATTGACAAAGGTCGAAACGTCCCGTTATAATCGGAGCAACTTTAAGGCGACCCTGTGAGATCGGCAAGGATGAGGATGCCCGGCGCATCCTGTTGTCAGTATACCTTGCCGCGTTACGGCGAGGTATGATTTGTTTTTTCGGAGGACATGCGCATGCTTGTTTTCGACAAGGCCAGAAGGCTCGGCTGCGGGGAGGGCGTTCCCATCCTCCGGGGAGACGACACGGCCTATCTCCGTCTGAATGCAAGTCAATACGCCCTTTTGCCCGGTTTCTGCGATGTGCATGTGCACCTGCGCGAGCCGGGTTTTTCTTATAAGGAGACGATCCGGACCGGCACCCGCGCCGCCGCCCGCGGCGGCTTTACCGCGGTGTGCTCCATGCCGAACCTCGACCCCGTGCCGGACTGTCCCGCGCACCTTGAGGCTCAAGAGGCGATCATCGCCCGCGACGCCTGCATCCCGGTCTACCCCTACGGGGCCGTCACGGTCGGGGAAAAGGGGGAGGCGCTCGCGGAGCTGGAAGCCCTCGCCCCGTGCGTGATCGCCTTCTCCGACGACGGACACGGCGTGCAGGACGACGGACTCATGCGCGAGGCCATGCGGCGCGCAAAGGACCTCGGCAGGCCGATCGCCGCCCACTGTGAGGACAACCGCCTCCTGCGCGGCGGCTACATCCACGACGGCGCTTATGCGGCCGCCCACGGGCACTGGGGCATCTGCTCCGAGAGCGAGTGGGGCCAGATTACCCGGGATCTCGAGCTTGCGGCGGAGACCGGCTGCGCCTACCACGTTTGCCACATCTCGACGAAGGAGAGCGTGAGGCTCATCCGCGAGGCGAAGAAGAGCGGCGTGGACGTGAGCTGCGAGACCGCGCCGCACTACCTGCTGCTGGACGAGAACGACCTTGAGGAGGACGGGCGCTTTAAAATGAACCCGCCTCTGCGCGCACGCGAGGACCGCGAGGCGCTGCTCGAGGGCCTGCTCGACGGCACGGTCGACATGATCGCCACCGACCACGCGCCGCACGCCGCCTCCGAAAAGGCCCGGGGGCTCGCGGGCAGCGCCTTCGGGATCGTCGGGCTCGAGACCGCCTTTCCCCTGCTGTATACGGGGCTGGTGAAAACGGGCATCCTAACGCTCGAAGACCTGCTCGATAAAATGAGCGCAGCTCCGCGCAGGCGCTTCGGTATCCCGGCGGGCGACGATTTCACGATCTGGGACCTTGATGCGGAATACCCCATCGATCCCGGTGAATTCCTGTCCATGGGCCGCGCGACCCCCTTTGCGGGGCGGCGGGTCTTCGGACGCTGCAAGCTGACCGTCTGCGGCGGCAGGGCGGTCTATCACGAGGAGGACTGACATGGCAAAGCGCACCGACATCAAGAAGGTACTCATTATCGGCTCCGGCCCCATCGTCATCGGGCAGGCCGCCGAGTTTGACTACGCGGGCACCCAGGCCTGCCTTGCGCTCAAGGAGGAGGGCTACGAGGTCGTGCTCGTCAACTCCAACCCCGCGACCATCATGACGGACACCTCGATCGCCGACAAGGTCTATATGGAGCCGCTGACGCTCGACTACATCGCCAAGATCCTGCGCTATGAGCGGCCGGACGCCATCGTCCCCGGCATCGGCGGGCAGACGGGTCTGAACCTCGCCATGCAGCTCGAGCGCAAGGGCATCCTGCGCGAGTGCGGAACGAAGCTGCTCGGCACCAGCAGCGAGAGCATCGAGCGCGCCGAGGACCGCGAGCTGTTTAAAGAGATGTGCCAGTCCATCGGCGAGCCGGTCATCCCTTCGGAGATCACCTACGACCTCGAACAGGCGAGGCAGGCCGCCGCGCGCATCGGCTATCCCGTCGTGCTGCGTCCGGCCTTCACGCTCGGCGGTACCGGCGGCGGCTTTGCCGACAACGAGGCGGAGCTTCTTGAGATCGGCACCAACGCCTTCCGCCTCTCCCCCGTCCACGAGGTGCTGGTCGAGAAGAGCGTCAAGGGCTATAAGGAGATCGAGTTTGAGGTCATGCGCGACTCCAACGACACCGCCATCACCATCTGCGGCATGGAAAACGTGGACCCCGTGGGCGTGCACACCGGCGACAGCATCGTGGTCGCCCCCATCCTGTCGCTGAACGACCACGACCTGAAGATGCTGAACGATTCCGCCATCAAGATCATCCGCGAGCTGAAGATCGAGGGCGGCTGCAACGTGCAGTTCGCGCTGCACCCCACCACCAGCGAATACTACCTGATCGAGGTCAACCC
>JAUNNC010000024.1:11098-23089 GCA_030531585.1 Eubacteriales bacterium | reverse complement strand
AAAGCCATTGCCGAGTCCAACGGCAAGACGCTGTACGGCGTGGGCAACTCCAGCCGCGGCAAGAGCGCTCTGCCCCTCTTCATCGAGTATCTGCAGAGCATCGACCCGAGCTACAACCTTGAGTTCGACTGGCAGCAGCCGAAGAACAACAAAATCTTCGACCAGCTGACCGCCAACTCCACCAAGGCCACCGGCACCTTCGCCGTGACCCTGATCCAGGACGGCAACCAGATCCAGAGCAAGATGGTCCAGACCGGCATCCTCGACACCTTTATCCCGAAGGAGTGGGCCGATGCCAACGGTGTTGACGCCGCCACCTACACCGGCTACCTGCCCCTGCAGACCCTGAACAAGGTCTTCATGTTCAACTGCTGCGGCGACAAGGTCTTTACCAACGTGTGGGACTTCGTTGCCGAGGGTGAGCACGGCCAGTTCATGGACATCGACTCCGAGATCGTCGGCAAGAACTTCCTGTACATGCTGACCGCCCCGCAGTATGCCCAGTGGCTGAAGGAGTCCTTTGACAAGCTGCCCGCCGACAAGCAGGCCTACTTCCAGCCCGTCATCAACGAGATGAAGAGCGACGCCGAGGACCTAGGCCTTGACGCCAACGGCGCCTACGCGCTGGCGTGGATCAAGCTCTGGGTCGGCAGCTACAACGCCGTCACCGACGACGGCCCGATCTGCAAGAACCTGACCGACAAGTCCGCGACCGATCAGTTCGGCCTGCTGGTCTACTCCAAGCTCCGCTCCATCGAGGAGACCGACTCCGCCTCCGTCAACAACGTCAAGGTTGCGGCCTATGAGGACGGCTACGAGGGCATCGGCGGCTACGGCTACTGCCACTACATGTTCGTGCCCGACAACAGCCCGCTGCCCTGGACCGCCTGCGCGTTCATCTCCTACATCACCTGCACCGCCGACGGCTTCTCCGCCTGGGGCAAGGATATGGGCGGCTACTCCTCCAACCCGAAGGTCGCTGCCGATACCGAGGCCAAGTACGGCCACTCTCAGGGCGGCGTCGACAAGGAGACCGGCGAACTGAAGTTCCCGAACAAGAACGACCGCGGCTACGAGTGGTGGACCACCACCGGCAAGCTGGTGCTTGAGGATCCCGAGTACTGCGCCGATGCGGCCTTCACCGTCGGCAGCTGGATCGAGATGCTCGACAAGTACAGCGCCGGCTGATCCTGAAATAACCGCTGTACCTGCGTCATAAGCAGGCAAAGCGCCTCCGGGTGTGTTCCGCGCATTCGGAGGCGCCTTGTTTTACAGAAAGGAGAAACACCATGCCAAACTCCGCCACTCTCGCGGCGAGTCCCTCCACGATCGTCTGGAACAAGGTCAAGACCTTTCTCTCCAAGCCGTACAATGTGATCCTGCTGGTGCTGGGCATCGTACTGACGATCACCACGGTTGCGCCGATCATCGCCATCGTGCAGGACACCTTCCGCATCCACGCCGGCACGATCGACGCGCACCTGACCAAGCAGACCTCGGGCTGGACCGTCGTCAACTACGTTGACCTGTTCACAAGCAAGCTGGCCAAGACCAATCTCTGGAAGCCGCTGTGGAACACGGTGCTCCTGTCGGTCGGCACCTGCCTCGTGTCCATTCTCTACGGCGGGATCTTTGCGTTTCTGATCACCCGCACGAACCTCGCGTGGAGACAGTATCTGAGCTCCATTTTCATTTTCCCCTACATCATGCCGCAGTGGACCCTTGCGGTCGTGTGGCAGAACCTGTTTTATTCCACAAAGATCACGGGCACCTCGGACGGACTGCTGGCCTCCCTGTTTCACATCTACATGCCGAAGTGGTTCTGTCAGGGCCTGTTCCCGAGCCTGATGGTCCTGGGCCTGCACTACGCGCCCTTCGCCTACATCCTGATCGGGGGCATCTTCCGGAACATGGACGCGAACCTCGAGGAGGCCGCGACGATCCTCGACACCCCGAAGCACCGCATCATGTTCCGCATCACCCTGCCGATGGTCAAGCCCGCGATCCTCTCCACGATCCTGCTGGTGTTCGGCAGCGCGATGGGCTCCTACCCCGTGCCGCACTACATGCAGCTGACGACGCTGTCGACCAAGTACGTCTCGATGAACTCGAAGTACACCGGTGAGGCGAGCATCCTGGCGATCATCATGATGCTCTTCGGCGTGGCGATCATGCTGCTCAACCAGCTCTCGCTGACGAGCCGAAAGAGCTACACCACGGTCACGGGCAAGTCGGGGCAGATCTCGAAAATCAACCTCGGCGGGGCCAGATATGTGATTGCGATCATTCTGGTGATCCTCACGTTCTTCACCAGCATTTTCCCGATCATCTCCTTCGCCTTTGAGACCTTCCTGCCGAACCCGGGCGACTACTCGTTCCTGTACACCGGCAACGTCGGCAACCTGACGACCAAGTGGTGGCTCACCAGCGAGAACGTCACCGAGCAGGGCATGTACGGCCAGAAGGGCATCCTCTACAACAAGGAGATCTGGAAGGCCTTCGGCGGCACGCTGTGGGTCAGCGTCTGCTGTGCGCTCGTGGCCGGCACCATCGGCACACTGGTCGGCTACGCGGTCGCCAAGCAGCGGCGCAGCAAGTGGGCCAACTACGTCAACTCCGTCGCCTTCCTGCCCTACCTCATGCCTTCGATCGCTGTGGGCGCGGCGCTGTTCGTGCTCTTCTCCAGCGAGTCGCTCAAGCTCTACAACACCTACACCGGCCTGATCGTCGCAGGTACGATCAAGTACATCCCCTTTGCGAGCCGATCGTCGCTCAACTCCATGCTGCAGCTGTCCGGCGAGATCGAGGAGGCGGCCATCATCCAGGATGTGCCGTGGATCAAACGCATGACGCGCATCATCATCCCCATCCAGAAGTCGTCGATCATCAGCGGCTACCTGTTGCCGTTCATGACCTGCCTGCGTGAGCTGAGCTTGTTCATGCTGCTGTGCGGCCAGAGCAAGATCCTCTCGACGATGCTGGACTACTTCGACGAGATGGGCCTGTATGCGTTCTCCAGCGGCATCAACCTGCTGCTGATCATCACGATCCTGATCTTCAATTCGATCGTCAACAAAGTCACGGGTGCCAGCCTCGACAAGGGAATAGGAGGATAAGAAAATGCCGGAAATCAGATTGGAGCATATCACCAAACGGTGGAAAAACTTTTACGCGGTCGACGATCTCAACCTCGTCATTGACGACAACGCCTTTGTGACGCTGCTGGGCCCCTCGGGCTGCGGCAAGACGACGACGCTGCGCATGATCGCGGGCCTCGAAACGCCGACCAGCGGCCGCATCACGATCGGCGACCGGGTCGTATACGACAGCGCGCTGGGCATCAACATCCCGGCCAACAAGCGCAAGGTGGGCTTCCTGTTCCAGAACTACGCGCTGTGGCCGAACATGACGGTGTATGAGAATATCGCCTTCGGCCTGTCCAACATCAAGGAGTCCATGCCGAAGATCGACTTCGAGGCCAAAAACAACGCCCGCCTCGCGGAGATCCTGAAGAACCCCGCGGACGTGAAGCGCGTCGTGGAGGAGTGCCGCGACAAGAAGGGCAAGCTCGACGAGAAGAAGGCCGTCATCAAGCTGATCGACGAGTATACGATCTCGCAGTTCACGGCCAAGAAGCTCTTCGCCCTGCATGTCGAGGACGGGAAGGACGTGTCCGCGACCGCTACGGACTTCGCCAGGAAGGCCGCCGACGCGGTCAAGGCCAACGGCCTGAACGAGAAGTTCGAGTTCGTCAAGGACGGCAAGGTCGTCGAGGAGGTCCGCAAGCTCACCAAGGAGGAGATCGACCTCTCGGTGCGCCGCGTCAGCCGCATCGTCAAGATCAGCATGTTCATGGACCGCTACCCGGCCGAGCTCTCCGGCGGCCAGCAGCAGCGTGTCGCCATCGCCCGTACCCTGGCCCCCGAGCCCACGGTGCTGTTCATGGACGAGCCGCTGTCGAACCTCGACGCCAAGCTGCGTCTGGAGATGCGCTACGAGCTGCAGCGTCTGCATGTCGAGACCGGCTCCACTTTCGTCTACGTCACGCACGACCAGATGGAGGCCATGACGCTCGCCACGCAGATCTGCCTGATCAACAACGGCGTGCTGCAGCAGTACGATGCACCGCTGACCGTCTACGCAAGGCCCAACAACCTCTTTGTCGCGGACTTTGTCGGCAACCCCTCGATCAACTTCATCGAGGCGAAGGGCCGCCAGGAGTCGGACGGCAGCGTCGCCCTGACGGCGCTGGGCGGCCTGAAGGCGAGCTTTAAGAGCGCGGAGCCTCTGGATCTCGGCAAGTGGTTCGCTGACCGCGACGCGGCCGTCGCCGCCGAGGCGGAGGCGCTCAAGGAGGCCGCCAAGGAGAAGGGCTACGTCGAGAAGGGCAACAAGGACGAGACCTTCAAATATCACATCGCCAAGGTCAACGACGAGGACGACGCCCTGCAGGAGGAGCCCGTGCTGACGAACGAGGACTTCGTCCTCGGCGTACGGCCCGAGTTCATTGCGATCTCCCCGGACGGCGCGATCGAGGGCGAGATCTACGGCGCCATGCCCACCGGCATGGAGTCGACGATCAAGGTTCGCGTGGGCGAATTCCTGCTCACCGGCGTGGTCTTCGGCAGCACGCTCTTCAAGATCGGCGAGAAGATCCGCTTCGACATCGACGGCGAGAAGATCATGCTCTTCGACCGCAAGGGCGGCAAGTGCATCGCACTGGGCAGCCTGCGCTTCTGAGACGCCCGGGAAGCGGCGCATGATCAAACACATCGTTTTCGATATGGGCAACGTCCTGGTCCGCTTCGACCCCGGGCTGTTCATGGATCGGCTCGGTGTCGAAGCGGCGGACCGGGCGCTGCTGACGCGCGAGGTATTCAAATCGCTCGAATGGGCGCAGATGGACCGCGGCTCCATTTCGGACACGGAGGGCTGCGAGCGGATGTGCCGCCGCCTTCCGGAGAGACTGCATGAGACGGCGCGGCAGCTTGTCCTCGCCTGGGACCGGCCGATCCTCGAGATCGAGGGGAGCTTTGATCTGGTGCGGGAGCTCAAGGAGCTCGGGTACGGGATCTGGCTGCTTTCCAACGCGAGTCTGCGCCAGCACGAGTACTGGCCGCGCGTTCCGGCAAGCCGGTATTTCGACGGGACGCTGATCTCCGCGGACGTGAAGCTCATCAAGCCCCAGCCGGAGTTCTACCGGCTTCTGTTTGAGACCTTCTCCCTCCGCCCGGAGGAATGCTTCTTCATCGACGACAACAACTATAATATCGAGGGCGCTCTGAACAGCGGCATGCGCGGCGCGATCTACCATGGGGACATGGGCGGGATCCGCGCAAGACTCCGCGAGGCGGGGGTCCCGGTACGTGAATGAAAGAGTCTGATCGCCGCCGCATTTTGCGGCGGCGATTTGCGCGTATTTGCATGCGCGTTGACAGTATCCCCGTTTCAGTGTACAATGGGTCGAAACGTCCGGGAAGGAGAAAGAGACAATGAAGGGTATCATCCTGGCAGGGGGAAAGGGGACGCGCCTGTATCCCATGACGCGGGCGGTCTCCAAGCAGCTGCTTCCCATCTACGACAAGCCCATGATCTATTATCCGCTGTCGGTTCTGATGCTGGCCGGCATCCGTGAGGTGCTGGTCATCTCGACGCCGGAGGATACGCCGGTCTACCGGGAGCTTCTCGGCGACGGCGAACGCCTCGGCATGCGGCTGGAATACAAGGTGCAGGAGGCGCCGCGCGGTCTGGCGGAGGCCTTCATCCTCGGGGAGGAGTTCATCGGCGGCGACCCGGTCTGCCTGATCCTCGGCGACAACATCTTCTACGGCCAGGCGCTGTCCGACTACCTGCGCAGCGGCGCGGCTTTGACCGAGGGCGCGATGATCTTCGGCATCCAGGTCAAAAACCCCAGGGCCTTCGGCGTTGTGGAATTTGACAAGGATATGCGCGCGGTCTCCATCGAGGAGAAGCCGGAATTCCCGAGAAGCAATTACGCGGTGCCCGGCCTGTATTTCTATGACAACGACGTTGTGGAGATCGCAAAGACGATCCGGCCTTCCGCGCGGGGCGAGCTGGAGATCACCGCCGTCAACAACGAATATCTGCACCGGGGCGCGCTGCTGGTCAGCCCCATGGGCCGCGGCATGGCCTGGCTCGACACCGGCACGCCCGAGGGTATGCTGCAGGCCGCGCAGTTTGTCGCCACGGTCCAGAGCAGGCAGGGCTTTTACATCTCCTGTATCGAGGAGATCGCCTGGCGCAAGGGCTGGATCAGCGACGGAAAGCTGCATCAGCTCGGCCGCGAGCTTCGCATGACGGACTACGGCCAGTATCTGCTCTCACTTCTCGATTAATCGGAGGAACAGACTGTGAAAACGATACTCGTGACCGGCGGGGCCGGGTTCATCGGCTCCAACTTTGTCCACTATCTGCTGGAGAACTATGACGATCTTCACATCGTCAATCTCGATCTGCTGACCTACGCGGGCAACCTTGACAACCTCGCGGACGTTGCGTCGGACAAGCGCTATACCTTCGTGCGCGGCGACATCCACGACCGCGCGTTGGTGGAGCAGTTGTTCGACAAGTGGGACTTCGACACGGTCGTCAACTTCGCGGCCGAGAGTCATGTCGACCGCAGCATCACCGACCCGGATCTCTTCCTGACGACCAACGTCCTCGGCACGCAGACGCTGCTGGACGTCGCAAAAAATCACTGGAAGCTCGATCCGAACGACCGCTATTCCCGGGAATTCCGCGAGGGCGTCAAGTACCTGCAGGTCTCGACAGACGAGGTCTACGGCGCGCTCGGCCCCACGGGGATGTTTACCGAGACCACGCCGCTCGCGCCGAACAGTCCCTACTCGGCCTCCAAGGCCTCGGCGGATTTCGTGGTACGCGCCTATGACAAGACCTACGGCATGCCCGTCAACATCACGCGCTGCTCGAACAACTACGGCCCCTACCAGTTCCCGGAGAAGCTGATCCCGCTGATGATCAACAACTGCCTCGCGGGCAAGAGCCTGCCGGTCTACGGCGACGGGATGCAGATCCGCGACTGGCTGTACGTCGAGGATCACTGCGCCGCGATCTGCGCGGTGCTCGAGAAGGGCGAACTGGGCGAGGTTTACAACATCGGCGGCAACAACGAGCGCGCCAACATCGAGATCGTGAAGCTCATTCTGGACAGCACCGACAGAAGCGAGGACCTGATCGTACATGTGAAGGACCGCCCGGGCCACGACCGCCGCTATGCCATCGACAACACAAAGATCACCGGCACCCTCGGCTGGAGTCCGAAATACACCTTCCAGACCGGCATGGCGCAGACCATCGAGTGGTATCTGCACCACCGGGAGTGGATGGACAAGATCGTCTCGGGCGAGTATATGCAGTATTACGAGAAAATGTACGCCGGCCGCTGAACATCATATAAACGAAAACGAACACACCTTTTCGGGTGCGTTCGTTTTCGTTTATGGTCTGTTCCCGGCTCAGAGCCCCTTGATCAGCGCCAGGTCGCCGTAGAGGATGGAGTCGTCTCCGAGCGAGGCGACCTTCAGCTCCACGGTGGGACGGATCGAGGGTATGCAGTAGCGGTCGACCTCGGCGAGGATCTTGCCGAGGAAGAGCTCGCCCATGGCCTCCATGATCCCGCCGCCGTAGAGGACGAGATCGGGGGAGATGGTGTTGATCATGTTGCCGGTGGCGATTGCCAGATAGTGGCAGGCGCGGTCCACGGCCTCCATGGCGACCTTGTCCTTCGCGGCCAGCGCCTTCTTGAGCTTCTTGCTGCGGAAGATCGCGCCGTTTGCCACATCCTCGGCCAGCATGCACTCCCGTCCGCGGGAGACCTGCTGGCGGATATAGTCGCTCATGCCCTTCTTGCTCGAGAACGCCTCGAGGCAGCCGCGCTGACCGCAGCCGCAGAGGGGCCCCTCAGGGTCAAGGATCATGTGGCCGTACTCGGCGGCTTTGCACTGGTTGCCGGTAAATAGCTTTCCGTCGAGGATCAGGCCGCCGCCCAGGCCTGTGCCGGGGAAGAAGCCGACGATGTTCCGATAGCCCTGCGCCGCGCCGAACTTGTACTCGCCCAGCACACCGAGATTGACGTCGTTGCCGACAAAGAAGGGCACACCGAAGCGCTTGCGCATGGCGCCGGCGATGTCGTAGTTGCGCCACGGCAGATTCGGGGTAAACAGCACGATCCCCCTGTCCTGGTCGATGACGCCGGGCGCGCAGGAGGCGATCGCGTTGAGCTCGCTGCGGTCGATCCCGGATTCCTTGATCATCTCTTCAATGACATTGATGATGACCTTTTCCACATCGGCCGAGCCCTCGCCCTCGCTCTTGGAGCGCTTTTTCAGACGGTAGATGATCTCGTCCTTCTCATTGAAGATGGCGCCGAGGACCTTGGTCCCGCCGACGTCCAGACAGATGTTGTAGCGTTTGGCCATGTTCAACCTCCACGATCTGATATGTATTGATTATCTGCTCAGCTGAAGAATACCTTCAGGCGCCGCAGGAAGGGGACGGGTTCTGCGTCCGGTGCGCTGTTGACCGGAGCCGCGCTCTCTTTCACGGGCTTTGCCTCCTCCAGGCTGACCTTGTAGGCGCTGAAGTAGCGGTACAGCGCCTCCTGGGAGGAGGTGCCCTCGCCGCCCTTGTCGCGCACATAGCGGCCGTCGGGCAGCATGCGGCGGGACTTCTCCCGGTCGCTGCGCAGCGCGTCGAGGATCGTATTGAGCTGCTCGCGGGTATCCTCGGTCACGGCCTCCATGAAGGCCTCGACGCGGCGCTCCAGATTGCGGTTGAGCAGATCGCCCGAGCCGATGAACAGGCGCTGGTCCGCGCCCTCGCCGAAGCTGTAGATGCGCGAGTGCTCCAGCCAGCGTCCGACCACGCTTTCGACCGTGATGTTCTCGGTCTGGCCGGGGACGCCGGGCCGCAGACAGCAGATGCCGCGGATGAAGAGCTCCACCTTCACGCCGGCCTGCGAGCACTCGATCAACTTCTCCATGATGTCGGGGTTGTTGAGCGCGTTGACCTTGAAGGCGATGCGGCCCTCGCTGCCCTTGGCGAGCTCCCGGTCCATCAGCTCGAGCACGCGGCTCTTGAAGCTCAGCGGCGCGATCCAGAGACACTTTGCCTCGGGCGGGAGCCTGCCCTCCGTCAGCGCGGCGAACGCGGCCTCGGCGTCGAGACCGGCCTCCTCCTTGGCGGTGATCAGGGACAGGTCCGTATACTGCTCGCCGGTGACCTCGTTGTAGTTGCCGGTGCCGACCTGGGTGATGTAGCGGATGTTGCCGTCGTGCTGGCGGGTGATGACGCACAGCTTGCTGTGCACCTTGTGCTCGGGCAGACCGTAGATGACCCGGCAGCCCGCGTCCTCCAGCATCTCGGAGTAGTCGATGTTGTTCTGCTCGTCAAAGCGGGCGCGCAGCTCCAGCAGACACAGCACGTCCTTGCCCTTGTCGGCCGCGTAGGCGAGGGCCGCGGCGATCTTGCTGCTGCCGGACATGCGGTAGAGCGTGATCTTGATGGACAGGACCTCGGGGTCGTCGGCGGCCTCGTAGATCAGATCCACGAAGGACATCATGCTCTGGAAGGGGAAGCTCATCAGCAGGTCGTGCTGCTCGATGTACTTGAAGTATTCGCCCTTTTTGAGCCCGATATCCCGCGCCGGGCGGCGCTCGGGATAGCGGAAGCTCTCGGGCCCGCCGATGCAGGAGCGGAAGGAGAGGTCAAAGGGGACGCTCTGCGTGAAGACGACGCGCTCGGGCACGCGGAGCTTTTTGATGAGCAGGGCGCGGTTTGCGTCGGTGAGCTTGCCGTAGATGCGCACGCGCACGGGCATCTCCCGCTTGCGCTTGGAGAGCATCGACGACACCTTGATGCGCGTGTCGTCGTCTGCGCCGTGGTCGGCGACGTCGGAGAGGAAGACGTCGGCGTTGCGCGTGACCTCCACGATGGCCGACTGGATGATGGTCTCCTTCTTGAGCAGCAGCGGCAGGAAGTGCCGCACAAGATGCGCGGTCATGACGATCTTCTGACAGCCGTCGATCTCGAAGCTCAGATAGGGTGGCACGCGGTGCATGGGGATGATGGCCAGCTTCTGCACCACGCCGCGCCCGAGGAAGGCGATGATGTTCGACTCGCCGTTCCAGAGGAAGGGGAGGGGCTGGTCCAGCGTGAGGAACTTCGGGATGAGCAGGTCCTTGATATCGCCGAAGAGCTTCTTGCTCATCAGCTCGTCGACCTTGCTGACCTTCTTGAAGTCCAGCACGTCGATCTTGTTGGCGCGCAGCTCCTCGCGGATGCCCTTCCAGATGCTCTCCATCAGGGTCTGCTGCTCGCGCGTGATGCGCAGGACCTCCTCGATCGTCGCCTCCGGCAGCATCCCGGACAGGGGATCGGGCTTGTCGGGCGCCAGCAGCAGACGGTGGGTCTGGATGCCGATGCGCACACGGTAGAACTCCTGCAGGTTCGACTGATAGATGATCAGGAACTTGAGCCGCTCGAGCAGCGGGACGTTCGGGTCCGCGGCCTCGAGCAGGACGCGCTGGTTGAAGGCCAGCCAGCTCAGCTCGCGGTTGATGTAGATGCCCGACGTCTCGGCCGGCCGCTCGGCTTCGGCCTTTTTCTCTTTTTCTTTCTCTTTCTGCGCCATGTCTCTCTACCTTACGAAAGCCGACCCTCGCAGGCTTTCTCCAGCGCCTCGATCACGATCTTCAAGGTCTTGATGCGGGCGTACTTCTTGTCGTTGGATTCGATGATGAACCAGGGGGCGTTTTTGGTGCTGGTCTTCTGCAGCATCTCGTCGACGGCCTCCTCGTACTGGGGCCACTTTTCACGGTTGCGCCAGTCCTCCTCGGTCAGCTTCCACTGCTTCTCGGGGGTGTTCTGCCGGTCGTTGAAGCGGGCGAGCTGAGTATCCTGGTCGATGTGGATCCAGAACTTCAGCACCACGGCGCCCCAGTCGGTAAGCTGGCGCTCGAACTCGTTGATCTCGTTGTAGGCGCGCTTCCAGTCGTCCTCGGAGCAGAAGCCCTCGAGCCGCTCCACCATGACCCGGCCGTACCAGGTGCGGTCGAAGATGCAGAAGTGGCCGCTGCGCGGGAGCCGGGTCCAGAAGCGCCAGAGGTACTGGCGGGCGAGCTCATGCGGCTCGGGCGAGGCGATGGGCATGACGTCGAAGCCGCGCGGGTCGAGCGGACGCGCGACGCGGCGGATGTTGCCGCCCTTGCCGGCGGCGTCCCAGCCCTCGTAGCAGAGGATGACCGGGATCTTCTTGCGGTAGACGACATTGTGCAGCTCGCCGAGGCGCTTCTGCAGCTTTTTGAGCTCCTTGCGGTACTCCTCGTCGGTGAGGGCGGGGGAGAGGTCCACCTCCGAGAGCTTGGGCATCTTGAGCAGGGGGAAGTTCTCCTTGAAGGGCTTGCCGACATAGCGGCCCTCCTTGAGCGCCTTGTCGATCTGATCGACCAGGAGCCTGAGCGCGTCGCGCGCGGCAAGCGTTCTCTTGCTGCCGTCGAGGACGTGCCAGGGGATGACCTTGCCGGTCTTCTCCATGAAGGCGTCGTAGCCCTCCTTGAAGAGCTTGTACTCGTTCTGCTGCCACAGGTCCTCGGACGTGACGCGCCACTCGGTCTCGTAGTTTTCGCGCAGCGCGTTCATGCGCTTGCGCTGCTCCTGCTGCGAGATATTCAGGAAGAACTTGAGAACGAGGTAGCCGCCGTCGCGCAGCTGGCGTTCGAACTCGCACACGGCGCGGACGCGGTTTTTGTACTCGTCCCGGGTGATCTCCCGGCGCAGATCCCGGCGCACGCAGTCCTCCATCCAGCCGGAGTCATAGAACATGATCTTCCCGTTTTCGGGGATGGCCTTGGCGTAGGGGTACAGGAAGGGATAGCGCGCCTCGCTCTCCGGTGTGATGACGGGGGAGAAGACGTTGTAGTTTCTCGGGTCGATCTCACTGATGAGCTCGTT
>JAUNNC010000024.1:0-11088 GCA_030531585.1 Eubacteriales bacterium | reverse complement strand
CCGGCTGCGGACCAGCCCTCCACGAGCACGAGGATCGGCAGGCCCTTTGCGCGGACCTCCTGCTGCTGGGCCATCAGTCTGCCGCGCAGCTCCTTGATTTCCGCCTTGAGCTGGGCGGTTTCCTGTTTCTCGGGATCGTTTTTTTCTTTCTTCATGGAACTGTCCCCTTTACATATAATAAACCCGTTGTTTGAAAGCATGTCTTCTTTCAATATCTTTATATATTTTACGATAACACACCTGTGAAGTCAACAAGAGAGTTGGAGAAAACGCCGGATATTCGACGGGAAAGAGAGCTTCTTCTTGTGAACCTGCCGAAAACATGCTATGATGATCCGTAGCGAAAAAGCAAGAAAAGAGAAGCGAGAAATCGCGGGGAGAACGATGAGAACGAGACAGAGGAACAGGCTCTTTTTCTTTCTGGTGCTGATCCTGCTGCTGATCGGGCTGACGGCGGCGGTGGGGATCGGTCTGCTGCGGAAGCTGAAGCCGAAGGAGGAGCCGGACCCCCATGCGGGACAGGTGTACCTGTACGACGGCTTTGACTGGATCTGGATGACGCCGCTGGAGGGCGTGCCGATCAACGAGCTGACGGCGGGCTTCTTTTCCTCCGCAAGCGGGCAGATCTCCTATATCGGCGAGGATTACGGGGTGCTGCGCGGCGTCGACGTCTCGGAGCACCAGCTGAAGATCGACTGGCCGCTGGTCGCGCGCTCCGGGGTGGACTACGCCTATGTCCGCATGGGCTGGCGCGGCTACACCGAGGGCGGCCTGTTCGAGGATGCGCGCTGGGAGACCAACCTGCGCGGCGCCAACGAAAGCGGGCTGCGCAGCGGGGTCTACTTCTTCTCGCAGGCGGTGAACGTCGCCGAGGCGATCGAGGAGGCCAACTTCGTGCTCGACCGCATCGGAGACTACCGCATCGACTTGCCCGTGATCTACGACTGGGAGTGGGTCGAGGACAGCAATGCGCGCACCGCGGAGCTGCCGCTCGAGACCCGGACCGACTGCGCCGTGGCCTTCTGCGAGACGATACGCCGAGCGGGCTACGAGCCGGGGGTCTATTTCAACCGCAAGCTCGGCTACTACGGCTACGATCTCAGGCGTCTGACGGACTACGTTTTCTGGTTCTCCCTGCCGGAGAGCCCGTTTCCGAATTTCTACTATGCCTGCGACATGTGGCAGTACAGCTTTACCGAGAGCGTCCCCGGCATTGACGGACCGACGGATATGAACCTGATGTTCATCAAGAAGGCGAAGGCGTGACCGGATCGTTCTGCCCTGGGAGGGGATCAGCATGAGAACAGAAAAAACGATGAACAGGGACAGGGGGCTCCTTCTCGGGACGCTGCTTGTCCTGACGCTGGCGCTGCTTTTCGCGGCGCTTTCGGGGCTGACCTGCTTCGCGGAGAGCGGCATGTCCGTCAACGCCTCCGGCATCCCGAACCGGACGCCCTCCATCGATCCGACCGGGCGGCACGAGGGGTACTCGGCCGTGCTGTACAACAACACCAACGGCCTTCCCACCTCCGAGGCCAACGCCATCACGGAGACCGACGAGGGCTTTATCTGGATCGGCAGCTACAGCGGTCTGGTCCGGTACGACGGCAACACCTTCGAGCGTATGGATTCCTCGCTGGGCATTTCGAGCGTCATGTGCCTGTACGTGGACAGCCGGGGCCGCATGTGGATCGGCACCAACGATTCCGGCGTATTCCTCATGGAGCCGGGCGAGCTCCGCAAATGGGACAAGACCAACGGGCTGAAGGCCGTCAACATCCGCGCCATCACCGAGGACGCAAACGGCACCGTCTATATTGCCACGACCGCGGGCATCGCCATGATCGACTCCGAAATGCACGTCGGCACCATGG
Source organism: Eubacteriales bacterium (assembly GCA_030531585.1). Lineage (GTDB taxonomy): Bacteria > Bacillota > Clostridia > Oscillospirales > Oscillospiraceae > Limivicinus. Next base: position 9,214 of record JAUNNC010000024.1, on the reverse strand, counting down.
AGGACCCGCGCCTCTCCGACGCCTATGTCCGGGATCTCCGCATGGGCTGCGACGGCGTGATCTACGGGCTGACGCAGCTCGGCGACCTCTTTACGGTCCGGGACGGAAAGCTGCTCAGCTTCCTCAGCGCGGAGGACTGCCGCGTCAGCGGGATCATCGGCATTTTCCCGGACCCGGAGAAGCCCGGCTGCCTGTATCTCGGGACGGAGAGCGCCGAGGTCTTTTACGGCGATCTGGAGAGCAATTTCGCTTCGCTGAAAACCATGAGCATCGCGCCGCTTGCCTATGTCGAGAGCTTTGAATGCATAGACGGCCAGATCTGGATCTGCGCGGGCAACGGCATCGGAAACCTGGATCACGGGGAATTCCGCATGGTGGAGAATGTTCCGATGAACAACTCCGTGGGCCATGTCATGACCGACTATGAGGGGAACCTGTGGTTTACCTCCACGCGGCAGGGCGTCATGAAGATCGTGCCCAATCAGTTTACGGACGTCTTTGAAGCCTGTGATCTCTCCCCGACCGTCGTCAATTCCGCCTGCATGTACGACCGGCAGCTGTTTGTCGCGACGGATTCGGGGCTGCTCGTCATCGAGGATGGCAAGGCGCTGGAAACGCTTCCGCTGACAAAGGCGGCGACGGCCTCCGGCGACGATCTGGGGGCGGCGGACCTGCTGGAGCTTCTGGACGGCGTGCGGATCCGCTCCATTATCCGGGACGGCGCGGGGAGGCTCTGGATCTCCACATGGCGCAGGCACGGCCTGCTCCGCTATGACCGGGGCGAGGTGACGGCGTTCACGCCGGCGGACGGCCTTTTCTCCGACCGCGTGCGCGTCGTCTACGAGTGCGGGGACGGTTCGATCCTGGTCGCCAACACCGGCGGCGTGAATGTGATCGAAGGGGACCGCGTGGCCGCGTCCTACGGTGAGGAAGCGGGCATCGTCAATACGGAGATCCTGACCGTGACCGAGGGCTGGGAGCATGAGCTGGTCCTCGGCTCGGACGGCGGCGGGATCTATATCATCGGCGCCGACGGGACAAGGCACATCGGGACGGAGGACGGACTGAGCTCGGAGGTCATCATGCGCATCAGGCGCGATGACGTGCGGAAGGTCTTCTGGATCGTCACCAGCAATTCCCTCGCCTGGATGGCCGACGACTGGCAGGTCCATACAGTCCGGGATTTCCCGTATTCCAACAACTATGACGTCTATCTCAACAGCCAGGGCGACTTGTGGATCCTCTCCAGCAACGGGATCTATGTCACCCCGGCGGACGCGCTGCTTGCCGGCGGAGAGATCAGTCCGGTCTATTACGGGCTGAGCAACGGACTGCCGGGCATCGCCACGGCAAACTCCTACAGCGAACTGACCGACGAAGGGGAGCTGTACATCGCCTCGAGCACGGGCATCGTGCGGGTGAACATTGACAAGCCCTTCGAGCATGTCGACGATCTGAAAGCGGCGGTCCCCTTTGTCGATGCGGACGGGATACGCTTCTTCCCCGACAAAGACGGCTCCTTCCACATTCCCGCGGACACGCACAAGCTCACGGTCTACAGCTATGTCTACACCTATTCCCTGACCAATCCCCAGGTCTCCTATCATCTGGAGGGCTTCGACAAGACGGTCACGACCGTCAGCCGGACCGAGCTGATGCCCGTGGACTATACGAACCTGCGCGGCGGGGCCTACGATTTTGTGATGACGCTCGCGGATTCCATGGGCCGCGGCAGCAAGGAGACCTCGGTCCGCATCTTCAAGGCAAAGGCCTACTACGAGCAGGCGGGGTTCTATCTCCTTGCCGGACTTGCCGCCCTGCTTGTCGCGGCCATGCTGATCCGCGTCTATGTCCGCCGGCGGATGCAGAAGCTGGAAAAGAAAAACCAGGAGACCATGACCTTCGTGCGCGAGATCACCGAGGCCTTCGCCAAGGTCATCGATATGAAGGACAAGTATACCAACGGCCACTCCACCCGCGTGGCGAAGTATACGACGATGCTGGCGAAGGAGCTGGGCTATGACGACGAGACGATAGAGAAGTACTACCGCATCGCCCTGCTGCACGACATCGGAAAGGTCGGCGTCCCGCCCGAGGTGCTCAACAAGCCCGGCAAGCTGACGGACGAGGAGTTTGAGACCATCAAGTCGCACACGGTCCAGGGCTATGACGTGCTGAGGGATATCAGCATCATGCCGGAGCTCGCCATCGGCGCGGAGGCCCACCACGAGCGCCCGGACGGGAAGGGGTACCCCAACCGTCTCAAGGGCGACGAGATCCCCCGGGTGGCGCAGATCATCGCCGTGGCGGACTGTTTCGACGCCATGTACTCCAACCGTCCCTACCGCAACCGCATGAACTTCGACAAGGTCGTCTCCATCATCAAGGGGGCCTCCGGGACCCAGCCGACCCCGGACGTGGTGGACGCGTTCCTTCGTCTGGTGGACAGGGGCGAGTTCCGCGCGCCGGACGATCACGGCGGCGGCAGCATGGAAAACATCGAAAACATCCATAAGAGGCAGGAGAGCGAGCAGCCGAAGGAAGGCTGAACGCCGCTGCGCGGCACATCCCGCCGGACCGGCTCCGCCCGGTCCGGCGGGATGTGCTTTTCCGTTCACGCCCGCAGACCTGCCGGGCGGCGCGTGACGCGCGGATTATATTTAAAATCTTTTATGATCTTTCATTTTGCGGTGGAATATTGTGACAGAATATGTTATAATTGATTAAAATTTGGAAAAGAGTGCCCTTGACGGAGGATCCTGAAGGTCCCGCGGCAGAAGCGCTCGAAAAGAACGGCGAAAGGAAGGACGGAAACCATGACGACCCGACATCGGAGGCGTTTTGCCGCGTCGGTTTCTCCCCGCTCCAAAAGAATTCTGACGCTGGTCCTCTGCCTTGTGATTGTGCTGAGCCTGACGGTTCCCTTTACCGCGTTCGCGCAGAAGGCGGAGCCGAAGACCGTCCGCGTCGGCTGGTATGAATCGGCCTTCCACCGGACGGACTCGTTCGGGCGGCGGTCCGGCTACGGCTATGAGTATCAGCAGCGCATCGCCACCTACACCGGGTGGAGGTACGAGTACGTTGAAGGCAGCTGGTCGGAGCTGCTGGAAAAGCTGATCGCCGGGGAGATCGACCTGCTCAGCGACGTGTCCTATACTGAGGAGCGCGCGCAGAAGATCCTCTATTCCGCGGAGGCCATGGGCTCGGAGGGCTATCATGTCTTCATTGCGCCGGACAATACAGAGATCCGACCCGACGATTTCTCCACCCTGAACGGCAAGCGGGTCGGCGTCAACAAAAACAGCATCCAGGAGCAGCTCTTCATCGAGTGGGCGAAGAGCCATGACGTCTCCCCGGAGATCGTGGAATCGACGGAGAAGACGCCGGTGCTGCTGGAAATGCTCGCCAAAGGCGAGTTCGACGCGCTTGTGACGCTGGATACCTACGGCAACACCGCCGATGTTGTCCCGGTGTGCAAGGTCGGCTTTGCATACTCCTACTTCGGCGTCAACAAAAACCGTCCCGACCTCAAGCAGGATCTGGACGTCGCCATGAACCGCATCTTCGAGGAAAACCGCGATTTCAACCAGCAGCTGACGGAAAAGTTCAACAGGGGAAGCGCCGTCAACAGCTTCCTCAGCGCCGAGGAAAAGGCCTGGGTCTCCGAACACGGCACGATCCGGGTGGGCTACCGGGACAACTTCCTGCCCTTCTGCGACACGGACGCGGAGACCGGGGCGCTGACCGGCACCCTGCTGGACTTTCTGAGCTTCGCGGAGACCTGTGAAAAGAACGCCAAGCTCAGCTTTTCCACGCACGGCTTCAGCACCACCGAGGCCGCCCTGCAGGCTCTGGCCGACGGGGAGATCGACTGCGTGTTCCCCCTGAGACTCAGTGCCTACGACGGCGAACAGCGGGGCGTCATCATCACGGATCCCCTCGTCAGCACGGAGATGTTCGCGGCGGTCCGCACCGCGGACCACCTGGGCGTCTCGCCGGAGCGGGAGATGACCGTCGCCGTCATCAAGAACAACCCCAACTACGAGACCTTCCTGATGGACTGCTTCCCCAACTGGAAGACCGCGTACTATGAGGACGGCAGCTCGGCCCTGCAGGCGGTCGCCTCCGGGGAGGCCGACTGCGCGCTCATCAGCAACTACCGCCTCGACCGCATGAGCAGTCTCGTCAGCAAGTACAAACTCTCTCCTCTCGCCACCGGTCAGGTCATGGACATGTCCTTCGCCGTACGGCGCGCGGACGACTGTCTGTACTCGATCCTCAACAAGATCTGCCGTCTGATGCCGGATTCCGCGATCAACACCTCGCTGACCGGCTACTCCTTCTCCAAGGAGCGGGTCACGTTCACCGAGTTTCTGCGGGACAATCTGGCCTACGCGGTGGCGGGCATCGCCGTTGTCTTCTCCAGCATCCTCCTGCTTCTGCTCTGGAGCGTGCGGGCGGAGACGAAGGTGAGCGAAGGCCGTCAGCTGATCTCCGAGGCGGAGCGTGACGACCTGACCCAGCTGTACAGCCGGAGCTTCTTCTTCGCCTACGCCAACCGTCTCTACCGCGAGAACCCCGCCAGGCCGATGGACGCGATCATCCTGAACATCGACCGCTTCCACACGCTGAACACGCTCAACGGGCGCGCCTTCGGCGATGAGGTCCTCCGCGCGCTGGGTACGGAGATCGCCGCCTTCCTTACCGAGACGGAGGGCATCGCCGGACGGATCGAGGGCGATCACTTTGACATCTACTGCGCGCACATAGAGGATTACCGGGCGCTGCTCAACCGCTTCCAGACGCGTATGAACGCGGTGTCGCACAACGTGGACATCCGGCTGCGCATGGGCGTTATGCCCTGGCAGGAGGGCCTCCCGCCCGAGGAGCTCTTCGACCGGGCCTGGTCGGCGTGCAGCATGATCCGGCGCGACTACAAGACCCATTACATGGTCTATGATGAGGAGCTGCGGCGGCGCGACGAGTTCAGTCAGCGCCTCCGGAACGAGCTCGCCCGCGCGCTGGAGGAACACGAGTTCGAGGTCTACTACCAGCCGAAGTATAATATCCAGTCGCAGCCGCCGCGGCTGAACAGCGCCGAGGCTCTGGTCCGCTGGCAGCATCCGGAGCTGGGCACGGTATCGCCCGAGGATTTTATCCCCCTGTTCGAGCGCAGCGGCCAGATCAGCGCCGTGGACCACTATGTCTGGGAGGAGGCCGCCCGGCAGATCGCATCCTGGCGGGACCGCTGCGGCGTGACCCTGCCGGTGTCCGTCAATCTCTCCCGTGTGGATGTGTTCGACGCCGACCTGTTCGATACGCTGGAAGGGATCGTGGCAAGGTACGGACTCAAGCGTTCGGACCTCAAGCTGGAGGTCACCGAGTCCGCCCATACCGAGAACGCCGACCACCTGATCCGGGTCATCGGGCAGCTCAGGGAGATGGGCTATGAGATCGAGATGGACGACTTCGGCTCCGGCTATTCCTCGCTCAACATGCTCTCGTCCATGCCCATCGACGTGCTGAAGATGGACATCGGCTTTATCCGGAACATCGAGCGCAACGAGCGGGATTACCACCTGGTGGAGCTGATCCTCGACATCGCCCGCTACCTGAAGGTGCCCGTCATCGCCGAGGGCGTGGAGACGGAGGGCCAGCTGAGACTGCTGCGCGACGCGGGCTGCGATCTGGTGCAAGGCTACTACTTCTCACGTCCGCTGCCCGCGGAGGAATTCGAGCGGAAGATCCTTCGTGCCGAGACGGCACAGACCTGAAACCCTCTGCGGCTTGATGCCTTTTAAATTGTATGAAAGCGGGAGCCCGGTCTTCTGGACCGGGCTCCCGCTGCGTCGGATCGGATATGAAATCGCCGCAGGCACGACAAAAAACGGGGAAATCCTGTTCGGATTTCCCCGTTTTGGTGCGAGAGAGGAGACTTGAACTCCCACGTCGGTTGACACACGCCCCTCAAACGTGCCTGTCTACCTGTTCCAGCACTCTCGCGGATTTGACCGCCGCTACGGTTCCATTGAAAACTCTCTCAGTCGGCGGCGCCTCATGTAAGGCATAAGGAATTATAGCAGATTCCTGCTTTTTGTCAAGGCTGATTTTTCAGTTTTTTGCTATTTCGGCCGGACCGGGCTCTCTCGTCTCCCACAGAAGGCGGCCGAAAGCGAGCAGCAGGACCCCGATCAGCGCCCGGGAACCGTGATCCATGTAGAGCAGATAGCGCATTTTCAGGTAGGCGTGATAGCCGAGCAGGGAGGCAAACTGCGTCAGCGGCGCCGCGGCGAAGCAGATCGGGCAGGCGAACGCAAAGACCACAGACAGCACGTCCGCCGGGAAGAAGTAGCGGTCGTGCATGTGGGGCAGGAGGAAGGGGATGCCGACGGCCATGAGCAGCAGCAGGGCCAGCACGGCGCGGTCGTTCAGCCGGTCGCGGCGGAAGAAGGCGAAGAGCAGCAGAGCCACAAGCCAGGTGAAGGCGCCGGCGATGCCGAGGGCGGAGGCGGTCTCCGCATTCTGTACGTGCCAGAAGATGGCAAAGATGGAAGGGGAGTTGTAGTTGAGCCCGTCGCCGATGCTGCCGGTCTGGCTGGCATAGAGGGTGAGGGTCTCGAGAAAAGGCTTGCCAAGCGCCACGGCGGGGAGGACCAGAATCACATAAAAAACGGGAAAAAGCAGAAAATGCCAGAATTTCATCTGTTTTCGGAACCAAAACACCAGAAGGACGGGGAGCATAAAAACGGCCTGGAGCTTGAAGCCGAAGGAGAGCGTAAAGTACAAAACCGAGAGGATCGGCCGGTCCTCCATGGCGCAGGCGACCGCGAGGACGGCGAGGGCGACGTAAATGCTGTCGCACTGGCCCCAGAGCGACCCGTTCAGGATCACGGTGGGAAGGAACAAAATCACAAAGAAACAGGCCAAAAGAGCGGTTTCATCCTGTTTTACGGTACGAAGGAGGCGCATCGAGGCATAGGCCAGCAGCACGTCGAAGAAGATGCTGAGCAGCTTGATGAGGTACAGGTCCCAGATCGGGAGGTAAGAGAAGAGACAGAGGAAGTACATATAGGGGATATTGTAATTCCCAAGAGGATAAGAAAATGACCGAAAACCTCCGTTTTCACGATAAAAGGCAACCCAATGACTCAGAAAGTTCTTGTAATCCAGCGTCTGATAATCGAGGCAGAGCGCGCGCAGCGTGAAGGCCGCGAGAATCAGAAGGACCGAAAAAACCAGACGGGGAGCGGTATTCAAAAGACCGGAGCGGTAGAGCAGCCAGAGGGCAAAGAGCGCCTCCAGAGCGAGAAGAAGGAGCACACGGATGTCCATGAAGAGCCTCCCGATGGGTGAGTATCAAACGAAATCCCCCGATTCTTTACGGAAGATCCCATAAAAAAACCGGCCAGAGCCCGAAACCCTGACCAAAACTTACAAAAAAATCTTGACTTTTACCATCTGACAATGGTAGAATAACTTGCTATGTTTGCCGGGAGGGAAAACCATTTTCCCCACTAACAAAATTAGTATAGCATTTTGAACCTGTGAAATCAACACCGGCCGAAAAGATTATAACAACAAGGCCGGGCGTTTGCAAATCGTGTAAGGAGAGTGCGCCAATGCCCAAAGACGTCATGTACGGCAAGACTTTGCGCAAAAGTTTTGCCCGCACCCAGGAGATCGTCGATATGCCCAACCTCCTGGAGATCCAGAAGAGTTCCTACAAGTGGTTTCTGGAGACCGGCCTGCGCGAGGTGTTCAAGGATGTCGATTCCGTCACCGACTATTCCGGCAACCTCGAGCTGAGCTTCATCGACTACTCCATGAACGAGAAGCCCAAGTACTCCGAGGAGGAGTGCAAGGCCAGGGACGCCACCTACGCCGCGCCCCTGAAGGTCCGCGTGCGCTTGCGCAACAAGGAGACCGAGGAGATCAAGGAGCAGGAGATCTTCATGGGCGACTTCCCGCTGATGACCGAGGGCGGCACCTTCATCATCAACGGCGCGGAGCGCGTCATCGTCTCCCAGATCGTGCGTTCCCCCGGCGTGTACTTTGACAAGACCGTCGACAAGGCCATGATCGCCACCTACGGCTCCACCGTGATCCCGTATCACGGCGCGTGGCTGGAGTACGAGACGGACGCCAACGACGTCTTCTACGTCCGCATCGACAAGAACCGCAAGCTCCCCATCACCTGGTTCCTCAAGGCCATGGGCCAGTACAAGGCCGAGCTGGACGAGAACGGAAGCCTCAAGCCCGAGTCCTGCGCGACCTGGCTGTCCTGTGTGGCTGAGCCCGCGGTCGGCGCTGTCACAAACGAGCGCATCCGTGAGATCTTCGGCGAGGACGAGCGCATCCTCGCCACCCTGGACAAGGACGCCTGCCAGAGCCGCGACGAGTGCCTGCTTGAGATCTACCGCAAGCTGCGTCCGGGTGATCCCCCGACCGTGGAGTCGGCAGAGACCCTGCTCGAGGGCCTGTTCTTCGACCGCCGCCGCTATGAGATCAGCGACGTGGGCCGCTATAAATTTAATAAGAAGCTCTCCCTCTACCCGCGCATCGCGGGCTTCGAGCGGGCCGCGCCCGTGGCCGACCCCCTGACCGGCGAGCTGCTCGCCGAGCCGGGCGAGATCCTCAGCCGCGACAAGGCCAGAGAGATCGCCGACGCCGGCGTGGTGGACGTGCTGCTCAAGGTCGACGGCAAGAACGTGCGCGTGTTCTCCAACGGCATGGTCGATCTGCGCCGCTATGTCGACTTTGACCCGAAGGAGGTCGACATCAAGGAGAGAGTGCGCGGGATCGTCCTGCGTCAGCTCATGGAGCAGTACCAGGGCGACGCTCTGAAGGACGCGGTCCGCGCCTGCGCCGACATCCTCGTGCCCAAGCACATCGTGGTCGACGACATGTTCTCCTCCGTCAACTACCTCAACTGCCTGGCGCACGGCATCGGCGAGGCCGACGACATCGACCACCTCGGCAACCGCCGCGTCCGCTGCGTGGGCGAACTGCTGCAGAATCAGTTCCGCATCGGCTTCTCCCGCATGGAGCGCGTGATCCGCGAGCGCATGACCCTGCAGGATCTCGACATCGTCACCCCGCAGAGCCTCATCAACATCCGCCCCGTGACCGCGGCCATCAAGGAGTTCTTCGGCTCCTCGCCGCTGAGCCAGTTCATGGACCAGACCAACCCCCTGGCCGAGCTGACCCACAAGCG
>JAUNNC010000174.1 GCA_030531585.1 Eubacteriales bacterium | reverse complement strand
GACAGCGCCATGAACGCCATCTCAAAAATGGCTGCCTGTTCCATGCAGGAGGCGCAGATCGAGAATCTGCTGCTGGCCAAGGAGTTTGACGACTGCGTAGTCTACATCGGAGACGATGCGATCACCGTTGCGGTACCGGCTCCGATGGACGGTCTGAGCGAGGAGGCCGTGGCGCGGATCACCGATGTGATCTGTACTGAAACCTCCTACGGTCCTGAGCAGCTCAACATCATCGAGGTCAAGGCTTGACAGGAAGCGCGGATAAAGCGCTTTGTATCCCGATATATGCAGGGCATACCCTTCTCAGGTATGCCTGCTTTTTATTCTTTCTGGGTATGTCAGGAAAAAACAGAATGACAAAAGGGAAAAAATGAAAAAATGAAGAAATATGCTTCCTTTTTCTGAATACTTATGGTAAAATATTATGATTTCATTTGGGAGGTTCTTTATGGGCGACAATTACGTAACCTGTCAGACCGAAAAAGGGAGCATCAACATTTCGGAAGAAGTGATCACCAGCGTCGTCAAGTCCGCCATCAGCGAGATCGACGGCGTTGCCGGTCTTTCCAATACCGCCGGGTCGGAGCTTGCCGAGCTTATCGGTCTCAAGACCGTGACCAAGGGCGTTAAGGTCCAGTTCATCGACGGCAAGATTCTGGCGGATATCATCATCACCGTCGTGTACGGCTGCAACATCGTCAATGTGGCGCGTGAGGTCCAGGAGAAGGTCATGAGCCTTGTGCAGGCCTCGACCGGGATCGAGAACGCCGAGGTCAACGTACACGTCTCGGGGATCGCCTTTGACAAATAATCGGAGGGCAGGCCGATGACAAGGACAAATGCGAGAGAGCTGGCCATTCAGCTCAGCTTTGCCGCGGCGACGACAGGGGAGCGCCCTTCGGAGATCCTGGACCGTTTCTTTGACGAGGAGCATTACGCCAGTCTTGCCGCCGAGGATACACTCTATCAGGAGCGCCCGGACGAGGCCCAGCTCGGCTATATCCGCCGCCTGACCACGCTGATCGAAGAACACCGCACGGAGATCGACGGCTACATCAGCCGCTACGCAAAGGGCTGGAAGATCGAGCGCATCTCCCGCACGGCTCTGGCGGTGCTCAGATGCGCGCTGTGCGAGATCCTGTATATGGACGACATTCCCGACGCCGCCGCCATCAACGAGGCGGTGGAGCTTGCAAAGGGGTATGACGAACCCGATACCGTCGCCTTCGTCAACGGCGTGCTGGGCGGTTTTATGCGCGGTGAGAAGAACACCGGCGCAGAAGAGTAATCATGGAACAGGCGCTTTCCGTTACCGAGCTCAACGGTATCGTACGCAATCTGCTGGAGGGTGAGCCGATGCTCTCCAACGTCTGCGTCCGGGGTGAGCTGTCCAACTACAAGATCTATCCGTCCGGACATCACTACTTTACGCTCAAGGACAGTGAGAGCAGCCTGCGCTGTGTGATGTTCAAAAGCAGCGCCTCCAAACTCCGCTTCCGTCCGGAGAGCGGCATGGGCGTCACAGCTTGGGGACGCGTCGCCGTGTTCATGCGCGACGGTGCCTATCAGCTCTACTGTACCCAGCTGATGCCCGAGGGGACCGGCGATCTGCAGGTCGCCTTTGAGCAGCTCAAGGTGCGGCTGGAGGAAGAGGGCCTGTTTGATGACGCCCACAAGAAGCCTCTGCCGGAGATCCCGGGGCGCATTGCGATCATCACCTCCTCGGCCGGGGCGGCGGTGCACGATATGATCCGCATCCTCGGCCGACGCTGGCCCATGGCGAAGCTCATCGTCATGCCGGTGCGCGTGCAGGGGACCGAGGCTCCGCCGGAGATCGCAGGGGCGATCCGCTACGCCAATGAATTCGATGTGGCGGACCTCATCATTACCGGGCGCGGGGGCGGCTCCATCGAAGACCTGTGGGCCTTCAATGATGAGCGCGTCGCCCGGGCGATCTACGCTTCCCGCATCCCCGTCATCTCCGCGGTCGGACACGAGCCGGACGTCACGATCTCCGACTATGTCGCCGACAGGCGGGCGTCCACTCCCTCGAACGCCGCGGAAATCGCCGTGCCGGACTGCCGTGAGGTCATGGAGGCCCTGAACGCTTACGAGATCCGCGGCTCTCAGGCAATGCGGAAAAAGCTCGCCTTTCTGGCCGAGCGGCTCGAAAGCCTCAGGAACAAACGCGTCCTGACCGAACCGACGGCGCAGCTCGATCTGCGCCACATGGAGCTGGATCATATACGAAAGCTCCTGGCTTCAGCGGAGGAGCGCGAGCTCGCATCCGCGCGGGAGCGCTTTGTACGCCTGACCGCCGCGCTGGACGCGATGAGTCCGCTTCGCGTGCTCACGCGCGGTTACGCGATCGCCGCCGACGGAGAGGGCCGCTGTATTCGCAGCGTGGAAGCGCTGCGCCCCGGCGACCGGCTCCGGCTGACCCTGACAGACGGGCGGGCGGACTGTCTGGTTGAAAACACACAAAGGAGCAATATCAATGGCAGCGAAAAAGAATCCGCTGAGCTTTGAGGAATCTCTCTCCCGGCTGGACGAGATCGTTCGTCATCTGGAAAAGGGCGATCTGCCGCTGAGCGATTCGCTGAGTCTCTATGAGGAGGGCACCGCACTGATCGCCTCCTGCAGCAGGATGCTGGACGAGGCCGAGCAGAAGGTCGTCAAGCTGAAGAAGGGGCCGGACAGGACCCCTGTGGAGCTTGCATTTGAGGGTGAGGATTGAGATGACCGCGGAAGCATACAAAAGCTGTATCGAGGCCGAGCTGGAAAAGCAGTTTTCCGACGCCGCGTCTCTTCCGCAGGCCGGCCTGGCCGAGGCGATGCGCTACAGTCTGCTCGCGGGGGGCAAGCGCATCCGGCCCACGCTGGTGCTGGAATTCTGCCGCATTGCCGGCGGAACGCCCGAGGATGCCATGCCCTGCGCCTGCGCGATCGAGATGCTGCACACCTACAGCCTGATCCATGATGATCTGCCCTGTATGGACAACGACGACCTCCGCCGCGGCAAGCCGACCAACCACGTCGTATACGGAGAGTGCACCGCGGTGCTCGCCGGGGACTGTCTGCAGGCAGAGGCCTTTGGGACGATTCTTCGCTCGGCGCTTCCCGCCGACCGGCGCGCTGAATGCGCCCGGATCCTGGCCGACGCGGTCGGCCTGGACGGGATGTGCGGCGGGCAGTATCTGGATATGCAGTGGGAAGGGAAGCGCCTCTCCGAGCGGGAGCTGACCGAGATCAACAGCCGCAAGACCGGCGCGCTGATCATTGCCGCCTGTCAGATGGGCGTCGCAGCCGCCGGCGGGAGCGAGGCAATGCTGGAGAGCGCCGCGCAGTTCGGCGCCGCCCTCGGCATGGCGTTCCAGATCCGCGACGATGTGCTCGATGTGATCAGCACTGCCGAGAAGCTCGGCAAGCCGATCGGCTCGGATGCGCAGGAGTGCAAGAACACCTATATGGCCCTGATGGGTCTCGAGGGCTGCGAAAGGACCATTGCGCGCCTGACGCAGCACGCCAAGGACGTCTTGTCCGAGGCCTTTGACGATACCGGTTTCCTGTTTGCGATGGCAGACCTTCTCTCCACCAGAGAACAATAAAACCGCGGTGCAGCCGCGGGGTGATCAGAGGAACGATTTGAGTATATTAGACAGCATCAACACATCTGCCGACATAAAAAAGCTGAATTCCGAACAGCTTCACACGCTGTGTGACGAGCTGCGCGCCTACGAGATCGACTGTATCTCCAGGACGGGCGGCCATTTGGCGTCGAATCTCGGAACGATCGAGCTCACGCTCGCCATACACCGGGTCTATGACAGCGCCAGAGACAGGATCATTTTTGATGTCGGACATCAGAGCTATACCCACAAGATCATCACCGGCCGCAGAGAGGCCTTTCCCTCGCTGCGGCAGTACGGCGGTCTGTCGGGCTTTCCCAAACCATACGAGAGCGACGACGACGCTTTTATCGCCG
>JAUNNC010000173.1 GCA_030531585.1 Eubacteriales bacterium | reverse complement strand
TACCTCTTTGGTTATCATACTTGCCACCCCTTAAACATCCATATAGGAATTTGTGATCTTATTTTATCAAACTCTCCCGCAATCGTCAACAGGTTTCGACTGATTCGTGATATTCAACATGATTTATCTTCCGAAAAATGGCTTTTTATTTCAGTTCGACCACGGTCACGCCGCTCTCGCCTTCGCCGTAGCGGCCGAGGCGGAAGCTTTTGACGGCCTTGTTTTTTTTGAGCATCTGCTGCACGGCGGCACGCAGCGCGCCGGTCCCCTTGCCGTGGATAATGGTCACGGTCTTGAGCTTTGCCATCACCGCGCTGTCGAGATAACGCTCACAGGCCAGCACCGCGTCGATCGACTCCATGCCGCGCAGATCGATCTCCGGCGAGATGCTCGCGCTGTGCATGGCGGGCGCGGAGACGGCGGACTTCTTCTGCTTCGGCGCCTCGTCCTCGAGCAGCAGCACCTCGTCCTCCTTCGCGCTCACGTTCATAATGCCCGCGCGCAGCGAGAGCGTCCCGTCGTTCGCTTTGGAGATGACCGTCGCCTTCATGCCCATGGACTTGATGCGCACGGTGTCCCCCGGCCGTACCGGGCGCGCGGAGACCTTGTTCTCCTCCTCGGGACTGAGCTCCTTCTGCAGCGCCTCCTGCGACAGATTGAGCTGCCGCCTGAGCTGGGCCCGGGCCTCGTTGACGCGGCTGGCATCCTCGTCCTCGTCCGCCATCTTGCGCATCTCGTCAAGCTCGCGGAAGACCTCCTCGGCCGTGGCGCGGGCGTCGGCGAGGATGCGCTCGGCCTCGCGGCGGGACTTGGTGTCCGCCTTGTCGAGCCGGACCTCGAGCTCCGCCCGCAGGAAGGCCGCCTTTTTTGCGTTCTCCTGCGCCTCGCGCAGCTTCTTCTCCGCCTCCTCGCGGTCCTTTTCGAGCAGGACCCTCGTCTGCTCCAGCTTCTCGATCGTGGCCTCGAAGCTGGCGCTCTCCGTGCTTACGCGCGTTTTTGCGTCCTCGATGATCTCGTCGCTGAGTCCCAGCCGTCTGGAGATGGCAAAGGCGTTGGACTTGCCGGGGATGCCGACCAGCAGGCGGTAGGTCGGCTGAAGGGTCTCCACATCGAACTCGCAGGAGGCGTTCTGCACGCCGGGCTCGTTGGTCGCGTAGACCTTGAGCTCCGCGTAGTGCGTCGTGGCGGCGATGACCGCCCCTCTCCTGCGCGCGTGCTCGATCACGGCGATGGCCAGCGCCGCGCCCTCGGTGGGGTCGGTGCCCGCGCCGAGCTCGTCGAAGAGGATCAGCGAGCGCTCGTCGCACTCCTCGAGGATGCGCACGATGTTGCTCATGTGCGCCGAGAAGGTGGACAGGCTCTGCTCGATGCTCTGCTCGTCACCGATGTCCGCGAGGATGTGGGAAAAGACCGGCAGGCGGCTGCCGTCCGCGGCCGGGATGTGCAGGCCGCACTGGTGCATCGCGGCGAGCAGGCCGATCGTCTTGATCGAAACCGTCTTGCCTCCGGTGTTGGGGCCGGTGATCACGAGGGTATCAAAACTCTCGCCGAGCTCCACGTCGATGGGCACGGCCTTTGCCTGATCGAGCAGCGGATGCCGCGCGCGGCGCAGGACGATGCCCTCACCCTCCATGGCCGCCTGACCGCAGTTGAGCTTGTAGGAGAGCTTCGCCTTGGCGAAGATCAGGTCGAGCCGCACCAGCAGCTCGAAGTCCTCGGTGATGCCCTCGCGGTGCTCGGCGCAGTCGGCGGAGAGCTCGGCGAGGATGCGGTCGATCTCCGCGCGCTCGCGTGCGGCGAGCTCGCGCAGCTCGTTGTTGGCCTTGACCGCCGCCATCGGCTCGATAAAGAGCGTCGCGCCCGAGGCGGAGATGTCGTGCACCAGACCGTTGATCGCGCCCTTGCACTCGGCCTTGACCGGCACCACATAGCGGTCGGCCCGCTGGGTGATGATGGGCTCCTGCAGCACCTTGGCATAGCTCGGGGAGGAGATGATCTTCTGCAGCGCCTCGCGGGCTCTGGCCGCGGCGGCCCGCATCTGCCGGCGGATGGTGGCAAGCTCCGGCGAGGCCGCATCCGCGATCTCATCCTCGCCCACGATGGAGCCGGTGATCTTCTCTTCGAGGAAGCGGTTGGCGTGCAGGGCGGAGAACAGGTGGTCGATCGGCGTTTTCCCCACCGAGTCGTCCACGAGGTAACCGCGCACCAGCCGTGCGCACTGCAGCACGCGCGCGATGTCCAGCAGCTCGCGGGTGTTGAGCGCGCCGCCCAGATCCGCCCGGGCCAGCGATGCGCGCACGTCCTTCACGCCGGAGAAGGACGGACTGCCGCGCACGACCATCATGGTCTTCGCGGCGCTCGTCTCCTCCAGTCTGCGGCGGACCTCCGCCTCGTTGACGGAGGGGCTCAGCTCCCGGGCGCGCTCCCTGGCGGGCTCGCTCACCGCCTCGGCGGCGAGCATCGCCAGGACGGCGGGAAGCTCCAGGGTTGTCAGGCTCTTTTCAAAAAAACTCATGGCATATATCCCATCTTATGATCGTTCTTCCTCAGCGTATGCGTATCTTTTTCCAGTAATCCAGCGTGGAGAACCCGCGCTCGGCGCGGCGCAGCAGATAGCGCTCGGCGGCGTCCGAAAGGCGCAGCAGCGCGTCATCCCCGATCCGGAAGGAGAGCAGCTGCTTCGGCGGCGCCGTACAGAGGAAGCGCGCCGCGTCCAGGGCTCCGCCGCCGAGGGACGTCCGCTCTCCCATCGCATAGCCGCAGCCGGAGCAGCAGATCTGTCCGCGGTCGAGGCTGAGGCAGGGGTCCTCCGGCTCCTTCCCGCACACGGCGCAGCGCCCGAGCTCCGGCGCGTAGCCGGACAGGCACATGAGTCGCAGCTCAAAGGCGGCTTTGATCTTCTCGGGCGCATACAGCCCGTGGCTGAGCGCGTACAGGCAGTTGAGCCCGAGCTGCAGCAGCTCCGGCTCCGGCTGATCCTCGACGCTGAACGCCTCCATGCACTCGGCGAAGTATGCCCCCAGCGCCAGGCGCTCCATATCCTCGCGCAGACCGGAGAAGGCCTCCCGGACGGACGCCTCGTTCACGGTCCAGCGGCCCTTGTTCCCGAACAGCGTCATCTCCGAATAGGTGAGCTGCTGGGTGGCCGCGGCGGTCCTGCTGCTTTTTCTCAGTGCGCCGCGCGCCTTGACGGTGAGCTTGCCCTCCGTATCCGTCAGCAGGGTCAGGATGCGGTCGGCCTCCTTGTATCTCACCTCGCGCAGCACTAGCGCGTTTACCGTTTGAAACATCTATGTACACTCCCGGGTCAGCCTGCGCGGGACAGCCCGTCCCGCTCTTCTTCCCGGCTGGCCCTGTACAGCAGATAGATCAGAGGGTCGCCGGATCGTTGGAACTCCCTCCAGATCGCGTCCGTTTTCATGCGCGTCACCTCTGCGTCTAGTATCTGCGCTCACAGAGACGGACATGCTGGCAATTCCTGTTTTCGCTCTACTGCTCCGTAAAGCCGAAGTTTCTGAGCGAGGCCATGGAGTCGCGCCAGTTCTCCTTGACCTTGACCCAGGTCTGCAGATTGACCTTCGTGCCCATGAAGTCCTCGATATCGTGCCGCGCGAGCTCCCCGATCTTTTTGAGCATGGCGCCCTTTTTTCCGATGATGATGCCCTTGTGGCTCTCCTTTTCGCAGAAGATCGTGACTTCGAGATCGATGATGCCGTTTTCGCGCTCGGAGAATTTCGTCACCTCCACCGCGGTGCCGTGCGGGATCTCCCGGTCCAGGCAGCGCAGCAGCTTCTCACGCACGAGCTCGGCGCAGATCTGCCTCTCCGGCTGATCGGTGATCATATCGTCGGGGAAGAGATGCGGTCCCTCGGCGGCGTATTTTTCCATCTCATCCAGCAGCTCGTCCAGTCCCTCGCCGGTTTTGGCCGACACGGGCAGGATCGCGTCGAAGTCGAAGGCCGCGGCGTAGACGGCCATGACCTCGAGGA
>JAUNNC010000023.1:21244-23293 GCA_030531585.1 Eubacteriales bacterium | reverse complement strand
CACCTTCAACGGCATCCTCTCCGGCGCGGAGAACCTGATCCGTCAGGGCTTCCGGCCCGAGCACGACATTTACTTCGCCTTCTCCGGCGGCGAGGAGATCAACGGCCCCGGCGCGCTGAACATCGTCAAGTACTTCCAGGAGCAGGGGATCGAGCCCAGTCTGGTCATCGACGAGGGCGGCGCCGTGGTCGAGGACGTCTTCCCCGGCGTCAAGGCCCCCTGCGCGCTGATCGGCATTGCGGAGAAGGGCATGCTCAACCTCGAATACGCGGTCAGCGGCGCCGGCGGCCACGCCTCCGCGCCCGCGCCGCACACCCCCATCGGCAAGCTCGCCGCGGCCTGCAAGCGGGTGGAGGATCACCCCTTCAAGCTGCACTTCACCAAGCCCGTGCTCGAGATGTTCGACACCCTCGGCCGCCATTCGAGCTTCCTGTACCGCATGATTTTCGCCAACCTCTGGGCCTTCGGCTGGGTGCTGGATCTGCTGACGAAGAAGACCGGGGGCGAGCTCAACGCCCTGCTGCGCACCACCGTGGCCTTCACCCAGATGCGCGGCAGCAAGGCCCCCAACGTCATCCCGCCCAACGCCTCCATGGTCGCAAACCTGCGCCTCAACCCGGCCGACAGCATGGAGTCCGCGGTAAACTACATCCGAGGCGTCGTCAGGGACCCGGACGTGGAGCTGAAGGTCCTCGGCGGCATGGAGCCGAGCCGCGTCTCCCGCACCGACGTCGAGGGCTGGCAGATCGTAGCCGAGGCCGTCTCCGGCACCTGGCCGGGCTGCATCGTCTCCCCGTATCTGATGGTGCAGTGCTCCGACAGCCGCCACTACGGCCTGATCTCCGACCGGGTCTACCGCTTCTCCGCCATGGACATGAGCGCCGAGGAGCGGCACATGATCCACGGCAACGACGAGCGCATCCGCATCGAGGCGATCTGCCGCGCGGTGGAGTTCTTCATGCGCGTGATGAAACAGCTGTAAGGGGAGTGCCGCTTTGATTGACAAGTCTCTCGACCGCAAAAATCTGAGGCGCTGCGCGAGCCTGTGCGCCCTGCTCGCGCTGCTGACCTTCCTGCCCTTCATCGTGCAGGGGCGCGGCGTTTTCACCGTCGCCAGCGACTTCAACGACCAGCAGATCCCCTTCACCATCTGCCTGCACAACAATCTGCCGGACGGCGGGCTGGGCGGCTGGGCCTGGAACGTGGATCTCGGCTCGTCCACCCTGCAGAGCTTCACCTTCTACGAGCTGGGGAGCGTGTTCTTCTGGCTGTCGATGCTCTTCCCGGCGCGGCTGTTCCCCTGGCTCGTCGGCTGGCTGTACATGCTCAAGTACGCGGCAGCCGGGGCGGCGGCCTATCTGTATCTCAGCCTCTTCGTCCGGGACCGGCGCTATGCGGCCGCGGGCGCGGTGCTCTACGCCTTCTCCGGCTTCTCCGCCGCAAACGTGGTCTACTACCACTTCCACGAGGTCATTGCCGCCTTCCCGCTGCTGCTGTACGCGCTGGAGCGCACCATGGACGACCGGCGCGACGCGTGGATGCTGGTGCTGGCGGTCGCCCTGTGCGCGCTGACGAACTACTTCTTCTTCGTGATGGAGTGCGTGTTCCTCGTTTTGTACTTCGTCTTCCGCTTCTGGACCCGGGACCTGCGTGCGCTCGCCGGGCGCGTGCTGCTGTGCTTCGGCTGCGCGGTGCTGGGCGCCGGGATCGCCGCGGTTTTCCTGTTCCCCTCGCTGCTGCAGCTGCTCTCGTCCGAACGCGCGCAGGGAAGCCTGTTCAATCTCGACGCGCTGGTCTATGAGACGCGGGGTTTCCTGAACATTGTCAAGGGCATCTTTCTGCCCGCCGAGGCCATGGACGATCTCAACAGCATCTACCACGGGCACTGGCTCTCGACCTGCTGCAGCCTGCCGCTGGTCGGGATGGCCTTCGTGATCACCTGGCTGCACGACCGGCGGGACTGGCTGTCGCGCCTGATGTGGGCCATGCTGATCATCAGCTTCTCCCCGCTTCTGACCTGCACGTTCCTGCTGTTTCGCGGCGCCTACC
>JAUNNC010000023.1:19566-21225 GCA_030531585.1 Eubacteriales bacterium | reverse complement strand
GGCGCTGATCACCGCGCTCGTCGCGGAGGACCGGGAGCGCTTTGACCTGCGCTTCGGTCTGCGCACAAACGCCCTGATCGTGCTGGTGTTCTGTTCGATGCTGCTGTTCATGCCCTCGTACGAGGCGGAGGGCAGCTATGTGTACCACCGCGTCCGCTTCCTCATCAATATGGTCATTTCCCTGGGCGGCCTCGGGTATCTCGCCCTGCATGACCGGCTCCCGGCGGGAAAGCGCCCCGTCTGGCACCGCTGGCTGCTGCTGGGCATCTCCGCCGCCTCGGTGGTGACCACCGCGTCGGTCATCTACTGCTACCGGGCCACGGCGCCGGACGCGCAGTACTACGCGGGCCTGTATGAGATGGGCGCGCAGATGGAGCTGCCGGACGCGCAGTACCGTCTCAACGCCGCGGACAACAAGCTGCTGATGACGGGACACGCCTCGGGCATCGGCTCCTACATCTCCACGCCCTGCAATTCCATCCGCAGCTTTGACGCGATGTTCGACTGGAACGACAACGTTTACTCACTCAGCCGGAGCGGTATTCCGGGCCTTCAGGAGCTTCTGGGCGCCCGCTACCGGGTGTCGGCCGCGCCGCCGGAGGGCGCCGCCGTCGTGCAGACGGTCTCCGCCCGCGGCCAGACCCTCTATGTGACGGAGGCGGAGGCCTGCCCCATCGGCTACGAGGCCGACAGCTATCTGCTGTACGACGAGCTGATGCGCCTCCCGCGCGAGCAGCGCGGCGTGGCCCTGCTCGACAGCATCGCCGTACGGCCGGAGGACGAGGCTCTCGTGAGCGCTCTGCTGCCCCGCAAGGCGCCGGAGGAGCTGGAGCTCGACCGCTCTCCCGCCGACCTTGCCGCCGCGTGCCGCGGACGCGCGGTCACGGACTTCTCCCGCGACGGGCACGGTCTGCGCTGCACGACGCGTTCGGACCGGGACGGCGTCTGGTATTTCTCGGTCCCCTTCGATCCCGGATGGACCGCTCTCGTCGACGGAGAGGAGACCGTCCTGCTCAACTCCGGCAGCATGATCGCCGTTCCCGTCGCGGCGGGCGAGCACCGGCTCGAGCTGTGCTACCGCACGCCGGGCCTTCGCGCCGGAGCCGCCGTCAGCCTCGTCTCGCTGGCGCTGTGCGCGGGGCTGTACGGATTCCTCCGCAGGAAGAAACGCTGAACAGCATGAAACTGCCCGGGGCTTCGGCCCCGGGCAGTTTCGTGTTCAATATCCAATTTTACTTCTTGACGTGCCTGCCGCTGTAGGCCGCGGGCTTTTCCGCGCGGACGCTGCGGCTCTTCGACTTCCTGCGTGCCGAGTCGACAAGCAGGACCAGGATCGTCAGGGCGACCAGTCCGCCGACGCCGATGACCGTCACGCGCAGCCAGGGATTCAAGCCGCTGTAGGCCAGCTCCCGCTCCGTTGTATAGCCGCAGAGGGAGCATACGCCGCTCTCCCGTCCCGGCTCCTTCGCGCTCGCGCGTTTGACGGTGGTCCACTCCATCTCGTGCGCGCCCTGCTCGATCCTTTCGCCGCAGGCGCACTCACGCCAGTGCATCTCGTCGTCAAAGGACCAGGTCTCCGGGAACTCGTGGATATGCTCCCGGGTCTCCGGCGCGGAGGTCTCCTCCGGGGCGGGCTCGGGCGTCGGTTCCGGCGTGGGA
>JAUNNC010000023.1:0-19556 GCA_030531585.1 Eubacteriales bacterium | reverse complement strand
CGCCGGGGTCGGGGTGACCGGCGGGTGCCGGACCTTGAGCAGCGCGTAGTTGGAGTTGGACTTGGACCAGGAGGCGCCGAGGAAGGTGCAGTAGATATGCCAGCCGTCCATCTCCACCGGGACGTTTTCGATCGTCAGGGTGCTCTGCCCCTCGGGATTGAGCGTCACGCCGGCGAACACGTCGGGCAGATCCGTCGCCAGATAATCCATCTTGTTCGCAGGATTGTAGGCGTGCCACTGATAGCCCACCGTATAGGTGGCCGTGGCGGAGAAGGAGGCGATCCCGCCCGGGTCCACGGTCTCGTCCCGGGGCTGCTTGACCACCGAGGGCGCCCAGATCTCCGCGGCGTAGGTCCTGTACACGGTCATGGTGTGGTAGTCGTCGCTCATGACATAGTCGACCGGGATGTTGTTGAGATACGCCGCGACCGGATCGTCGAACACGAAGCCGTCGTAGGTCTTCAGCGTGATCTCGACCCGGTAGACCCCCTCGCCGAACTGGCCGGTGATGATGTTCTCCGTGCTCACATCGAACCAGCAGTACGAGGCGATATAGACGCCGGAGGTGCTGGTCCCTGCCGGAGTGAGCTCCAGATCCATCAGGGCGACCGGGGTGTACTTCGTCGTGGTCAGCACCTTGGAGATGACCTGATCCGCGCTGGCCTTCACGGGAAACAGCGCATTCAGGGTCAGGCACAGGCACAGACAGAGCAGCGCAGTCAAAAGCCGTCTTGTGCTCTTTTTCATCGCGGACTCTCCTTTCCGTTGAGCGGCGTGAAACGATTCTTTCATTATTGAAATTATATGCCTGTGAAGCCCCGGGGTCAAGGGAAAAATCCCCCACGTTTTCCCTTTCTTCGACGCATCTTCTGTTTGACGCTCCGCCCTGCGGATGATAAAATGAATTGTTTTTGATCGACAGAAAAAGTGGTGGTAGTTTTGATCTTATACGATGCCGGAAGCTGCGACGTGGCGGTCGTGGGCGCGGGCCACGCGGGGATCGAGGCGGCGCTCGCCTCGGCGCGTCTGGGCCTGGACACGGTCTGCTTCACGGTCAATCTCGACTCCGTGGGCAACATGCCCTGCAACCCCGCCGTCGGCGGCACGGGCAAGGGCCATCTGGTGCGCGAGCTCGACGCGCTCGGCGGCGAGATGGCGAAAGCCGCGGACAAGGCCTGCATCCAATACCGTATGCTCAACCGCGGGAAGGGGCCTGCGGTCCACTCGCTGCGCGCCCAGGCCGACCGGCGGCGCTATCAGCAGGTGATGAAGCTCACGCTGGAGCGGCAGGAGCACCTGCGCGTCAAGCAGGCCGAGGTCGTCGACATCGGTCTGGACGCGGGCGGGGCGGTCTGCTCGGTCACGACGGTCACGGGGGCGGTCTGGCGCTGCCGCGCGGTCGTGGTCGCGTCCGGCACCTATCTCGGCGGCCGCACCATCGTGGGCGAGGTCCTGCGCGACTCCGGCCCGGACGGGCTGGCCCCGGCGCTGGCGCTGAGCGGGCGGCTTACGGCCCTCGGCCTGCGCATGCGCCGCTTCAAGACCGGCACGCCCCCGCGGGTCAACGCGCGCACGGTGGACTTCTCGAAGATGGAGCTGCAGCCCGGCGACGAGGACCCGGAGCCCTTCTCCTTCTCGACGGCGAAGCCGCCGGAAAACCGCGCCGTCTGCTACCTCACCTATACCAACGAGCGCACGCATGACATCATCCGCCGCAACCTCGACCGCAGCCCGATCTACTCCGGCGTCATCGAGGGCGTCGGCCCGCGCTACTGCCCGAGCATCGAGACCAAGGTCATGACCTTCCCCGACAAGACCCGCCATCAGCTCTTTGTCGAGCCGATGGGCCTGGAGACCGAGGAGCTGTACATCCAGGGCTTCTCCTCCTCGCTGCCCGAGGAGGTGCAGGTGCAGATGCTGCACACGATCCCGGGGCTCGAGCGCGCGGAGATGACCCGCTGCGCCTACGCCATCGAGTACGACTGCGTCGATCCGACGGAGCTGTACCCCACGCTCGAGAGCAAAAAGATCCCCGGCCTCTACGGGGCCGGGCAGTTCAACGGCTCCTCCGGCTACGAGGAGGCCGCGGTCCAGGGCTTTGTGGCCGGGGTCAACGCCGCGCGGAAGCTCCGGGGCCTGTCCCCCTTCATCCTCCGCCGCAGCGACGGCTATATCGGCACGCTCATCGACGATCTGGTCACCAAGGGCACCAACGAGCCCTACCGCATGATGACCTCACGCAGCGAGTACCGCCTGCTGCACCGGCAGGACAACGCCGATCAGCGCCTTGCCGGGATCGGCCGGGAGCTCGGGCTCGTGAGCGAGGAACGGTATCAGGCCGTTCTGGACAAGTACACCGCCGTCGACGCGGAGCTCAAGCGGCTGGAGGATTCCCACGTCGCGCCGTCGGATGCGCTCAACGCGCTGCTGGAGGAAAAAGGCACCGCGCCCATCGCCACGGGCTTTTCGCTCGCGGAGCTGCTGCGCCGCCCGCAGATCGCGTACAACGACCTTGCGCCCTTCGATCCGGCGCGTCCCGCGCTGCCGAGGGCGGTCGCGCAGCAGGTGGAGATCCGCCTCAAGTACGACGGCTATATCAAGCGCCAGCTCCGGCAGGTGGAGGAATTTGCCCGGCTGGAAGCGAAAAAGCTCCCGGCGGAGCTTGACTACCGGGCCATCACGGGCCTGCGCCTCGAGGCGCGGGAGAAGCTGGAGAAGATCCGGCCCGAGAATTTCGGTCAGGCGAGCCGCATCTCCGGCGTGTCCCCGGCCGATATCTCGGTGCTGATGATCTGGATGGAGGGCCGCCGATGAGCAAGGTCGTCCTGGGCTTTTCCGGCGGGGTCGACTCCGCCGTCTCGGCCGTCCTGCTGCAAAAGGCGGGCTTTGCGGTGCACGGGGTGTATCTCGACAACACCGGGTTTGATGCGCGCTCCGAGGCCGTCGAGGCGGCAGAACGGATGGGGCTTGAGCTGACGGTCGTCGACGTGCACGCCGAGCTGGAAGCGCTCGTCTGCCGCCCGTTCACCGACTGCTATCTGCGCGGCGAGACGCCCAACCCCTGCGTGCTCTGCAACCGGGCGCTGAAATTCCCCGCGCTGCTGCGCGAGGCCGACCGCGTGGGCGCGGAGCTCGTCGCCACCGGCCACTACGCCCGCGCCGAAAACGGCGCGCTGTACAAGGGCCGTCCCGCCAACGACCAGAGCTATATGCTCTGCCGTCTGACCAAGGAGCAGGCCGCGCGTCTGACGCTGCCGCTCGGTCCCTGGGAGAAGACGCAGGTGCGGGCCATGGCGGAGAACTTTGGCCTTCCCGCCGCGCACAAAAGGGACAGCATGGAGATCTGCTTCATCCCGGACAGGGACTATGTCGGCTGGCTCTCCAGGCGCGCCGCCCTGCCCTGTCCGGGGGACTTTGTCTTTCACGGGCAGGTCGTCGGGCGGCACGAGGGTATCGTCCGCTGGACCGTCGGCCAGCGCGTGCCCGGTCTGTACGAGGGCCGCAAGCTCTACGTCGAGCGCATCGACGCGGCGGAAAACCGCATCGAACTCGCCCTCTGGGAGGAGCTGTTTCAGACCGAACTCCTCGCCGCGGACTTCAACTGGCTGATCGAGCCGCCGCACGAGGCGCCGATCCCGGCGAGCGTGCGCGTGCGCCATACGAAGTGGGAGGAGCCGCGCTGCCTCGCCCGCGCCCGGGAGGACGGGAGCGCCCGGATCTCCTGCGAGACCCCGGTGCGCGCCCCCGCCCCGGGGCAGAGCGCCGTCCTGTACGACGGGGAGCGCCTGCTCGGCGGCGGTTTTCTGACCCGCGGCCGGTAAAGCCGCTTCCTCACTTGCTCACGCGGTCGCATAATTCCCTTCCGCGTCGTAGTAGAACACCGGCGCGATGCCCGTCACGAGCAGCACCATGTCCCCCGGCGCGGAGGCGTAGCCTGTCCGCCCCCAGCAGCGCTCGACGCGCAGCGGCTTCGAGAGCACGCCGCCCCAGGCCCAGTCGGGCACGGTGTTGTCGATGTAGCTGCGCAGCTTTACGCGAAAGGCCGCCGCGTCCGTCACCGCGCCGACGCGCTCCCCGCCGAGGTACACATACTCCCGCAGGACGACGCCCGGCGTCGCCAGCAGCAGCGCGTCCGCAAGTCCCGGCGCCTCCCGCTCCGGCAGGCGCAGCGTCAGACGCGCCCGCCGCTTCATCTGCGGCAACGCCGCCTCCCCCGGCAGGATCTCCTCCGCAGCAGCGCGGGCAGCCTCCGCCGCCCGCTGCGCCGCCCGCGCCGAGCAGCCGAGCGGGAGCGTTTCGCCCGCCACCTCACAGTCCCAGCAAAGCCGGACGTTCGCCGCCGTGAACAGCAGCAGCGCGGCCAGCAGCCATGCCGCCTTCTTCAGCATCCTCACCACCTCCGCGGTTAACATAATCTATTTCCCGGCGGCGGTCAAGGGCTTCGGCAAAAGCTCCTATAAGAACACGGGTTCCGCCGTTTCCGGCGCCTCCGCCTCCGTCACGGAGACCTCGTAGGCCACGCGCTCAACCGGGCCGGCCTCGGTGAGCTTGATGTATCTGCGGCTCTGGAAGCGCCCCTCGAGACGCACCGCGGTCCCGACCGGCCAGCGCGCCGCCTCGCGCGCACGCAGGCCCCAGCAGATGCAGGGCAGGTAATCCGAGCGGGAATAGCTGCGGTTGACCGCCAGCATGAGGTCGCAGATATCGCGCCCCATGGGCGTCACGCGCAGGTTCGGCGCCCGGCACAGCGTCCCCGTGAGCCGGACGCTGTTCTCGTCCGGCCCGTCGCACAGCAGCAGCTCCTTTGCCAGCACCGTGAGCACGAGCTTCGCGCCCTCGCCCCGGCGGTTGTTGTAGCTGCGCAGCTGCCCCGTGATCAGGAGCTTTTCCCGACCGGCCGCCTCGACCGCCTCGAGCTGCTCGCGCCGCAGGACGATGTTGAGCGTGTCGCTGTTGCCCGACAGCCGCCGCACCTCGAGCGGGAAGGTGTAGAAGCGCTGGCCCCGGCTCTCGTGGGAGAACACCGGCGCCCCGGCGAGGGTCCCGCAGAGTCTGACCGCGTTGGTTTCCGTCATCTGTTCCATGGCCTGTGCCGTCCTTTTCGTTTGATGATCCATCCTATTCGCCCTCCCCACTTGAATATGACGGCATCGGGCAGTATAATAAAGTGTCTAAACTGAAATAAAGGAGCGTTCTTTTATGGATATCAAGGAAATTCTGGAAAAATGCGACCACACCCTGCTGCGCGTCGACTGCACGAGCGAGGAGATCCGCGCCCTCTGCGATCAGGCGATCCGCTATCACTGCGCCAGCGTCTGCATCCCGCCCGCCCACATCGCGGGCGCAAAGCGCTACGTGGGCGACAGGCTCAGACTCTGCACGGTCATCGGCTTCCCCAACGGCTACTCCACCACCGCCGTCAAGGCCTTCGAGGCCGCCGACGCGGTCAAAAACGGCGCCGACGAGATCGACATGGTCATCAACGTCTCCATGGTCAAGGACGGCTGCTGGGTCGACGTCGCCAACGACATCCGCGCCGTGCGCGAGGCTGTCCCCGGCAAGATCCTCAAGGTCATCATCGAGTGCTGCCTGCTGACCGACGAGGAGAAGATCCATCTGTGCAAAATCGTCTCCGACTGCGGGGCCGACTTCATCAAGACCTCCACGGGCTTCTCCAAGGGCGGTGCCACGCGCGAGGACGTCGAGCTGCTGCGCACCCACTCCCCCTATACGCTCAAGGTCAAGGCCGCGGGCGGTATCTCGAGCATTCAGGACGCGGAGGACTTCATCAATCTCGGCGCCGACCGCCTCGGCACCAGCCGCATCGTCAAGCTCGCCATGGAGCAGGAGAACCTCGCCGGCGCCCCGGACGAGAAATACTGAAAAACAGAAAAAAAACGCAAAACAGCTCTTGACACAGGTCTGTTTCCCTGTTATATTACATAGGCTAAAACAAAGAAGGTACGGCATCCACCCTGCCTCACCCGGCGGCAACTGCGCCAGCCGCGGTCAATCAAGCACCGCCCCTCAACGGGGGACGACTGTGTCTTTACGCTCGGATGCCGTGCATCCGAGCTTTTCATTTTTCGGAGGTGTTCACCATCGCAAACGCTGCCCATCAAATCAACGAAGAGATCCTTGACAAGGAAGTACGCCTGATCGGCGATCAGGGCGAGCAGCTCGGCATCATGTCCGCCGAGGCCGCCATGCAGATTGCCATGGAACGCGACATGGACCTGGTCAAGATCGCTCCGGGCTCCAATCCCCCCGTCTGCAAGGTCATGGACTACGGCAAGTTCCGTTTCGAGCAGACCAAGCGGGAGAAAGAGGCCAAGAAGAACCAGCGTGTGATCGAGATCAAGGAGATCCGCATGTCTCCCGGCATCGACACCAACGATTTCAACACCAAGCTCAAGAACGCCCTGAAGTTCCTCGGCGACGGGGACAGGGTGAAGGTCAGCGTGCGCTTCCGCGGCAGGGAGATGGCGCATACCGAGATCGGCGCGGTGCTGCTCAAGGACTTCGCAGCCCAGTGCGCCGAGATCGCCAATCTGGACAAGGCCCCGAAGCTGGAGGGCCGGAACATGTCCATGTTCCTGTCCCCCAAGCCCGCCGCTCCGGCGAAGAAGCCGGGCAAGCCCAAGCAGCCGAAGCCCGAGGTCAAAACCGAATCCGGGACCGAGGCCTGAACCACTGGTATACAGCGGGAGCAATCCCTGTATTGATTTACGGAAGGAGAAACAATCATGCCCAAACTGAAGACCCACAGCGGTGCCAAGAAGAGATTCAATCTCACCAAGTCCGGCAAGGTGAAACGTGCACACGCTTACAAGAGCCATATCCTCACGAAGAAGAGCACCAAGCGCTGCCGCCGTCTGCGCTCCGAGACCTACGCCGACGTGACGAACGAAGCGACCATCAAGAAAATGATCCCTTATAAATAAGGGCTGACGCACAATAGGAGGATATTGAAATGGCAAGAGTTAAAGGCGCAATGATGACCCGCAAGCACAGGAGCAAGGTCCTCGGTCTTGCAAAGGGTTACTGGGGCAACAAGTCCCGTCACTATAAGATGGCCAATGAGCAGCTGATGAAGTCCGGCCGTTACGCTTACGTCGGCCGCAAGCAGAAGAAGCGCGACTTCCGCCAGCTGTGGATCACCCGCATCAGCGCGGGCTGCAAGGCCAACGGAATGAACTATTCCACCTTCATGCACGGTCTGAAGCTGGCCGGCGTCGACATGAACCGCAAGATGCTCTCCGAGACTGCGATCCACGACCCCGCCGCCTTCACCGCCCTGTGCGACATGGCGAAAAAGGCGAACGCCTGATCGACCGTCAAAAACCGCGGCTTCCCGCGTTGGGGAAGCCGCGGTTTTTCCTTTTCCGCGGGCATCCGCCGCTTCTCGGGCGCAAGTTTACAGGATGGACTTGAACCTTTTCCGCGGCGGTGGTAAACTGTATAACACTCAACAAATCAATTCTATCGGAGGAACTGACTATGATTGCCATCGGCAGCGACCACGGCGGCTATGCGCTCAAGCAGGCGCTGATGAAGCATCTCGAGGCGCGCGGTCTGGAGTATCGGGATTTCGGCACCTACTCGGAGGCCTCCTGCGACTATCCCGTCTATGCCAAAGCGGTGGCGAAGGCTGTCGCCTCGGGCGAGTGCGAGAAGGGCATCCTCATCTGCGGCACGGGCATCGGCGTGTCCATCACGGCCAACAAGATCCCGGGCATCCGCTGCGCGCTGTGCGGGGACTGCTTCTCGGCGGAGGCCACGCGCCAGCACAATGACGCCAATGTTCTGGCCATGGGCGCGCGCGTCGTGGGCGAGGGGCTGGCGCTCATGATCGCCGACACCTTCCTCGACACCCCCTTCTCCAACGACGAGCGCCACAAGCGCCGCATCTCGATGATCGAGGGCTGACCCTTGGCGCGCGTTCAGGAGTTCTATAAGGGCAAGCGCAAGCGCCGCAACTACGCCTTTCTCCCCTTTCTGATCCTGCTGACGGTCATCTCGGTGATCCTCGTCCTCTTCTACGGGATGCAGAAGTATGCCGTCATCTCCAAGGACGGGGTCGCCATCCGCCTGCCCATCCTCGAGGACGGACAGAGCGCGACCGTGGACAGCGAGGGCCATGTCGTCCGGGAGTTTGAGAAGGTGAGCGTCCCGCTCGTCTTCGAGGATGCGGATTACAGCTATGTGCGCAGCAAGGGCGGGCAGTTCTCGCCGCCGGTGCGTGCGATCTTCATCCCGGCCGAAAACGTCAACTCCAACAAGATCATCGAGTACGCGGCCCGTCTGGTGGCGGGCAACGCGCTGATGCTGGAGATGAAGCCGCGCAGCGGTCAGATGCTGTGGGAGTCGCATACCCACATGGCCGAGGCCTATTCGCTGACGATGCAAAACGACGTCACCGCCGCCATGCCCGAGATGCTCCAGATGCTCAAGGAAAAGGACGTCTACCTCGTGGCGGAGATCTCCTGCTGTATCGACGAGCTGCTGCCCACCCGCACCACCGCCTACTGCATCCACACCGAGACGGGGCTCAACTACTCCGACGGTCTCGGCACCTGGCTCGACCCCTACAGTCTCGACCTGCGCACCTGGATCGCGGAGATGGTGCGCGAGCTCTGGGCGCTCGGCTTTGACGAGGTCGTGCTCAAGGACGTGGCGCACCCCTCGCTGGCGGAGGCGATCCCGCTTCTGTACTCGCGGGAGATCTCGACGCCCCGCTCCTCGACGGCGGCCGTCTGCGGCCTTGCGGCGGGCGTGGCCGATCTGCTCTATGACCGGGAGGGCAAGGCCGTGTCGATCTGGTGCAACACCCGCGAGGCGCTGGTGCGCGACGACCTGACCACCGGCCAGAACGCGGTGCTGTTCATGTCCCTCTACGACCGCGTCTACCTCGACACGGACAAGTTCAGCTACCCTTACAACGTGGAGGATATCGAGTCGCAGGTCACGACGGGCAATGTCTACGACCGTCTGGTCCCCGTCGTCATCAACTATATCCCCGACAACACGAGCTGGATCCTCGTCGACGGACCCGAAGACTGAAAAGAGGAGCACGCCTCCTCTTTTCCTTTTGCTCCGTTCCGCTTTGTGCAAAAGCGATAAGTTTTTCCCCCGCTTTTACCCCAATTCTGACAAAGATTTTTTGAAAAATTGCTTGTATTCGGCGCTTGTTTATGGTAAACTGTCGCTGCTTAAAAGACATTTGTCTTTCGTGTACGGACAAGCAGAGAGGATGGAACACATGAAAGTTGCGGTACTGGGCTTCGGCACCGTCGGTGTCGGGGTCTATGAGATGCTCAAAAACGCGCCCGGGCTGGAGGCGGGACCGGTTCTGGTCCGCCCCGGCAAGGAGGACGCGGATTTCAAGGTCTCCTCGATGGAGGCCATTCTCGCCGATCCCTCGGTCGGCGCGGTGGCGGAGGTCATGGGCGGCATCGAGCCCGCCAACACCTACGTCTCGATGGCCCTCGGCGCGGGCAGGCACGTCGTGACCTCGAACAAGGCGCTGGTCGCGGCGCACGGGATCGAGCTGGCGAAGCTGGCGCGGGAGAAGGGCGTGTCCTTCCTGTTCTCGGCGGCCTGCGGCGGCGGCGTGCCCTTCCTGCACAACCTCGCCATCGCCGCGCAGAGCGACAGGATCCTCGCGCTCGGCGGCATCCTCAACGGCACCACGAACTTCATGCTCGACGCCATGCAGTCCGAGGGGAAGGACTACGGCGACGTGCTGCGGCAGGCCCAGGCGCTCGGCTACGCCGAGGCCGACCCGACCGCGGACGTGTCGGGGCTCGACGCGCTGCGCAAGATCATGCTGGCCTGCGCGGTCGCCTACGACAAGCTGCCGGTGGACGGCTTCTGTCTCGAGGGCATCGAGAGCATCACCGCCGGAGACGTTGCGCATTTTCAGTCGCGCGGCCTGACCTGCCGTCTGGTCACCAGCGGCGGCGAGGCGGGCGAGAGCGTCTGCGCCTATGTCGAGCCCGTGCTCTTCCGGGCCTCTGCGCCGGAGTGCTCGGTCCTGAAGAATTTCAACATGGCGAAATACCTGGGCGAGAACGCGGGCTCCATCGTCCTGATGGGCCAGGGCGCGGGGCGCTTCCCGACGGCCTCGGCGGTCGTGCGCGACCTCTGCGGCCTCGGCACGCTGGAGATGCTGCGCCCGGCCTGCCGGAAGGTCACGGCCGACAACAGCGCCTGCGTCCACGCCTACTATGTCCGCACGGACGCGGCGAACGCTGCGCGCTTCTCCTTTACCGAGAGCGCCTGCGCCGACTCTGTGGTGCGCGGCGTGACGGAGCCGATGTCCGTCCCCGCCATGCACGCGCTCGCGGAAGAAATCCGAAAGGAGGGCGGCGCCCTGTTCTTCGCCGCGATGGGCTGAACACATGTTGAAGGTTGCAAAATTCGGCGGCTCCTCCGTCGCCGGGCCCGAGCAGTTCCAGAAGGTCCGGCACATCGTCGAGGCCGATCCCGCGCGGCGGATCGTGGTGGCCTCGGCGGCGGGCAAGCGCTTCTCCGACGATCACAAGCTCACGGACCTGCTGTATCTCTGCCACGCGCATCTGACCTACGGCGTCTCCTGCGACGACATCCTCGCCTCGATCCGCAGCCGCTTCGTCGGCATCCGCGACGCGCTGGAGCTGCGCTTCGACATTGAGGACGCGTTCGACGCCTACGCCGCGCGCCTCAGCCGCGACACCAGCGTGGACGAGCTCGTCTCCCGGGGCGAGTATTTCACTTCCCTGCTGCTGGCGGAATATCTTGGGTATAGATTTGTAGACGCGGCGGACTGCGTGTTCTTCGGCTATGACGGTCAGATCGACAGGCCGAAGACCTACGAGGCGATCCGCGCGGCCCTCGGGGATTCCGCGCGCATCGTCATCCCCGGCTTTTACGGCAGGCTCCCGACGGGCAAGATCAAGGTCATGACCCGCGGCGGCAGCGACATCTCCGGCGCGCTGGCGGCCGCGGCCGTGGACGCGGACGTGTACGAGAACTGGACGGACGTCTCCGGCATCCTCATGGCCGACCCGCGCATCGTCGACAACCCCGCGCCCATCGACAAGATCACCTACGCCGAGCTGCAGGAGCTGGCCTTCATGGGGGCCTCGGTCCTGCACGAGGATTCGATCTCCCCGGTCAAGGAGAAGGGTATCGCCCTGAACATCCGCAACACCAACCGCCCCGGGGATCCGGGCACCATGATCCTCGGCGACGTCGCCGACGAGCGCGTTGAGGAGGATGAGCGCTTCATCACCGGCATCGCCGGGCGCAGGAACTTCACGATCCTCACGGTCAAGAAGCGCAATATGAACACCTCGGCCTCCCTGCGCCAGTCGCTGGAGATCCTCGACCGCTACCACACCCCGGTGGAGCACATCACGCTGGGTCTCGACAGCTTCGCGCTGGTCTCCTCCACGGCGGCCCTGGGCGACGGGGTCTACGACGTGATCGCCGATATCCAGAAGGCCGTCCGGCCGGACGACATCCAGATCCAGGAGGGCATCTCCCTTGTGGCGACGATCGGCCGCAAGATGATCGCGCAGCCCGGCACCTCCGGCAGGCTCTTCCACGCCCTCGGCAAGGCGGGCATCAACATCCGCACGATCGCCCAGGGCGCCGACGAGCTGTCCATCATCGTGGGCGTTGAGAACAAGGACTTTGAAGCCGCGATCCGCGTCCTGTACGGACGCTTTGCGGGTTGACACATGAAGGAGGCACAATACATGAAAGCACTGAATATCGCAGTTCTCGGCGCTACCGGCGCCGTCGGTCAGGAGATGCTCAAGATCCTCGAGGAGTACGACATCTCCGTGGGCGAGCTCCGCCCTCTCGCCAGCGCAAGAAGCGTCGGCAAATGCGTGCGCTTCAAGGGGCAGGACGTTCCCATTCAGGAGGCCCGCGACGACGCCTTTGAGGGGCTGGACTTCGTGCTCGGCGCGGTCGAGGGCGACATGTCCCGCCGCTTCGCCCCCGCCATCAAACAAAGCGGCGCGGTTTACATCGACAACAGCTCCGCCTTCCGTCTCGATCCCGACGTGCCCCTCGTGGTGCCGGAGATCAACGGGGCCGACGCCTTCAAAAACAAGGGCCTCATCGCCAACCCCAACTGCTGCACCATCATCGCGCTGATGGCCGTGGCCGGCATTGCGAAGCTCTCGCCCATCGAGAACATGGTCGTCTGCACCTATCAGGCCGTCTCCGGCGCGGGCCAGAACGGCATCGCCGAACTGGAGGCCCAGATGCAGGCGCTCGCGAACGGCGAAAAGCCCGTCGTCAAGACCTTCGCCCACCAGATCGCCATGAACGTCATCCCCTTCATCGACGCCCCCTACGGCAACGACTACACCAAGGAGGAGATGAAGATGCAGAACGAGGGCCGCCGCATCCTGCACGCGCCCTGGCTCAAGGTCAACTGCACCTGCGTGCGTGTGCCGGTCATGCGCTCCCACTCCATCGCCGTCACCCTGCGTACCGAGCGCAAGGTCTCCGTGGAGGACGCCAAAGCCGCCGTCGCCGCCTTCCCCGGCGTGCGCCTCATCGAGGACTACGAGGGCCGCTGCTACCCGACCCCGCTCGACACCACCGATCAGGATCTCGTCTGGGTCGGCCGCATCCGCGACGATCTGACCGACGACAAGGGCCTGACGCTCTGGTGCTGCGGCGACCAGATCCGCAAGGGCGCTGCCTCCAACGCCGTGCAGATCCTCCGCCTCCTGGCCGAAAAGGCCTGAACAGCCCCGCCGATTCTGAAATACCCTCACCGTGTCATCTCGACCGAGTGAAGCGAGCGGAGAGAACTAAAAAGCGTGGATTCCCAACGTTTTAGATCTCTCGGCTCCGGCTGCGCCTCCGCTCGAGATGACAAATGCCGGGGGTATCTATATCTTGAAATCCGCCGCGCGGACGCACGGCGGATTTGGACTGCAGAAAGAGAGATGCTTATGAACAAAACCATCCGCGCGCTGCTGCTTGCGCTGTCCCTCGCCTGCCTGATGCTCCTGGCGGGCTGTGCGAAGAAGGCCCCCGAGCTCGTCACCTCTCCGACAGAGGCGCCGCAGGCCGCGGCGTCCGCGGCCTCCGAGGCTCCTCAGACCGCCGCGCCCTCCGTCACCCCGGAGGAGCAGCGTGCGATCCTCGAAGCCAACCGCCCGCTCTGGGCGTTCACCGAATCCTGGGAGTCGCCCTGGTTCTACACCTTCACCGACCTCGATCACAACGGGCGGCAGGAGGTCATCGCGGCCAGCACGCAGGGCACCGGGATCTTCACCTACGCCCATTTTTATGAGGTCAAGGCCGACTTCTCCGGCATTGAAAACGTCTACCGCGACGATCCGGCGCTCGAGGGTCCGGACGACTGGCCGGAGATCGTCACCGACGCGCTGAGCTTCTATTACGACGAGGCCGCCGACCGCTACTGGTACGTCTGCGAGGGCGTCACCCGCGACGGCGTCGCGCATCATTACTACGCCTGGTACGCCCTGTGTCTGAAGGACGGCTCGGCGCGCTGGGAGCGGCTGGCCGAAAAGAACGTGGACTGGGACGAGAACGGGGCCGAGCATGTCGAATGCCGCGACGCCGCGGGGAACCCCATCCCCCCGGAGGATTACGACAGCGCCGTCGGGGATCGCTTTGCCGGTCTGGAAAAGCGTGCGCTCCGGCTCGAGTGGACGCAGGTGGACATCCCCATGGACAATCAGCCGTCCGTCCCTGACGAGCCCGCGCAGCCCGAGACGCCGCCCGCCCCCGCCGCGCCCGCCGATCCCGGCGTCAGGGTCACGAAGAACCCGAGCAGCGAGGCGATCGCGATCGGCGGCAGGACCTGGTTCATCGCCCACGCGGACAACGGCGCCGCACCGACCTGGCTGCTTCAGAGTCCCGACGGTCAGCGTTACAGCCTCGCCGACGCCATGGCGGCCAACCCCGGCCTGACGCTGGAGGCGCTGCCGGAGGACACGCTCGCCGTCGGCAATGTCCCGCTCTCGCTCAACGGCTGGGGTGTGATCGCGCGCTTTAACGGTCCGGGCGGATATGTCGACACGGAGCCCGCCTTCCTCTTCGTCGGCGACTATGTCAACGCATACAAGAGCGTGATTGACGGGTATCGGGCCGCCTACGTCAACGGCCGTCAGGACGATATCGGCTATCTGTTCGACAACCATCTCTCCGAGATGGCGGCGTACTCCGCCGGCGTCGGCTACGCGCTCAAGGACCTGGACAAGAACGGCGTGCCCGAGCTGCTGATCGCCGGGATCGACCCGGTGTATCCGGAGTATCAGAAGGCGATCTACGACGTCTACACCCTTGACGGCGGCGTGCCGACCCAGGTCGCCGTCTCCATGGCGCGCAAGCGCTATGCTCTGCGCACCGACGGCAGTCTCTTCTGGGAGGGCGCGGGCGGCGCGTCCTATGCCTATTTCGTCGTCGAGCGCGTCAAGGGGAAGAGCGTGGAGCAGACGGAGAAACTCTTCACCGATCTGACGGCCGACGGTCAGATCGCGTGGTACTCCCGCATGGGAGGCCTCGAGGACGCCTCGCCCTCGAACAGCACCGCGCTCACCGAGGCGCAGTTCCAGACCCGCGTCGCCGAGCTCGAGAGCACGATCTACCTCCCCCCGCTGACGAAGATCGCGTAATATCAAAACGTATGAACGCCCGCGGCTTTCGCCGCGGGCGTCAATGTGTAGACAAACCCATTTGCATGTCATTCCGAGCCAGCGCGCACGCTGGCGTGGGAATCCGTTTTTCCCGGCGGCCAAGCCGGGAAGGTGCATCATCAAAGGACTTTCGCGGCCAGGAGCAGATCTACTGTGACTTTGCCGGATACTCGATCATCGCCATGGGCTCGGCCAAAATGCTGGGGATCGAGCTGATGGAGAATTTCGACACGCCCTTCCTCTCCCGGACCGTGTCCGAGTTCTGGCGGCGCTGGCACATCTCGCTGTCCTCCTGGTTCCGGGATTATCTGTATATTCCGCTCGGCGGCAGCCGCCGGGGAAAGGTCCGCAAGGTTCTGAACACCCTGATCACCTTCGCGGTCAGCGGCCTCTGGCACGGGGCGGACTGGGGCTTCGTCGTCTGGGGCCTGATCAACGGGATCTATCAGGTCGTGGGCTCCGCCCTGAGGCCCGCGCGGGAAAAGCTGGACAGAGCGCTCTGTCTGGATACGGACAGCTCCGGCTACCATCTCTGGAAGCGGCTGTTCATCTTTGTCTGCTTCGCGCTCTCCATGGTCTTCTTTCGGGCCAGGACCGTCCGCACCGCCGTCTCCATGCTCCGCAGCATGCTGTACATCAAGCCCGGGCATCTCTTCTCCGACCCCTTTTTCGGCACGATCGACGGGCCCAACGCCGTCGTTTTGATCCTGGGTCTGCTTGTGCTCCTCTTCGCCGACTGTCTGAAATACCGCGGGGTGAAAATCCGCGGGGTCCTGATGCGGCAGGACTGGCTGTTCCAGGCAGTTTTCCTGTCCGTATCCGTCACGGCCGAAAAGGAGTTCTCTGACGACGCCGCCTCAAACCTGCGCTATCTCCGCCTGTTTGAGGAGGAATGCCGGAAGCGCGGTATTCGCCTGGTTCTGATCACGCTTCCTTTCTCCGCCTCGGAAAAGGACGCCATGATCGCCAACGCCGTCGCGGATTTTGCCGCCGGGCTGGATGTCCCGTATCTCAATCTGCTCGAGGGCACTCCGGTGGACTATCGCTGCGACTTTGCCGACAGGGACGCCCACCTGAACATCTCCGGGGCCTGCAAAGTGAGCGCGTTTCTGGCGGACTACCTCTCGGAAAGCTGCGGCCTGCCCGATCACCGCGGCGACAGCGGCTTCGACGATTGGGATGCCGACTATGCCTCCTGGATCGGGACCATGGACGCTCGCGTGAAGGAGCAGAACTATTTGAAGCACACGCTGATGCTGCTCAGTCATCCCCGCTATATGCCGGTCATCTACATTTCTCCCGGCTCGGCTCTGTTCGGGGATTCGCATATTCAGGCACTGCTGCGCAGCCTGTGCGGCGGGTCGGAGCTCCCCGGCTTCGCCGAGGCGGCCGCCGCGGAGAAATCCTACCTGCTGTTTTACGACCGCAATGCGGGAAAGCGCTATGAGGCTGTCGGTTCGACAAGCATCCCGGACACGCCATACGGGGAGATCCTCGTCCTGCCGGAGAACGGTCTTGTCCGCCTGGGCGGCACGGAATCCACGCTCGCCGTTGTCTCCGGGAACGCCGCCTCCGGCGAGCTGCAGTGCTATGTCTTTACCGCCGACATGACGCCGCTCCCGGCCTGCAGCCATTCCTTCGGCCCCGGCGACGGCGGCGAGTACTATCGAAACGATTATCCGGACTGATCCATAAAACCGCGAAGCGCCCGCGGCGAAAGCCGCGGGCGTTTCCATGTGGTTTTGTTCCGTTTTTACTTTGTGCCGAAGATGCGGTCACCCGCGTCGCCGAGGCCGGGCACGATGTAGCCGTGCTCGTTGAGGTGGTCGTCCAGCGCGGCGACATAGATGTCGACGTCCGGGTGATCCTCCTGCATCTTCTTCACGCCCTCCGGCGCGCCGATGATGCTCATGAGCTTGACGTGCTGCACGCCCGCCTCCTTGAGGAAGGTGACGGCCGCGGAGGCCGAGCCGCCGGTCGCCAGCATCGGGTCGACCACGATCGCGTCGCGCTCCTTGATGTCGGGGGGCATCTTGAAGTAGTACTTGACGGGCTCCAGCGTCTCGGGGTCGCGGAACAGGCCGACGTGGCCGACCTTGACGTTGGGCATCATGCTCACCATGCCGTCGACCATGCCGAGGCCCGCGCGCAGGATGGGCACCACGGCCAGCTTCTTGCCGGAGATCCTTTTGCACTTGGCCATCGCCACCGGGGTCTCGACCTCGACCTCCTCCAACGGCAGGTCGCGGGTGGCCTCGTAGCACATCAGCATTGCGATCTCG
Source organism: Eubacteriales bacterium (assembly GCA_030531585.1). Taxonomy (GTDB): domain Bacteria; phylum Bacillota; class Clostridia; order Oscillospirales; family Oscillospiraceae; genus Limivicinus. Next base: position 2,599 of record JAUNNC010000023.1, on the reverse strand, counting down.
GAGACGAGCTCACGGAATTCCTTGACGCTGGTCCTCTTGTCGCGGAGGATGGACAGCTTGTGCTGGATCAGAGGATGGTCGAAAACGCATACTTTACTCATGCTGACTTCTCCTTTTATTCTGAAAAATTCTTTCCTGATTCGGGTTTCCTGTTCGCATTATAGCACGCTTCGCCGCCGCTGGCAATGCTCAGTCTCGGGCCTTCCCCTCTTTTTTGAGCCGCTCCATGCGCTCCCGCTCCGCCTGCGACAGGCGCAGATACACGGGCAGCAGGCTCTCCGCCGTGCCCGGCTCCCTGTCAAGCGCGGCCATCGCCACGCCCCAGGCGCTCTGCATGCGCAGATTCTCCGGCGCAAGGCGGCAGGCAAGCCCCCTGCTTCGCAGGAAGTCCGCACTCATCTCCGCGCCGTCGCCGACGAGAAAGACGCTCTCCCCGAGCTGTTCCAGCTCGGACGCCAGCTCCGCCAGGGCGATCGGCCGGTCCTGCGTCAGGCGGACGGGGCGGCCGTCCTCGATGCGGAAGAGCGCGTTGTAGACCTGCGCGCGCCGCGCGTCCATCACGGGGCAGATCACACCCCCCGCCGCAAGGCCGTGCCAGGCCATGGCTTCCAGCGTGGATACGCCCGTACAGGGCTTTTCCAGCGCCCAGGCCAGGCCCTTGACCATCGACACCCCGATGCGGATGCCGGTGAAGGAGCCGGGTCCGTGCGCCACCGCGAGCAGGTCGACGTCCCTGTACGTCAGCTCCGCGTTCTTGAGCATGTCCTCCCCCATCGGCAGGAGCGTCCTGCTGTGGGTCAGGCCGCTGCACTGGCTGTACTGGCTCAGCAGCTTTCCGTCCTTAACCAGCGCCGCCGAGGCCGCCCTGGCCGAGGATTCAAACGCGAGGATCAGCATGCTTCCGCCCCCTCGATCGTGATTTTCCGGTCCGTGTCGGAGAGCTTCTCGATCGTGACGCGGACCTCGTCGCCGAAAAAGGCGTCCTCCACGTTCTCGCTCCATTCCACCGCGCAGACCGCGCCGCGGCTGAGATAGTCCTCCCAGCCGATATCGAACAGCTCGTCCGCCCCGGACAGGCGGTACATGTCGAAGTGGATCAGTTCCCGTTCGCCGAGATACTCGTTGACGATGGTGAAGGTCGGACTGCTCACCCGGCAGTTCAGCCCCATGCCCCGGGCCATGCCCCGCACGAAGGCGGTCTTGCCCGCGCCGAGATCGCCGTACATGGCGACCACCGTCCCGCCGGGCAGCGTCCCGGCCAGACGTCTGCCGAGCTCCTCGGTCTCGTGTTCGTTGTGTGTGAGATATTCTGCCATTTTTTGCTCCGTTATTCGTAGAAAACCGGTGAAAAGCCGTAGAAAACCGGTGTTGTTTTTACATTCTTCTAACAAAGTTTTTCCGATTTCGTGCTATTATACACCGTAAAGGTCATTGCGTAAAGGAAAAGTTCGTGATAGAATGACCGCCGTATATCGACGGAGGGAGGTGCGGAACACGCAGAAGATCAAACCTTATGTGAAACAGTTCTTTGAACGTGCGGACATTTTTCTGCTGGTGATCTGCACGATCTGCTCCATTTTCGGTATTTTTATGGTGGATAAGGCCGTGGTCGGCATGGTGACCGGCGGCTGGAACATGTCCGCGCCGTCCAAGTACATCGCGGTGCAGACCTTCTCCATGTTCCTCGGCATCGGCGCCTTCGTCCTCTTCACCGTCATCGACGCCGACATTCTCGGCTCCCAGTGGAAGCTCCTCTGCGCCATCAACGTTCTGCTGCTCGTCGCCCTCGTCATCTTCGGGCAGGACGACGGCACCGGCAACAAGAGCTGGATCCGCTTCGCCGGCATCGGTATCCAGCCCTCCGAAGTCATCAAGGTCCTGTATATCATCATTGCCGCCAAGCAGATGACCTATATACGGGAACACGACGATATCGACTCCTTCTTCTCTGTCGTGCAGATGGCCGGGCATTTTGTCATCGTGTTCGGCATGATCATCGTCGTCTCCTCCGACCTCGGGAGCGCCACGATCATCATGTTCATCTTCCTGACCATGTTCTTCGTGCTCGGCGTCAAGCTGTACTGGTTCGCCCTCGGCGCCGCAGCCGTCGCCGCGGCCGTCCCGCTGCTGTGGAACTTCTTCCTCAAGGACTACCAGAAGAAGCGGCTCGTCGCCCCCTACGATCCGAGCATCGACCCCGACGGCTGGGGCATCACCTGGCAGACCACCCAGAGCAAGCTGACGCTCGCCTCCGGCCGGCTCACCGGCGTGGACGAGAGCCACCGCGCCACGGTCTTCACCGGCAAACACACGGACTTCATCTTCTCCTGCGTGGGCGAAAACCTCGGTATGATCGGGTGCATCATCGTCATCATCCTGCTGATGGTCATCATCGTCCACATCGTGCGCATCGGCCTGAAGAGCGGGCGGCTGTACGATATGCTGATCTGCATCGGCGTGGCCGCGGCCATGGCCTTCCAGACCTTCATCAACATCGGCATGTGCATCGGCATCACGCCCGTTATCGGCATCACGCTGCCGTTTTTCAGCTACGGAGGCTCGTCGATGATGACGATGTTCGCCGCCATGGGCCTGGTCT
>JAUNNC010000022.1 GCA_030531585.1 Eubacteriales bacterium | reverse complement strand
GCGACACCGCGGCCGCGGCGCTCAACAAACTGAAGCTGTGCACGATCGCCGTGTCTCTGGGCGACGCCGAGACCCTGGTCGAGCACGCCGCGTCGATGACCCACTCCACCTACACGAAGGAGGAGCTGGCGGCCTCCGGCATCTCCGAGGGTCTGGTCCGCATCTCCGTCGGCCTCGAGGACCCCGAGGATATCATCGCCGACTTCGAGCAGGCCTTCGCCTCGCTCGTCTGAAAAACAGTCCAATTCGCAGCGATTCGGTCCGCCGAAAAACGGCGGACCGAATCGCGCGTAAAAAAACAGGAGGGAATCCATGCTCACCAAGAAAACCATGGACGGCAACGAAGCCGCCGCCTACGCAAGCTACGCCTTTACCGAGCTTGCCACCATCTATCCCATCACGCCCTCGAGCCCCATGGCCGACCATGTGGACAACTGGGCGGCCCACGGCAAGAAGAACCTCTTCGGCCAGCCCGTGCAGCTCGTCGAGCTGCAGAGCGAGGCGGGTGCCTGCGGCGCCATGCACGGCGCGCTCGAGACGGGCTCCCTCGCCTCCACCTACACAGCCTCGCAGGGCCTGATGCTGATGATCCCGCCGATGTACCGCATCGCGGGCTCCATGCTGCCCGGCGTCATGCACGTCGCCGCGCGCACGGTCGGCACCCACTCCATCTCCATCTTCGGCGACCAGTCCGACGTCATGGCCTGCCGCCAGACCGGCTTTGCCCAGCTCGCCTCCTCGAGCGTGCAGGAGTGCATGGATCTCGGCGCGGTCGCGCACCTGAGCGCCATCAAGGGCTCCATCCCCTTCCAGCACTTCTTCGACGGCTTCCGCACCAGCCATGAGATCCAGAAGATCGACGTGCTTGATTACGAGGACCTGCGCGAGATCGTCGACTGGGACAAGATCAAGGCCTTCAAGGACCACGCGCTCAACTCCGAGCACCCGACGATCCGCTCCACCCTGCAAAACCCCGACACCTTCTTCCAGTCCCGCGAGGCCTGCAACAGCGCCTACGACGCCCTGCCCGAGATCGTGCAAGAGAAGATGGACGCCATCAACAAGCTCACCGGGCGCGACTACAGGCTCTTCAACTACTACGGCGCGCCCGACGCCGAGCGCGTCGCGATCGCCATGGGCTCCGTGTGCGAGACCATGCGCGAGGTTGTCGATTACCTCACCGCTCGCGGCGAGAAGGTCGGCATGGTGCAGGTGCACCTGTACCGTCCGTTCTCGGTCAAACACCTGATGGAGGCCCTGCCGGAGAGTGTGAAGGTCCTCACCGTGCTCGACCGCACCAAGGAGCCCGGCTCCGCGGGCGAGCCGCTCTTTGCCGACGTCTGCACCGCGCTCAGCGAGTCCGGCCGGCACTTCACGATCCTCGGCGGCCGCTACGGTCTTTCTTCCAAGGACACCATCCCCGCCCACATGAAGGCCGTCTACGACAACATGGCCGGTGAGAAGAAGAACCACTTCACCGTCGGCATCGAGGACGACGTGACCTTCACCTCCCTGCCCGTGGGCGAGAACATCGTCACCTCCGGCAAGTCGATCATCTCCTGCAAGTTCTGGGGTCTCGGCTCCGACGGAACGGTCGGCGCCAACAAGAACTCCATCAAGATCATCGGCGACCACACCGACCAGTACGCTCAGGCCTACTTCGAGTACGACTCGAAGAAGTCCGGCGGTGTGACCAAGAGCCATCTGCGCTTCGGCCACGAACCGATCCACTCCACCTACTACGTCACGATGGCGGACTTCGTCGCCTGCCACAAGCAGAGCTATATGAAGGACTTCCACATCGTGGACGAGATCAAGCCCGGCGGCATCTTCCTGCTCAACTGCGACTGGGATATGGCCGGTCTCGAAGAGCACCTGCCCAACCGCGCCAAGCGCGTCCTGGCCCAGCGCGGCATCAAGTTCTACACGATCGACGCGACCGCCATCGCGCAGAAGATCGGTCTCGGCAACCGCACGAACACCGTGCTGCAGGCGGCTTTCTTCAAGCTCTCCGGCGTGATCCCCACCGAGGACGCCGTGAAGTACATGAAGGACGCGATCGTGAAGACCTACTCCAAGAAGGGCGACAAGATCGTCAATATGAACTGCGCCGCGGTCGACGCGGGGCTTGACCACGCCGTTGAGATCAAGGTACCGGCGGCCTGGGCCTCGCTGCAGGATCAGCCGGAGGTCGTGGATCCGAGCCTGCCGAAGTACATCCGCGAGATCCAGATCCCCGTGAACAAGCAGCAGGGCGACGCGATCCCCGTCTCGGCCTTCATGGACTACGCCGACGGCGTGACCCCGGTGGAGACCTCGAAGTACGAGCGCCGCGGTATCGCGACGAACGTGCCGAAGTGGATCCCCGAAAACTGCATCGGCTGCAACATGTGCTCCCTGGTCTGCCCGCACGCGGCCATCCGTCCCTTCCTGCTGACGAAGGAGGACGAGGCGAACGCACCCGCAGGCATGGTCACGAAGCCGGCGCTGGGCAAGGGCCTGTCCGGCTACACCTTCCGCATCCAGGTCGACCCGGTGGACTGCCAGGGCTGCTCGAGCTGCGCAAACGTCTGTCTCGCGAAGGAGAAGGCGCTGGTCATGGAGCCGCTGGAGAGCCAGATGCACGAGCAGCCGAACTGGGATTACCTGGTGAACCTGCCGGTGAAGGAGAACCCGATGGACAAGTTCTCCGTCAAGGGCAGCCAGTTCGAGCGCCCGCTCTACGAGTTCAACGGCTCCTGCGCCGGCTGCGGCGAGGCGCCCTACATGAAGCTGATGACCCAGCTCTTCGGCGAGCGCATGTACATCGCCGACGCCACGGGCTGCACCTACGTCGTCGGCTCCTCCACGCCGACCTTCCCCTACGCGAAGACCGCCAAGGGCTTCGGTCCCGCCCCGTCGAACTCCCTGTTTGAGAACAACGCCGAGTACTCGTTGGGCATGTGCCTGTCCGTCAACCAGATGCGCCGTCAGGCCAAGGCCCACGCCGAGGCTGCGCTGGCCGCGACGAAGGACGAGGCGCTCAAGGCCGCCCTCGCCGCCTGGCTCGAGAAGGGCGACGAGCCCGCGTGCACCCGCAAGGTCTCCGAGGAGCTCAAGGCGGCGCTGGCTGCGACGGAGGACGACTCCGACGACGTCCGCTTCCTGAAGGACCGCACCGACGCGCTGGTCAAGAAGAACATGTGGATGTACGGCGGCGACGGCTGGGCCTACGACATCGGCTACGGCGGACTGGACCACGTCCTCGCCTCCGGCACGGACGTGAACATCGTCGTTGTGGACACCGAGGTCTACTCCAACACCGGCGGTCAGGCCTCGAAGGCCACCTCCATCGGCGCGGTGGCGCAGTTCGCCAACGCCGGCAAGGAGACCGCCAAGAAGGATCTGGGCCGCATCGCCATGAGCTACGGCGACGTGTATGTCGCGCAGGTCGCCATGGGCGCCAACCCCGCCCAGCTCATCACCGCGCTCAAGGAGGCCGAGGCGCACAAGGGTCCGTCCCTCATCATCGCCTACGCCCCCTGCATCAACCACGGTCTGGTCAACGGTATGGGCAAGTCCCAGGCCGAGCAGAAGCTCGCCGTGGAGTGCGGCTACTGGCCGCTGTGGCGCTACATCCCCGAGAACAGGGCCCAGGGCAAGAACCCCTTCGTGCTCGACAGCAAGGAGCCCAACGGCAAGCTGCGCGAGTTCATGATGGGCGAGGTCCGCTTCTCGTCCCTGACCCGCACCTTCCCCGAGAGGGCCGAGGTGCTGTTCAAGGAGGCCGAGGAATTCACCGCCCGCCGCTTTGAGGAATACAAGGCGCTGGCCGGGAAGTAAACCCGTCAAATTGAAAAAGGACTCCATCGACCGTATGGCCGGTGGAGTCCTTGTTTTTTCACTGTTCTCTCAGGTGGGGATGGTGAGCGCGACGACGGCGTAGGCCTTCGCCCCGCTGACGGAGTTGGCGGCGATCTGGCGGACGAAGGCGTGGGCGGAATAGCCCGCCTTGCCCTTCTTCTCGCCGATCAGCACCCAGTTCCCGCTGGCGGTGCACTTTGTGAGCGTCTCCTTCAGCGCGCCGTTCGGCGGCTCCTGCAGCGTGTGCTTTTTGAGCTCCGACTCCTCGGGCAGCCGGACGCCGAGCACACGCCCCATGAAGCTGCGGAACGAGGCGTTGCAGCGCAGGATGCGCAGGCGGTCTTGGCCCGGTCGCAGGCGGCGGAGATCTCCTCGATGCCTTTGTTGTAAATCTGGATGCCCGCGCGCACCGGCAGCGTTCTCCCGCCGTTGAGATCCGCGCTCTCCAGGAAGAGCTCGTTGAGCCGCTCTTCCAGCTCGTCCGCTTTGGTGACGACGGCGAAGTGGTCCTGTCCGAAGCGGCTGCAGTTGTCCCGGCCGAAGCGTCGGATCAGCAGCTGGGAGAAGGCGCGCAGCAGCGCGTCGCCCTCCGCGAAGCCGTACTTGCTGTTGAAGCCCTTCATCCCGCTCAGGTCGATGAACAGGAGGGCCGGGGTGCCCCCGTGGGAGAGCAGTCTGTCGCGGCCGGCCGCCGCCAGCTCGAAGAAGTGGGTCATGCTGGGCAGCCCGGTCAGGTAGTCGTAATAGCTGCGCTGCAGAAGACTCTCCTCATGCAGGGCACGGTTGATCGCTTTGTTCAGGTTCGGCGCGAGCTCCCCGGCCTCCGGCGTATACTCGCCCTCGTCCGTATACCAGACATAGGCGAGCATGGTCCCGTCCTCCGCAGGGGCGTGCCTGCCGATCGCGTGGATGATGCGGGTATCCCGCTCCTGCGGCGGCGGAAGCGGTAGATGACCTCATAGTTCTCGCCCTCTTCGATGAAGCGGCGCGCGGCCTCGGCCACGCGGGCGGCGTCGTCGGGGTGGGTGTTGCTGAAAAGGTCCCCCTCCATGACCCGGTAGGCCTCCTCGAGTGGGTCATACTCGAGCAGATCACGAAAGCCCTGTGAGACCGCGACGGCGACCGTGAGCCTGTCCAGGCTCTGATACACGACGAGCGGGACCTGCAGCATCTCCAGGGCTGCAAGCGCCTCGTCGCAAAATCTGTATCTGTCCATCGAAACCGCTCCCTTCCGAAAAGGATCGGGCACTATTTTTATAATAATATATGTCGCACTCTTTCGGATTTCAAGTCATTTTGTTCAAAAATGTGAATGATCCGCGTCCGCACGGTACGCTGCCAGCCGCTTTCCGAGCAGCTCATAGCGCGCCTTCTTGTCCGCGTCGGCGAAGTGCGTCTCCCTCGTCTGTTCGACGCTGCTGTCGTAGTCGAGCTCCTCGTCTCCGAACTGCTCGCTCGTCAGATCGAATTCATAGTCCCCCACCTTGTTCCAGCAGTGGAAGCCGCCTTCCTTCAGCGGCACGCCGTACACGGTCCCGCCGAACAGGTCCTGCACCAGAAACGAGGTGATCGAGCACTGGCCCAGCGTGGGGTTATCCGGCGACCAGGCTTCCCGCATGCGCGGGGCGCAGGTCTCGGCGCACCAGACGTGCTTGAGGTCCCGGTACAGCTCGCGCACCTGCTCGGGCACGTATTCCGAGCCGTAGAAGGGACAGCAGCACGCGCCGTCCAGCAGCTCGACCGCGCGGATGTCGCCTGCAAAGATCTGATACCGGCCGAGGCTGACGCTCTCCTCCTCGCGGCCGAACTCGTGCAGGCCGTATTCGGCGGGGCAGACGTCCGCGATCCCCTCGAAGATCATCCCGTTCCTTTCGGTGATCCGGACGCATTTGTTGTCGTATACGGAAAGCTCCATCGTTCATTCCTCCCAGACAGTCTTTTTTATAAGATACCATTCCGCGGCACAAAAGGCAACGGGCAAACGTCATCTGCCGCCGACTTCCTGCAAGAAACGCTTTACAAATTTCAAGCAATTTTGTATAATGATCGCAGAAAAACAGTTTCGGTTTTTGTGAAATCCGGGAGGGCAGACAGCTTATGGGCGGACAGTTTCTCGGGGAAAACGCGATCATCCTCCGGGACGGCCGGCGCTGGTGCGGCGGCCCTGCTTTCTGCGCCCTGTATGATTGTGTTGCATTTTGCCGCGTCCTGGTGTATGATCGACTCGACTGAAGCCGCTGGGGTCTTTGCCTCGGCGGCTTATCCTTTTTTGAGCGCCGGCATACGCCGGACGCGCGGTATCCCGATCGGTCGATACGATCCGTCGGCAGGAGCTGTTCATCGCTTCCCGCCGGCGGACAGTATGATAATTCTTTTTTGAAAGAAGGTTCGATATGAAACATCTCATGTCCGGTAACGAGGCGATCGCCCGCGGCGTGTACGAGGCGGGCGCGCTGGTCTGCGCAGCCTACCCCGGCACGCCCAGCACCGAGATCTTCGAGAACCTCCCGCAGTACGGGGGAGAGCTGTACTGCGAGTGGGCGCCCAACGAGAAGGTCGCCACCGAGGTCGCCTACGGCGCCTGCACCGCCGGGGTCCGGAGCTTCACGGCCATGAAGCACGTCGGCCTCAACGTCGCGTCCGACCCCGTGTACACCGCGGCGTACAACGGCGTCGGCGGCGGCTTTGTGATCGTATCCGCCGACGACCCCAGCATGCACTCCTCGCAGAACGAGCAGGACAACCGCTGGGTGGCCAGACACGCGAAGATCGCCTGCGTGGAGCCCTCGGATTCGCAGGAATGCCTGGAGTTCACGAAGGCCGCCTTCGACATCTCCGAGCGCTTCGACATGCCTGTGCTGCTGCGGACCACGACGCGCGTATCCCACTCCAAGAGCCTGGTGGAATTCGGCGAGCGCGAGGAGCATGTGCCCGGCCCCTATGAGAAGAATCCGGGCAAGTTCATGTGCGTGCCCGCGCTGGCCTACCGCAATCGGGCGAAGGTCGAGAAGAACCTGGCGGCGCTCGAGGAGTACAGCAACACCTGTGCACTGCAGAAGGTGGAGATGGGCGATGGAAAGCTCGGCGTCATCACGGCGAGCATCGCCTATGAGTACGCGAAGGACGCCTTCCCGGAGGGCACCTCTTTCCTCAAGCTCGGCCTGACCTATCCCCTGCCGATGAAGCTGATCCGCGACTTTGCCTCGAAGGTGGAAAAGCTCTACGTTGTCGAAGAGCTCGACCCCTTCATGGAGGAGCAGATCAAGGCCGCGGGGATCGAATGCATCGGCAAGGAGCTGGTGAGCCCCATGTACGAGCTCAACCCCCAGCTTCTCAAGGAGCAGATCTTCGGCGAGAAACCCGTGACCGTCGACGTCGGCGTCAAGCCGGTCTCCCGTCCGCCCGCTCTGTGCCCCGGCTGCCCGCACCGCGGCTTCTTCTACGTCATGTCCAAGCACAGGGATTACATCGTGGCCGGCGATATCGGCTGCTACACCCTCGGCGGCTCGGCCCCTCTCAGCGCCTCTGACACCAGCGTGTGCATGGGCGGCGGCTTCACGGTCGCCGCGGGCATTGCGAAGGCGCTCGCGGTCACGGGGCAGAAGAAGACCATCTTCGGCGTCGTGGGCGACTCCACCTTCTTCCACAGCGGCATGACCGGCGCGGTGGAGATCATCTACAACAACGCAAACGTTATCCCCGTCGTGCTCGACAACCACATCACCGGCATGACCGGCCACCAGGACAACCCCGGCAGCGGCTACACCCTGCTCGGCGAGGTCGCGGCCGAGGTCAAGATCGAGGATGTGCTGCGCTCCTACGGCTTCAAGAACGTGATCGTGGTGGACCCGCAGGATCTCACCGCCATGCAGAAGGCCGTGGACGACGCGCTCGCCTCGACGGAGCGCGCGGCCATCGTCTGCCGCCGTCCCTGCCTGCTCATCAAGCGCATCAAGCACGAAAAGGGCCTGTGCGTCGTGGATACGGACAAATGCATCGGCTGCAAGGGCTGTCTGAGAGTCGGCTGCCCGGCCGTGATGGTAAAGAACAAAAAAGCGTTCATCGATCCCAACCAGTGCGTCGGCTGCACGGTCTGCGCACAGGTGTGCCCGAAGGGCGCGATCAGCAGAAAGGAGAGCTGAGATGGAAAACAAGAGTGTTCTTCTTGTCGGCGTCGGCGGTCAGGGCGCGATCCTGACCGCGAAGATCCTGGTCAACGGACTGATCTCGGCCGGCTACGACGTGAAAATGAGCGAGGTGCACGGCATGAGCCAGCGCGGAGGCAGCGTTTCCACGCAGGTGCATTTCGGCAAAAAGGTCAATTCCCCCGTGATCGGTCTCGGCGCGGCGGATATCCTTGTGGCCTTTGAGAAGATGGAGGCCGTGCGCTACGCGCCCTACCTCAAGCCCGACGGGATCGCCGTCATCAACGACTACGCCATGGAGTCCTCCACGACCGCGGCGGGCCTCGCCGAATATCCCGAGGGCTGCCTGGAGGCTATGCAGGCGCACTTTACCTGCCATGTCCTGAACGCGGAGGCGATCGCCGCCTCTCTCGGCACCACGAAGTGCATGAACGTGGTGCTGTTCGGCAGCATGGTCAAGGCGCTCGGCATGGACCATATCGACTGGGAGAAGGTTGTCGAGGAGACCGTGCCCCCCAAATTCCGCGAACTGAATCTGAAAGCCTACCGCGCCGGATATGCGGCGGTCGGAGAGGCCGCGCCCTCTGCGGGTGCAGACTGAGGTGCTTATGTCCGTTTACGACGAATACCGCAGCAAGCTCCGCACACCGGATGAGGCCGTCAAGCTCGTCAAGGACGGCGACTGGGTGGACTACAACTCCAACGTCAGCTTCCCGTCCCTGCTTGACGCCGCGCTGGCCAGACGCCGGGACGAGCTCCACGGCGTCAAGCTCCGCGCCAACCTGATGTTCGGCCCGCTCCAGGTGGTGGAATGCGATCCGACCCGGGAGCATTTCCATTACAACAGCTGGCATCTGTCCGCCTATGAGCGCAAGCTCTGCGACAAGGGGCTGTGCAACTTCATCCCGATGGTTTTCCGCAACCTTGTCTGGTACTATCAGAATTTTCTGACCGTCAACGTGGCGATGATGAGCGTCACGCCCATGGACAAGCACGGGTACTTCAATCTCTCCTGTGCCACGGGCGTGGGTCTCGGGATCCTGAAGTCGGCCGATATCATCATTCTGGAGGTCAATGAGCGTCTGCCGCGCGTGTACGGCGGCTTTGACGAGAGCATCCATATCTCCGAGGTCGACTGCGTCGTCGAGGGCGAGCATCCGCCTCTGCCGCAGTTCCCGATCCTGCCGCCCACCCCGGAGGACAAGGCCATTGCCGAGCTGCTGATCCCGCATATTCAGAGCGGGTCGACGCTGCAGCTCGGGATCGGCTCGATGCCGAACGTCGTCGGCGCCATGCTGGCCGAATCCGACGTGAAGGATCTGGGCATGCATACGGAGCTCTGCGGCGACGCCTACTACCGGCTGTTTCAGGCCGGCAAGCTCACCAACCGCCGCAAGAGCTTCCAGCGCGGCAAGGGCGCGACGGGCATGATCTTCGGTTCCCAGGAGCTGTACGACTGGGTCGATCAGAACCCCGGGGTCATTGTCGAGCCGCTCTACTTCCTCAACGATCCCGCCGTCATCGCCAAAAACGACAATATGATCTCCATCAACAACTGCATCGCCGTCGACCTCTACGGTCAGACCTACGCCGAGACCGCGGGTCTGCGCCAGATCAGCGGCACCGGCGGTCAGCTCGATTTCCTGACGGGGGCGGCCCAGTCGAAGGGGGGCAAGGCCTTCATCTGCATGACCTCCTCCTTTGTGGACAAGGCCGGCGTCCGCCACTCCCGCATCCTGCCCGAGCCCACCGGCGGCATTGTGACCGACCCGCGCACCCAGGCCTTCTGGATCGTGACGGAATACGGCGCGGTCAACCTCGCCGGCTGCAGCACCTGGGAGCGCGCGCAGAAGCTGGTCTCCATCGCGCACCCGGATTTCCGGGAGGAACTGATCCACGCGGCCGAGAAGCAGAAGATCTGGAAATAACCCGGCGCTGTTTCGCGCAACGCCAAACCATTCTGTCAGTACTAGGAGGATTATCATGTTCAATCAAACGATGCTGGATCTGGGGAAGAAGCGCTCCTGCATCCGGGAGCTGTTTGAGTACGGGCTCCGGCAGGCCCAGGTGGTCGGCAAGGAAAACGTGTATGACTATTCCCTGGGCAATCCCTCTATCCCCGCTCCCCCGGAGGTCAACGAGACCTTCATCCGCGTGATCCGGGAAATGGACTCTCTTGCGGTCCACAGCTATACGCCCGCCCCCGGCGCGTACGATGCCAGAAAGGCCGTCGCCGACGAGCTTAACGAGCGCTTCGGCACCGCCATCCGGCCCGAAAACATCTTCTTCACCTGCGGCGCGGCCCCGGCGCTGCTGTCCGTGATCAAGGCGCTGGCCGTGCCGGACGCCGAGATCATCGGCCTTGCGCCGTATTTCCCGGAGTACCGTCCCTTTACCGAGGCCAGCGGGGCGCGCTTTGTGGAGGTCCCGGCGGACTATACGGCTTTTCAGGTCAACCTGGAGGCTCTGGAGGCGCACATCACGTCCCACACTCAGGCCGTCATCGTCAACTCCCCCAACAACCCCTCCGGCGTGGTCTACAGCCGCGAGACGCTGACGAAGCTCGCCGCGCTGCTCGAGCGCAAGGGGGCGGAGATCGGCCACGCGATCTACCTTATTGCGGACGAGCCGTACCGGGAGCTGGTCTATGACGGGCTCGAGGTCCCGTTTATCCCGACGATCTATCCGAACACCGTCGTGTGCTACTCCTACTCCAAGTCCCTTTCCCTGCCCGGTGAGCGTATCGGCTACGTCTGCGTGCCCGACGCCGCGGCCGAGAGCGCCGATCTGTTCGCGGCGGTCGCCGGGGCCGCGCGGGCCATGGGCCATGTCTGCGCGCCCTCGCTGCAGCAGCGCGTGGTGGCGCTGTGCACGGCCTCGCGTCCGAATGTCGACGCCTATGACGAGAACCGCAGCATTCTCTATGACGCGCTGAGCTCCTACGGCTACGAGTGCGTCAAGCCCTGCGGCGCGTTCTACATGTTCGTCAAGGCTCCGGGCGGCGACGCCCAGGCCTTCTCGGACCGCGCGAAGGAGAAGAATCTGCTGATCGTGCCCGGCGCGGACTTCGGCTGCCCGGCGTATTTCCGCATCAGCACCTGCGTGTCGAAGGACATGATCCTGCGCAGCCTGCCCGTCTTTGAGGCGCTTGTCAAGGAATAATCCCCATATCTGTGAAAAACAGGGGGCCGATCTGATCGGTCCCCTGTTTTTCAGTCCATCCTGTAGGTCCGTATGAAGTTGTCCGGGTCGGCGCCGCCCTCGATGTAGCGCAGCAGGATCTCGGCGCAGGCGCGGCTGTCGCTGTCCGCCCGGTGGTGGTTGAGGCAAATGCCGTAGTAGTCGCACAGGTCGTTGAGCTTGTGGCTGATCCCCGGCAGCAGGCTCCGGCCCATCACGACCGTACAGATGCCCTTGACCGTCGGCTTCCATTCGATCTCATAGCCCGCCAGACACTTGCGCAGCACGCCGAGGTCGAAGGAGGCGTTGTGCGCCACAAGGATGCCCGACGAGAGGATGGGCTCGAGCTCCCCCCAGAGCTCCGGGAAGCTCGGCGCGTCGAAGACGGTCTCCTCGTTGATGCCCGTCAGTACGCTGTTGAACCAGTCGAAGGGCTGCTCGGGATCGACGAGGGAGTAGAAGTCCCGGACGATTTTCCCGCCCTCGACGACGCTGACGCCGATGGCGCTCATGCGGCTGTTGTAGCGGTTGGGCGTCTCCACGTCGAAGACGACATAGCGCCGGTCCGTCATCCGTCCGCCCCCTCTTTCGCCGCGCGCTCGAGCGCCGCGCAGAATGCGGGCATCTCCCGCTTCATGCGCACGATGCGGCCCTCGCGGCTCAAAAAGGCGTGCTCCGAGCACGCCGTGCACAGGAGCTCCCCCCCGGCGTTTCGCATCTCGTAGCGTATCGTCAGCTTGGCACCGCGAAGCTCCTCGGCCGAGACGCACACCGTCACGGTATCGCCGAAGCTGCAGGGGCGCCGGTACTCGCATTTGAGGGCGCGGACGGGCGAATACACGCCCTCGGCCTCCATGCGCTCGTACGGAAACCCGAGCTGCTCCATGAAGTCGATCCGCGCCTCCTCCATCCAGTGGATGTAGTTGGCGTGGTGCGTCACGCCCATCTTGTCCGTCTCGTAATACTGTACCTTGCGGATATAGGGTCTCATGTCGTTCTCCTCCCGTGTTTCCCGCGCGAGGGATGCAGCGTGCGGGGCGCTCTGCCGGTCCTTACTCCTCCTCCGGGATCTCCGACACCTCCGCCCGCGGCGTCTCCGCCTCTTCCCGAAGCAGCTTCGGGTCGAGGCGCCGGCGGTTTTGAGCCCATGCGTAGATACTCAGGATCACGCAGCAGCTGAACCAGCCCACCGGGTAGCCGAAGCCGACGATGCGCGGCGTGTTCGCAACGAAGTGCGTCATCAGGTACAGATAGCACTGGCGGATCGCCACAAAGGACGTGAGCATGATGACCATCGGCCCGCGCGAATCCCCGCGTCCGCGCAGGGAGCCCGCCAGCACATGGTTGACGCAGTTGAACAGCAGGAAGAACACATTGGTGCGGATGAACATCACGCCGTAGCGGATCACGTCCGCGTCGGGAGAAAACAGCCGCACCGCCCCGGGCGCCCAGATGAACAGCACCGCGGCGATCAGGCCCATGACAGAGCAGGTCATGATGATCGCCGTGATCGTGCCGCGATGGCTGCGCCGTTCGTCCCCCGCGCCGCTGTTCTGGCTGACGAAGGTGGTGGCCGCCATCGCTACGCTCTGCATGGGCAGCAGGATGAACTGGTCCAGCTTGTTGTAGCTGCCCCAGCCCGCCATCACGTCCGAGCCGAAGAAGTTGATGTAGCCCTGCACGAACACGTTCGAGAAGGCGGTCAGGATCGACTGCAGCGCGGCGGGCATGCCGACGGAGAAGATCTTCCGCAGGGTCGGAAAGTCGATGCGCAGCTCGCTCCACTGCATACGGTAGATGTCCTTCGTGCGGGTCAGCAGCAGCAGGACCAGCGCCGCGGAGATGAACTGCGAGAGGATGGTCGCGACGGCGACGCCCGCGACGCCCATCTTGAGCACCAGCACGAAAAAGAGGTCCAGCACGATGTTTAAAAGGCTCGTGAGGATCAGGAAATACAGCGGGCGCGTGGAGTCCCCGACCGCGCGCAGCACGCCGCTGCCCATGTTGTAGACGAGCAGGCCGGAGATGCCGCCGATGTAGATGCGCAGATACAGCACCGCGTCCTCGAAGACGTCCCCGGGCGTGTTCATGAGCCGGAGCAGGGGCCGCACCCCTGCGACGCCCAGCACCGTGAACAGCAGGCTGATCACGAAGGTGGCGGCCATGGTGGTCTGCACGGCGGTGTGCAGCTTTTTCATGTCGCGCGCGCCGAAGCTGCGGCCGATGACGACCCCCGCGCCGACGGAGAAGCCGTTGAAGAAGAAGACCATCATGTTTACGATGGGCGTGGTGGAGCCGACCGCCGCGAGCGCCTGCTTGCTGACGAAGTTGCCGACAATGATCGAGTCGACCGTATTGTACAGCATCTGGAACACGTTGCCGAGCATCAGCGGCAGCGCAAAGAGGACCAGATGCCGCAGGATCGGGCCGCTGGTCATGTCTCTGGCTGTGGTTTTCTTTTCGCTTCTGTGTCTCATACGATCTCCTGTCGGGAGGATTCAGGCGTCTGTGCCGCCGTGCTCTTTCAGAAATCGGACAAACTCGTCCGCGGGCAGGGGCCGGGAGTAATAATACCCCTGGATATAGTCGCAGTTCATGTCCCGGAGCATGTCGACCGCCTCGCGCGTCTCCGCACCCTCGGCGACGAGCTTCTTGCCGATGCTCTGCAGCATGTGTACCGTGTGCTCCAGGATCTTCCGTCCGTTGTCCGTGGAGCTCTCGTCGAGCATGCTCTTGTCGATCTTGACGAGCCTCAGCGGGAGACGGGTGACCCGCTGAATGCTGGAATAGCCGGTGCCGTAATCGTCCAGCGCGAAGCTGTAGCCCATCCGGACCAGCTCGGCGATATTCTCCAGCACGATCTCGCTGACGGTCTCGAAGGTCGTCTTCGTCAACTCCAGCAGAAACAGCAGCAGAACCGCGTTGGTGGCGTTGCGCAGGGTCAGGTAGACGTAGGTGCACACGCCGCACGCGAGGCGTCCCGCCTCGGACAGCGGCGCCGCATTGTCGGCGATCTCCATGCCGAGATCCGCCAGGGCGCTGAAGAGCGACAGCAGCACCAGCGTGATGAACAGCTGGTTCGCATTCCCCCGGGTCATCCGGCGCGATTGGCAGACGAACAGGATCATCAGGAACAGGGGGATGGCGCAGATATCGAAATAGATGATTTTCACGGCCTTATCTCCCCCTTCCCTACAATTATCGCATGATGTATTGCGCTGCGCTCAGCGGTGAAATTCGATCTCGTAAGCGTAAGCGCGCTGTTCGCCTCTCCCGAGGCGCTCCATGCCCTTCTTCTCCTCGAGTGTGCCCGCAAAGCCCGCCTCGTCCGTCCGGCCGAACCAGGGCTCCAGGCAGATAAAGGGGCCCTTCGGATTGGCCCAGACCGCGAGGAAGGGGAAGCCCGGGCAGCGCAGCGTGACCCAGGGGCGCCCGTCGGGCGCGGCGATCGAGACCTCGTCGATCCCCTGCCCGTCGAAAATCCAGGTATCAGGGATGTCCGCCCGATACCGCGCGGCGCCGTCTGTCAGCGGGAGCGTGCGCGCCTGCTCCGGCAGGGCAAAGCCCGCCGCGTTGACCGGATAATACTCCAGCGTCTCCTTCCCCGGGAACACGAGGGAGCAGTCCTCCTTCCCCGCGCCCTCCGGCGGCAGGAAGCCCGGGTGTGCGCCGATCGAATAGAGCATGGTCCCTTCGCCGGCGTTCTCGACCGTCCATTCAACGCGCAGCACCCGCGGCCGCGCCGCGTCCACGCTGTGCCGCACCGTCAGGCAGAAGTCCCAGGGATAGAGCGCGCGCGTGCGTTCCGAGGAACAGAGGCGGTGCTCCACCGCGTCCGCGCTTGCCTCCGTACAGCGGAAGTCCAGATCGCGGGCGAAGCCGTGCTGCGTCTTCATGGAGTACTCCCGGCCGAGCGCGCGGTATTTCCCGTCCGTCACCCGCCCGACAAAGGGGAAGAGAATCGGCGCATGCCGGTTCCAGACGGCCGGATCGGCGGTCCAGATCCGCTCGGCCCCGCTGTCCCTGTCTCTCACGCTGACAAGCTCCGCCCCGGCGTCGGCGATCCCGATGCGCAGGCATTCCGTCTCCAGGAAATGCGTGTTCGTCATGCCCTTGTCCTCCCCTTTTGTTACAGATAAATGATGATCAGGCCCGTCAGCATCCCCAGCACCGCCAGCGCCGCGGGCAGCTTGGATTTCCACATCAGGATGGACTCCGGGAGCAGCTCGCCGAAGACCACGTACAGCATGGCCCCGGAGGCAAAGCTCAGGGAGATCACCAGCGCGGTCGGACTGATGGCGCCGATGAGAAAGCCCAGCACGGCCCCGAGGATGGTGGGCGCGCCGGACAGGGCCGTCACCCCCACGGAGCGCAGCTTGCCCATGCCGCCCGAAATCAGCGGCACCGCCACGGCCATGCCCTCGGGGATGTTGTGCAGGCCGATGACGACGGCCATGACCAGCCCGCCCCGGTTGGTGAGGATCTGATCCGCCGTCGCGGCGAAGGACGCGCCGATCACCATGCCCTCGGGCACATTGTGCAGCGCGATGGCCGCCGCCATCACGAGTCCGGCCAGGAACAGCCCGCTGCGGGGCTGGCGGCCGGTCAGATGCTCCTGCAGATGGTTGGCGTGGGTCAGCTCCTCCAGCGAGTCCGCGGTCCGCGGATGGTTTTCGTCGATGTGCGCCACCTCGTGGTTGGTCGTCTTGTCGATCCACGCGTTGAGCAGGGCGATGACCACGAACCCGACGCTCACCCCGAACGCCACCGGCCAGACCGCGGCGGCCTCTCCGTCCGCGTGCAGCGCCTCGGTCAGCAGATCGAAGCAGACTACGGCGGTCATGACGCCGGCGGCGAAGGACAGCAGGAGGCTGACGGTCTTGTTCGAATCCTTTCGGAACAGGCAGGCGACCACGCCGCCCATTCCCGTCCCGCCGACCCCGGCGAGGGCCGTGATTCCCACCAGCAGCCAAAGTGAATCCATATCTTTCCCTCTTCTGTATCTCTGTTATGCGGCGCAGCCGCCGGCTCAGACGAGTTCCTTCTCCATCTTGATCTCGATGACCGCCTCGCCGTCGGGACGCCAGGATCGGTTTTCCTTTGTCTCCATGACGCGGAAGCCCAGCGTCTCATATTTGCGCAGGGCGTCGGTGACGGCGTCGGCCGTCCAGAGGATCAGCTTCGTGTAGCCGGCGCTTTTCGCCTTCTCCAGCGCAGCCTGCAGCAGAGCCGCGCCGATCCCCTGACGGCGGCAGTCCTTCTCCACCGCGAAGACCCGGAGCTGGCCGACGTCCGGATCCTCCGTCGCGCAGAGCATCATGCTCCCCACGGGGCGGCCGCCCTGTTCCGCGATAAACAGCTCTTCCCTGTCGTTTCGCTCCTTCCCGGCAAAATGCCGGGGGATCTCGACGGCATATCTGACGAATTCCGGGCCCCAGCCGTATTCCTCCGAATACAGCCTCTCGTGGAGCCGGGCAACATACTCTTCCTCGCCGCGTCTGTACGGTCTGATCGTGAAATCCATATCCGCTCTTCCCTCTCTCCTGTCCGCCCGCGGGGGCGGGGCGTCTTTTCAAACAGCACTATATCACAAAAGCAGGCCGGCGGGAAGAGGTGATCTCGCTTCAGTCAGATCCCCTTTCTGCCTCGCTTGCGGATGAATGAAACCGCTTGTCTGAGCTGCTCCTCCTTCGGCCTGCCGGCCAGACGCAGCTTGTGGGCAAAGGCCAGCGCCTCGGTAAAAGACGGCCCCGGTTCGAGACCGGCGTCAACCAGGTCGCGGCCCATGAGATACGGCTCGCTCATCCGAGCGCGGTACAGCGCGAGCATCTCCTGCAGACGGTGTTCCGTTTCCGCGTACGAGGAGAGCAGGGCCTCCCTGTCGCTCCCCGGGCCGACACGCCCCAGATGATCCGCCCTGGCGAGCAGGAGCAGGTCCTCCGGGCACACGGAGCGGTCGTACATCCGCATATAGCTTTTGATCTGCGCGCCGTTTCCGGCCAGCATGTTCGGCTTCATGTGAAGCTCCGTCATGTTCAGCACATAGGCGGTCAGCTTTGTCTCTCTCGTCAGACGGCGCAGGAAGCGCTTCACCTCGACGAGTCCCTTCTTCTCGTGCTCATAGGCGTGGACAGCGCCGCCCGATTCCTCCGTCGTGACGGCCTTCCCCATATCATGGCAGAGTGCGGACAGCATGAACCGCAGCGGCTCACCGGCCGCGGAACGAAGCGCCGCCGCCTCATCGAGCACCTGCATGGTGTGTGTCCAGACGTCGCCCTCCGGGTGATACGCCGGGTTCTGCCGCAGGCCGATCAGCGCCTCCGCCTCCGGGAACCAGTCGTGCAGCTGGCGCATCCGCCGCAGCTCTTCAAAGAAGATCGACGGCTTATCCGCCTTCACCAGCGCCTTCTCCAGCTCGCCCAGCACGCGCTCGCCCGGCAGCGCCGCGAGCTCCATCGCCGCCGAGAGCGAGACGGTCTCGGGCGCGACCGTGAAGCCGAAGCGCGCGGCAAACTGGGCGGCCCGGAGCGCCCGCAGCGGGTCCTCCGCAAAGCTTCCGTCGTCTACGTGGCGGATAATCCCCCGCTTCATATCCTCCCGGCCGCCGAAAAAGTCCAGGATCTCCCCGGTCAGCACGTCCCGCATCAGGGCGTTCACCGTGAAATCCCGGCGCCGCGCGGCCTTCTCCTCGCCGATGAAGGGATCGACAAGGACCGCAAAGTCTCTGTGCCCGCGGCCGGTTGCCGTCTCGGAGCGCGGCATGGCGATGTCCAATTCATAGTGCCGCAGCCCCATGATCCCGAAGTCCGCGCCCATGGACAGGCGCTCGCCGAGGCTGTCCAGAATGCTTTCCAGCGTCTGCACCGGGACGCCGTGCACCTCGATGTCGATGTCCTTGTTGTCGCGGCCCAGGATCTGGTCCCGGACGAAGCCGCCCACATAATAGGTGCGGCCGCCCTCGCGCGCCACGGCCTGCGCAACGCGGCGGGCCATCTCCCTGTTTCTGTCCTCCATATCCCGGTCACCTCCGGAGGTCTCTGATCGCTCCCCTGTTTTTGCGCGGGAAAAAGTGCCGTGCGGCCGCCTGCTTATTTTTCTTCCCCGGTCTGCCGCCGCGCGCATCCCAGCCTGTCGCTGCCGCTCAACAGCGCGCGGGCACGAGTACCCGTACCGTTGGGGCTTGTGAGGGTATTATATCACATTCGTCGGTCTTCGGGAAGCTATCGCGCATGGCACGATGCATCTCCGACAAAAACAAAGCATCTGACGGGAACCGCAGCAACAGCCTGTCCGGGACAGCTTCTCTCAATACGCGACAGGATCCACTGATCTCAAGATCAGTGGATCCTGTCATGGAAAGCTTGGGTCCCGGCGGTGAAGCCGCCCTCACTCATGCGCCGGAGCGCATGTCAGCCGGCGATCAGATAGATCACGACCGCGACCACGGTGCTGGTCAGGCCGACGACGGCCTCATAGGGAATGAGCTTCATGCGGCGGGAGATGCCCATACCGACAGCGCCGCCGGTGGCGTGGAAGAAGGAGCCGTGAGGCAGAGAGTCGAGCACGGTCGCGCCGGCGTGGATCATCGCTGCGGCGGCAAGGCCGGGGACGCCGGCGGAGAGCAGCGCCGGAGAGAAGGTCTGCGCCGCGACCGTGGAGCCCGCGGTGGTGGAGGCGGTGGCGGCGGCCATCAGCACGCCGGAGAGCGGCGCAAGGATGAAGGCGGGCATGTGCATGGCTTCGAGAAGATTCGTCACATCGGTCTGCAGCGCGGAGGCTTTGATGATGCCCGCAATGGTGCCGGTGCCGATCAGCAGGATGGACACGCCCACGACCTTGGACAGGCCGAACTCGGTGAAGGGGACGAGGCTTTTTGCGTGGCCGGTGACGAGCACGCACACGATGCCGCCGAGGGGCAGGGCGATCAGGGGATCGACGTTCACGCCGCAGATGGGGCGCAGGGCCAGCAGGATGATCACGACCACCGGGCCGAGGATCGCGGGTCCGAAGCCGGGGAGCTTCCGGCTGTCGGTGTTCTCCAGATCGGCCGCGGTGATGCGCTCGTCCTCCTTCCGGGACAGGAGGCTTGCGAGCACGATGGTGACGACGAGGGCAAAGAGCGCGGGGATGGCGTTCTTCATCATGACGGAGGTGAGCGGCTGCTCGAAGGCCTCGGACACGGCGATGGTGTTGGGGTTCGGGGAGATGATGTTGCCCGCCTTGCCGCCGCCGATCATGGCCAGCAGCACGCTGCTCTTGTTGAGCCCGGCCTTCTCGCCGATGGCGAGGGCGATCGGGGCGACGGTGATGACGGAGATGTCGATGAACACGCCGACCGCGCAGATGATCATGGTAGCGATGGCGATGGCGATCAGCGCGCGCTTTTCACCGAGCTTTTCGACGATGGTCTCGGCGATCTTCTGGGCGGAGCCTGTCTTGATGAGGGCGCCGGCCAGGATGCCGCTGGTAAGGATGCGCAGAACGGAGGTCATCATGGAGCTCGCGCCGCTGATCATGGTGCTGACCGTAGCGGCGAGCCCGCCGCCTCCGACCAGGCCGCCGATCAGCGCGCCGAGGATCAGGCAGTACGCGGGAGCGACCTTGCGAATGATGAGGACGATTGCGACGGCAAGCCCGATCAGGGCGCCGAGGGTGGAAAACGTAGCCATGTTGTTTCTCCTTTTCTCTCAATGATGCATCTGCCGCTCAGATGCGGATCGTCAGCAGGCGGAAAACCTGCTCGACCGTGTCGGCCATATTCTTGCGGGCGTTTGCGCCGTCCATGGCCTCCTGCAGGGTGACGACCCCGCGCAGGATGGGGAAGAATGCGTCGATGCCGTGCTCGTTGCAGGCGATGGCGTCCGGTGTCACGCAGCCGGCGAAGGCCACGACGGGCTTTCCGTACTTCTTGGCGATATCCGCCACGCCGCTGGGCGCCTTGCCCATGACCGTCTGTCCGTCCAGACGGCCCTCGCCGGTGACGACGATGTCGGCGTCCTTCACATAGTCCTCCAGCCGTGTCTCCTCAAGGACGATGCGGATGCCGGACTCCAGAACGGCGTTGGTGAAGCTGAGGAAGGCGAAGCCCATGCCGCCCGCCGCGCCCGTACCGGGGTATTCGCTGTCTGCCTTGGCGTTGTACGCGGCGGCCAGCTTTGCGTAATCGGCGAGCCACTTGTCCATCTGCAGGATCATGGAGGGCGTCGCGCCCTTCTGCGGGCCGTAGATCGCGCTGCAGCCTTTCTCGCCGCAGAGGGGGTTGGTCACGTCGCAGGCGATTTTGAAACTGCAGTCCTTCAGCTCCGGCAGCACCTCCGCATCCGAGATCTTGACGAGCTTTTCCAGGCCCTGCGCGCCGAAGGGGATCTGCCTGCCCTCGGCGTCCAGCATCCCGTAGCCCAGCGCCTGCAGCATACCGACGCCGCCGTCGTTGGTGGCGCTCCCGCCGATGCCCACGATGAAGCGGCGGCAGCCCTTTCCGATCGCGTCGCGGATCATCTCGCCCACGCCGTAGGTGGTGGTGTAGAGCGGATTGCGCTTCTCGTCGGGGACCATGGTGATGCCTGCCGCGGCGGACATCTCCACGATCGCGGTCCGGCCGTCGCCCAGAATGCCATACTGCGCCTCCGCCTTCTCGCCCAGCGGGCCGGTGACGCAGACGGTCTGGAGCTCGCCGCCCATGCCGATGGTCAGGGCTTCCACCGTGCCCTCGCCGCCGTCGGCCAAAGGACGCACCTGCACCACTGCGTCGTGAAAGACGCGCAGGATGCCTTCGCGGATGGCATCGCCGGCCTGGAGGGAACTGAGGCTTCCCTTGAGGGAGTCGATTGCGATGACTGCTTTCATGTCTCGTTTTCCTTTCTGTTTTTTTTGGCAGTTTTCGCGCTTGTTATTATTGTAACATATATTCTCAGCTTCGTCCAGCACAGGAATGCGTTTCTCGCAGGGTTTTAATCGCGGATCATATTGCGGAAAAGCGAAAGCGCGGAAAGCTCCCGTCGTACCCGGTGTCGATCAGGATGCAGCCGACCTCCGAGGAGATCAGATAATTGTTGACGACCCGATTGCCGAGATTGATGAGCATAAGGATTCCTTCTCTCCTGACAGCGGGGCTTTATCACAGGGTACCCCTCACAGCTGAATGCTTTCTGTCTGCATGGCACCGGTCGATGTCCAATCACACCCAACTAGATTTGATTGGCATCCCACACGGTTTCATCACCGCAGATATTGCGTATCTTCAGGCGCAGGGGGCGCTTGTCGCTGTCGATCCGGCCCTTCCAGAAGTCTTTCGTTTTCACGCCGTTTACGGTCATATAGCCCAGCTTGTCGATCTTGATCTCGCTGTCAGAGTGCCATTCGCCCGCGGCGGCGGTGCAGTCAAGGCTCAGAAACTCGATCAGCTCCAAACCCTCGTCGCTGATCTCAATGGGCTTGAAGCCCTTGCGCCCGGCGTTGAGCAGGGCCTTCTCGTTGTACTCATGGATTTTGGTCATGACCCGGTCGCTGAGGAACCTGTCCACCGTGAGGCGCCAGCCGCCGAACAGATCCTCGTGAACCTCATCGGTGTGGAACTCTGCATAGTCCCCGATGATCACATCATCCAGCACCGCTTTCAGGTCGCGCAGCTCGATCTCCACCGTTGTGCTGTCGTCGTCTTTGATGAACTTCCGGATCTCGTCCTCGCTGGTGATGTCGATATAATAGACGATGACCTTCTTCACGCTGCCGTCCAGCTCCGGGATAGCCTGGTGGAGGATGCGGTTCATGGTGACCTCGTCCAGCAGCTTGGAGGAGCTGTCCATCAGATTCGGCACATAGACCGGCACCATGCCCAGCTTGCTGTCGGAGATCGCGCCCTCCCAGAAGGAATCCAGAGAGTCCTCATTCTTCAAACCGGGAATGAGGGCTTTGATCTTGTCCATGGTCTGTACGGGATTGCGGAAGAGCTGAACGCCGTCCTTGATCTCCAGCACGTCAAAGGCTGCGCCGTCAGCTTTCAGCCGGTCACGGGTGGTCTGAATGGAATTGAGGCCAATGTCACAGTGGATGAAGCGCCGCCCCAGCTTGGAGGCAACAGCCGCTGTCACTCCGCTGCCGCCGAAGAAGTCAGCAACCAACATATCTTCGTCGGAAGACGCTTTGATGATGCGTTCGAGAAGTGCTTCTGGCTTTTGGGTGGCATAGTCATATCTGTCTGCTGCTTGAGAATTGACTATCGGAATATCTGTCCAGACGCTATCAACTAAAACGCCTTCTATTTCGTCCAAATAAATCTTGTATCTATATTTGCCGCCGCTCGTAATAATGAGTCGGTTTTCGGCTTGTAGACGCTCAAATGTTTCTTGTGAATATGTTGCAAGTTCGGCATCTTTATATCTGCCGCGTTCATCTGAATTTGTAAACCGCTTCTCTATCTCTTCTTTTGGATACGGTGTATACACCTGCTTGAAAAAGTATTCGTCTGACTTCCGATAAAAGTATATTGTGTCATGATCCGCTCCATAGCGTTTAGCACGCGCTTTTGCACTTCCAGATGTTGCTCGTTTCCAGGTTATTTCATTTACGAAGTTCTCTTCACCAAATATTTCATCGAGAAGAATCTTGACATAATGGCCGACGTGCCAATCCAAATGCACATAGATCGAAGCCGTTTCGCTCATGACGCTCTTGATCGCCATGAGGTTTTCATACATCCAGTTGAGATACTTCTCCTTATCCCAGACGTCGCCGTACATCTTTTCCTCAAAGGCTTTGAGCTCGTCGATGTCCAGCTCCTGCTCGGCCTGGGCGATGGCTTCCGCAACCTTGGGATTCCGGCGGATATAGACCTGCTTGGCATAGTCGGCCCCGCTGGCAAAGGGAGGGTCGATATAAACCAGATCGACCCGGATGCCCTGCTCCTTGAGATAAGCGCAGGCGGAGACGCACTCACCCCGGATGACCATGTTTCCATCGGTATTGTCGCCCACAGTCTCCTGCTTCTCCATCTCATACAGAGGCATACCCCGCTGCAAGACCATGGAAACATCAGCCGCGCCCTTGTATTTCAATATCCGGTTGAAGTTTCCCAGCACAGCCTGCCCCTCGATCGGCTCCGGGATGAAAGGTATGTATTTAATCGGTATTTGTCGTAGCCTCCGTTTCG
>JAUNNC010000172.1 GCA_030531585.1 Eubacteriales bacterium | reverse complement strand
TGTCCTCGAACATGTCGAGCATCTTCTGCATGTTCTTGATGTCGTCCTCGTTGGTGAGCTTGATGTAGCCGTTCTGGGGCAGCATCTCCACCTGGGCGGAGAGCAGCTTGTAGCCCTTGGCGGTCAGGGCGTCGGCCACGGCCGCGACGTCGTCCTCGGAGGTATAGACGGTCATGGTCTCGTCGCCCTCGTTCTCGAAATCGGCGGCGCCCGCGTCCAGCGCGTCCATCATGACCGTGTCCTCGTCGAGCTCCTCGTCCTCGTTGTCGATGACGATCACGCCCTTGCGGTCGAAGGACCAGGACACGCAGTTGGCGGCGCCCATGTTCCCGCCGTACTTGTCGAAGTAGTGGCGCATCTCGCCGGCGGTGCGGTTGCGGTTGTCGGTCATGGTCTCCACGATGACGGCGACGCCCTGGGGGCCGTAGCCTTCGTAGGTGATCTTTTCGTAGTTCTCGGTATTGCCCGCGCCGAGCGCCTTGTCGATGGTACGCTTGATATTGTCATTGGGCATATTGGCGGCCTTGGCCTTGGCGATCACGGCCGCGAGCTTGGAATTGCTGCGGGGATCACCGCCGCCGCCCTCCTTGACCGCGACGATCATCTCACGCGCGATCTTGGTAAAGGCCTGCGCGCGCTTGGCGTCGGCCGCGCCCTTGGTTTTCTGTATATTGTGCCACTTGGAATGTCCGGACATGATAACAACTCCTCTTATGTGTAACTTCTGGTTGGAAAGAAATCAGCCAGTGTATTTTATCATATCCGTCCGATGCTGACAAGAGCGAATTCCATTTCCTTCGCTATACCGATTTCGGGACAAGCAGCATCCCCCGGCTCTCCTGTTCTCCCCCGTCGAGGGCTTCGATGGCCTCCACGCTGGAGTGATAGCGTTTGGCGATCTCCCACAGGCACTCGCCTTCCCGCCGTACCATGGTCAGCGAGGGGAAGCGGCTGAGATCAAAGGCCTGCTCCTCGTCGAGCGTGACGGCTGCGATGCTGCTGATTTCCGTTTCGGTCTCGTAAAGCAGCTCGGCCTCCATGGTCATGCGCGCCTCCATGGTCTTTCCCGCGGGCCGCAGATCCGTCTCGGCGAGACCGGCCGTGAGCAGCCGCGCCTTTCCCGGTCCGCACTCCCCTTCGAGCATGAGGGTACGGCGGACGGCGGAGAGCTCGCCGCTCCCGGTGCAGTAGAGGATGTCGAGATTGGCCGCGGCGCTCAGCGTTTCCCCCTCGAGCGCGCAGCGGGAGAGCGTCGGGAACACGCACCTCACATCCGCGCAGTCCTCCGTCAGATCGACGCTTTCCGCGGCGCTGATGCGCAGCGTGCGTCTCTGGTCCGCGCCGTCGTAGTGCAGCGTCTCCGTCTGCAGCGCGATCGGCGTCAGGTTGCTGTAGGCGTCCGAGACGGTGCGGACCCGGATCCGGCTGCGGCTGACGAGCTGGAGCAGGACATGCACCTCCGCGTCGAGCACCTTCTCCCCGCTGATGCTGTCGACAAGATCGTAGTAAGCCCCCGTGACCTGCGGCCGTACCGTACACAGGTCCATGGTCTCCGCCCCGATGTCGATGATCTGGGAAAACGGTGCGGAAAAGCTCGCCTGGACCGGCCCGCTCCCGTCCTCTCCCAGCCAGGCTGCGCGGATCAGCGCTCTCCCCTTGACGACGGCCTTGCTTCCGATCAGCTGGCAGTCGTCCGCGCGCAGCTCCGTCTGCTCGCAGATCAGGCGCTCCGGCTTGACCGAACCCGCCGGAAGCGGGAACTGCTCGCTGAGCACGAAGCTCTTCTCACACACCGCGTTGGGGAGCGTCAGCTCCGTCTCCGCGCAGCGCACATGCAGGCCGCGGCAGCTCTCGCCGGGCAGCGCCGTCTCGACGGCGACGCTCTCCGGCACATAGCAGCTCAGCTCCGCCGCCAGCTCGAAGGTCACCGAAACCTTGCGCGGATTCAACAGCCGCGCATCCGTCGCCGCCACGGCGAGCGAGAGCTGCGTCTGCTCCTCGCCCGTCAGCTCAGCGATCTCAAACTCCGCGGAGAACGGCTTTGCCAGGCGGACACAGGAGATATGCTCCCGGCTCTCGTCGATACAGAGCACGCAGGCACGCGCCTCTCCGGTGATGAGAACGCCGCGCCCGCTCAGGTCCTTGCTCTTGAGCAGCACCGCGCTCTGCACCGCCGCGATTTTTCCGATATCCGCATCCGTATCCGGGACCACGCTCTCCGCGCTCTCCTGGATCCTCTTGACGATTCTCGCGCTCTCCCGAAAGCGAGACTCGAAGCTCTTTTCAAATCCGATTTCCATTGCGCTCTCCTGTCTGCCGCTCGGATTCTCAGTCGACCCCCACAAGCGGCAGATGGAGATCTCTCGGGACGGGACAGGTCTCCCGTCTCGTCCCGTACAGCTTATTCCGCTTCCCCCGTGCCTATTCCCATTCTCTCCACCGCGCCAGCAGTCTGGCCAGAAAGCGCGGCATCTTAATGACTAGGATTCTCATACCCCTCTCCTTTCCCCGATCAGCAGCAGCGGATATACCAGATCCCGAACCCGATCAGAAGCACAGCCAGGATAAACCACCAGAAGGCCGAGGGCAAGACCAGGGACAGGATGATGATCAGCCCCGCGGAGATCGCCACGAAGCCCAGCATACAGTGCCGCCCTCTGCGCATAGAACACCGCCTCCCATGTAAACTCGTTTCAGTCTACGTGAGAGGCGGCGTTCTTATTCGTCTTTATATTCCCAGAATTTGTGCTGTGCGCTCAATTCATACAGCCATATGTAGGAGCGGTAGCGGCTCTCGTCGATCGCCCCGGCGCTCACCGCGGCCCTCACCGCGCAGTCCGGCTCCTTCAGATGGGCGCAGTCGTGGAAGCGGCACTGTCCGAGATACGGCTCGAACTCGATGAAATCGTACTGCAGCTGCTCCTTCTCGATGATGTTCGTCATCGTGACGTCCAGCGAGGCGAAGCCCGGCGTGTCCGCGATATAGGTGCTGTCTCCCAGCGCGTAGAGCTCCACATGGCGGGTCGTATGCCTGCCCCTGCCGAGCTTCTCGCTGACCTCTCCGGTCCGGATGTTCGCGCCGGGCAGCAGCATATTGAGGATGCTGGATTTGCCGA
Source organism: Eubacteriales bacterium (assembly GCA_030531585.1). GTDB lineage: Bacteria > Bacillota > Clostridia > Oscillospirales > Oscillospiraceae > Limivicinus. The sequence goes on along the minus strand of JAUNNC010000172.1, from coordinate 915 downwards.
CGCCGGAGTTCCCGGTAAAGGCGCTGACTTTGCCGTGCAGCAGCTTCCGGAGCCCGGCGATCCCCTCGCCGGTCTCGGCGCTGGTGCGCACCACGGGATAGCCCGTCTTCCGCACCCGCTCAAACAGCCTGTCGCCGGGGTCGAGATCCGTCTTGTTGACGCAGACGGCGAGACCGCAGCGGGCCTCCTCCGCGATGACCGACAGCCTGTCGATCAGAAACGGGTCGGTCACCGGGTTGACGTTGGCCGCCACGAAGACCAGCGTGTCGATGTTGGCGACGGCCGGCCGGACAAACCAGTTCTTCCGGGGCAGCACCTCGTCGATCCTCCCCTTCCCGTTCGTGTCCAGGCTGCAGCGCACCCGGTCTCCCACGAGCGGGGAGCTCCCGTCCAGGCGAAAGCGTCCGCGCGCCCTGCATTCGATGACGGCGTCCCCGGCCGCGACGTAGTAGAAGCCGCTGAGCGCCTTGAAGATGATCCCTTCTGCCTTCATCAATACACCATCGGTCCCGACGAGACCTTCAGATAGATCTTGGCGTGCTCCTCCACCTCGGTAAAGGCGTCCGCGCTCTGCCCGATCACAGTCCCGGCGTCCACGTCGCTCGTCGTCCAGTCGGAGCCGCCATAGCTCAGTCCGGCGCTCTCCAGCTTGCTGATGGCCGCGTCCTCGGACAGGCCGATGACGTTCGGCATGCGGACGTAGGTGATCTGCGGGCCGGTGCTGACGGTGACGTACACGGTCGAGCCGGAGCTCATCTGCTCCCCCGCGCTGGGGCTGGTGCGGATGACATAGTCCTTGGTGACCGAGGCGGAGGTCTCGTTCTCGATGTCCACGATGAAGCCCGCCTGCTGCAGGCGGTTTTTCGCCTCGCGGTAATCGAGGTTGACCACATCCGGCACCTCGGTAAAGACCAT
>JAUNNC010000021.1 GCA_030531585.1 Eubacteriales bacterium | reverse complement strand
TGATCGACAAGAAGGTCCGCGAGGCGGCGGAGATCCTGGATATCACCCAGTATCTCGAGCGCAAGCCCAAGGCACTCTCCGGCGGCCAGCGCCAGCGCGTCGCCATCGGCCGCGCCATCGTGCGTGATCCGAAGGTCATGCTCATGGACGAGCCTCTGTCCAACCTCGACGCGAAGCTGCGCAACGAGATGCGCGCCGAGATCATCAAGCTGCGCGAGCGCATCAACACCACCTTCATGTACGTTACCCACGACCAGACCGAGGCCATGACCCTGGGCGACCGCATCGTCATCATGAAGGACGGCTACATCCAGCAGATCGGAACACCCCAGGAGGTCTTCACGCACCCCGCGAACCTGTTTGTGGCCGGCTTCATCGGCATGCCTGTCATGAACTTCTTTGACGCTGAGCTCAAGCGCGAGGGCAAGAAATACTTCGTCGAGGTCGGCGGCATCAAGGTCGAGCTCTCCCCCGAGAAAGAAGCCCGCCTGCTGGCCAACGACGTGCAGAGCCAGAGCATCACGCTGGGGGTCCGTCCCGATCACACCGAGCTGAGCGATCAGGGTGTTGCCGCGAAGGTCGACGTCAGCGAGATGATGGGCTCCTCTGTCCACCTTCATGTCTCCGCCGAGGGGCGCGACGTCATCATCATCGTTCCCACCATGGGCGCGGACAGCGGCTACAAGATGGGCGATACCATTCACTTCCGCTTCAGCGGTGAGGTGGCCCACGTCTTCTCCAAGGAGACCGAAAAGAACCTGGAATACTGAGCTTTCCCCGGACATACAGAAGCGCCGCGTTGCTTTTTGCTGCGCGGCGCCCCGTGCATTTCCATGACAGGAACGAACCGGCTGTATCCGGCCGTTGATCTGCCCCCTGCCTGTCCGCCGCGCAGGCAGAGCCGCCGCCCCTTGTTGTTCCGGCAATTTTCTGCGAGGAGGAACTCAACATGAGACATAAGAGAAAGCTTGTTGCCGTCATCCTGATCATGATGCTCTTGCTTTCCAGCTGTAGCAATTCGATGCTGTCCGGTGTGGCCGATGAGCTGAAAACGGCTGCAGACGCGGCCGCAGCCAAGCTCGAGCCTGTCGCCAGCGTCTTGGAAAACGGCATTTCCGTTCCGCCCCTGCCCACCGCGAAGGGCGCGGAGTCCGTCGCGCCGGAGCAGAAGGCGGCGGACGGCCTGTTCCGCGCCAAATTTGAGGGCGGCAGCGTCACCGGCAGCGGCGAGGCCGTCGACGGAGTGTACCGCTTCATCGCCACAAAGACCGACGGGGAATCCTGGCATATCAAGCTGGAGAGCAATTATCCCACCGTTTCCGGCAGGGATTATCGCGTGACTTACCGCTTCCGCTCGAATGTGGCCGGCAAGATCAAGTTCGGCGACTTCCAGGAGTTCGATATTAAGGCGGGCGACAACGAGGTGACTGGCGTGTATACCGCCACGGGCGGTACGAGCTATTTTGATCTGCAGCTCGGTATGCTTCCCGCTTTTACGATCGACTTTACCGGCGTTGAGGTCGAAGAGTACGCCGATCAGGTCGAGTATGAGGACGCACTGCCTTCGCCCGTGAACTTCGAGAAGGAGACGCGCGTCTACGAAAAGCACGACCAGGGCTATGCCCCGGTGCTCACGCGCAGCAAGGACGCTGTCAGCATCAACTATCTCGCCGCGTCCTGGGAGCCCGGCGTGTGGAAGTCCAAGCTCTTCGTCAAGACCGGCATGATCCCGGAGGCGGGCGTCCAGTATCGGATCACCGCCGAGATCAGCTGCGATCAGGATATGCCTTTTGAGGTCCTGTTCAACAACGACGATGTGGAAAAGGGCTACGGCGCCCTGTACGGCCAGAAGCTGGTCGCCGGGAAAGCCTCGACCTGCGAGGCGGTGATCACCGGCACCGGCGACGGCGACGAGCTCGTGCTGCAGTTCTCTCTCGGCGAGGCGCCCGAGGAGTCCACTGTGGAGATCGGCAATCTCCGCATAGAAAGGATCAAGGATCACTATACCAGTACCCTGCCCGCCACCTTTGCGATGGACAAGACCGTGACGTCCAAGACAAAGCTGGAGCCGACGTCCTTCACCAATATCCCGCTGTGGGAGACGACCGGGTTTAACTTCCTCGGCGTGGAAACCGTCTACGAGATGCACGACGATGGATACGAGGTGGAACTGAACAAGAGCGCCGCAAGCGCCACGCTTGCGATCACGCAGGCTCCCGCATCCGGCCGGGGCGTCTGGAAGGTGAAGCTCTACGCCGCGACAGGTCTGACGCTGGAGGCCGGGACGACCTATCGGATCAAATACAAGCTCAAATCCACCGGTAATCAGGCTAAATACGAGGCCCTCTTCGACGGCGATACCGAAGGGGCCTACGGCGGGCTTTATGGCCGCAGCCTGACGGCGGGCGGCACGGACGAGGTCGAGTACGTCCTCACGCCGGACGCCAGCCACGGCCCGCTGACGCTGCGCCTGCAGTTGGGCGAGACGGACAGCACCGCCGGCAATACCGTGACACTGAGCGATCTTGTCGTGGAGAGCGTCACGGTCACCACCAAGGATCTGGGTTCGATCGACTATTCCACAGTGGGCAATGTCTGGGAGGAGCACTGGGACGGGATGGCGCAGGAGGTCTCGGCCTCGGGCCAGACGGCCACGCTGCATGTCACCACAGCACGCAGCGGCGGCGGCGTCTGGAGCTCCAAGCTTCTCATCGCCACCGGCATGACGCCGGAGCCCGGCGAGAGATACCGCGTCAGCGCGACCGTTGCCGCGACAGCTGAGCTGGGTGCTTTTGAGATCCTGTATCAGAACGGCGCCGGCGGACAGTACGGCGGGAGGTGGGACCCCAGCGGCCCGGGTACCTACAGCGGAGAGTTTACGGCCCCCGCGTCCGGCTGCGGAGAGCTGGTGCTGTGCTTCCAGCTCGGCAACAGCGCCGCCGACAATACCATTACCGTAAGCGACCTTGGCGTTTTTAAAGGTACCGCTACGCCTGTCAATGTTCCGCTATCGGCTGATTTTAAGTATCCCGAGAGAGGACCGGCCAACACGATCAAAAACTATTTTGACCTGGAGGCAAACAGTGGCGCCGAAGCGATCCTGAGCGGCGGCGACGAAGACGAAGAATACCTCCCCCACAGCGCGACGGCCAGGATCGTCTCGACACCCGGCACCGACGACTGGCACATCAAGTTCTACGTCAAGCCCGGCATTACACTGGAGTCGGGAAGCTCTTACAAGGTCAGCTTTCGTGTGCGATATGCAAAGGGCTGTCAGGTCTGCTTCAAGAACACAAACACTGGAAATGAAACGGGCTACGGCGATCTGGTGATCGGTTCTGACGATCAGACCGTCACGAAGACCATCGCAGGCGCAGGCAGCGTCATGGAGATTCTGTTGAAGCTGGGCAAGCTTTCGGCTGAAACCGAGGTCACAATCAGCGATGTCAAGATCGAAAAAACAGGCGCTGTCAATGTGATGCCCAGAAACTTTGCCTATCCGGATTCCTATTTTCTGGAGGCGAACAGCGGCGCCGATGCGAGCCTGAGCGGCAGCGGCAGCAGCGCAACGGCCACCGTCATCACCCCCGGCGCCGACTGGAACATCAAGTTTTACGCCTTTCCGGGCGTGACGCTGGAAAGCGGGAAAAACTATCAGGTCAGCTTCCAGGTGACGAATGCAAACGGCTGCCCGGCCTGCTTTAAGAATACGGGTACCGGCGATGAAACCGGCTACGGCGAAGTATGGCTCAACAGTGACAACGTGCTCGTCACACAGAACATCGCAGGACAGGGCAGCGTCATGGAGATCATGCTGAAGATCGGGAACAAGCCCGCCGATACGGCCGTGACGATCAGCAATGTGCAGATCATCAAGCTCGGGGCTGGCGATGAGTATACCGAGCTGGAGCTTCCCAAATACTTCTATCCGAAAACAAGAGAAGGAGATGTGATAAAGAACTCCTTTGATCTGGATCTGGGAGGAGGCGCTTCGGCGGCCTTTGACCCCGATCCCGAAGGCCGCTCCGCTGTCGCACGTGTCGACAGATCCGGGGACGACTGGCATATCAAGCTCTATGCCAAGCCAGGTGTGACGCTGGAGAGCGGGAAAACATACAGAATCAGCATGTACGTTACCGGCGCCAACGGCTGCCCGGTAGGCTATAAGAACAAGGCCACCGGCGATGAGACGGGCTTCGGACAGGAGACGATCAATGGCAGCAGTACGACGGTCACGCACACCGTTACCCCGAGCGAAAACGGGGAACTGGAGATCCTTGTGAAGATGGGCACCGTCGCCGTCAACAACTGCGTTGGGGTGAGCGGCGTCAAGATCGAGGAGATGCAGTATACCTTCGTCGCCGGCGCCCCCAACCTGATGCAGTTCCCGCTGCGCGCCCGCCCGCCGGTGAACTTCTGGGCTCACGAAAGCTACAACGCCAGCATCTCCAACACCGCGTCCTCGGCAACGCTGACGGTCAACACCGCGCCGGACAGCGGCAGGGAGGGCTGGAAGATCAAGCTCTTTGTGGAGACCGGGATCGCGCTGACCGCCGGAAAGAACTATCGCATCAGCGCCGATGTGAGCGCAAGCGCCGCGACAGATTACGAGATCTGCTACAACAACGGTGCGGCGGAGGCGGCCGTCGGGAGCCGCACCGGGCTGCAGGCGACGAGCACGGCGCAGACCGTGGTCTTTGAGAAGTCCAAACTGGAGAGCGACGCCACGCTGACCCTGCAGTTCAATCTCGGCAACGCTGTCTCCGGCACTGCGGTCACGGTCAGCGGCATCAAGGTGCAAGAGGTCACGTACAGCGACCCGGTGAACCTGATTCCCGGGTTCCGCTATGACAGCATCGGCTATGTCAAGAGCGAGTCGGGCGATGGCTACATCACGTCCCTTGAACGCTACGATACCTTTGTAAACTTCAACATCCATGCGGCGCCGAAGGAGCGGCATCCGTGGGGTGCCAAGGTCTATTTCCGCACAGGCTTTATCCCCGAAACAGGGAAGGGCTACCGCGTCAGCTTCGATGTGCTCACGAAGCGCAGCCAGAAGTTCGCAGAGGTGTTCTATGACGGCAATGCGGAGAAAACCTACGGCGGGCTCTATGGGCTGAACCTGCCCGCCGGGAAAACAACGGTATCGGCTATCCTCATGCCCGGTTACAGCTCGGGCGAGCTCGTCGTCCAGTTCCGACCCGGTCAGACAGACGGAACCGAAGGGAACACCTACATGATCAGCAATCTGCGGATCGACGAGGTCACCTTCGCGCCGGGACACGTAGACGCCGTCACGCTGGATACGCAGCCGGGCTACATCGAGCACCTGGAAAAGACCCGAGACAAGGCCACGGTCGTGATCGAGAAAACACCTTCCACAGGCCGCGAAGCGTGGAAGTCCAAGCTGTTCGTGGATACTGGCGTTACCCTGTGGGCCGGACAGAAATACCGCATCCGCATGAACGTCAAGTCCATCATCCCTGCGCCCTTTGAGATATGCTTCAACAACGGCAGCGTGGAAAAGGGTCTCGGCGCGATGTTCGGCCAGATTTCCAAGCCCTCGGGCGCCTACATCGAATATGTCTGCTATCCCAAGGAGAATACGAATCTGGTGGTACAGCTCTCTCTTGGCAACTGCTCCGCGCCGAACAGCATCATCCTGCAAGACTTCAAGGTCGAAAAGGCCGGGCAGATCGATCTGATTTCGGATACGGTCTATACCTTCTGACAGAAAGGGGCGTACACGATGCACAATCGGAAATACATGCTCGCGGTCCTGCTGATGATGGCTCTGCTCCTGTCCGCCTGCGGCTCCTCGGCAGCTCCCGCGGCCGAGCCCGCTGAAGAGCTCGGGGGGAGCGCAGAGGAGGTCGTCTACGAAAAGCTCGCGGACGAACCCTATGAGGCGGTGGAATATACGCTGTTCCCCGCCCCCGAGGGCGGCTATGTCGGCGACGTGATGCCCTTCGTGACCGAGGACGGCACCTTGGAAATCTACTATCTGTACGACACGGACACCAACGGTCAGGGCTATCATCCCATCTATAAGTATTCCACCACGGATCTCTGCGGATATAAGGATCACGGTATGGTGCTCAACTACGGCCAGATGTCCGATCCCGACCCGGCCCTGGGCACCGGCTCTGTCATGCAGGATCAGGAGGGTCTCTACCATCTTTTCTACACAGGCCACAACGACAACGGCAACAACGGAAAAGGCAAGGAGTGCGTTATGCACGCCACCAGCACCGACCGGGAAAATTGGGTCAAGGACAAGGACGTGCTGTTCTTCGCACCGGAAGGTTACTCCAAGGACGACTTCCGCGATCCCGAGGTGTTCTGGGTCGAAAAGGACCAGTGCTACTGGCTGTTGATGGCAGCCAGAGAGAACACACTGGGCGGCGTGGTGATTAAGTATACCTCCACCGATCTGAGGAACTGGGAATTCATCGGCCCGATCTTCGCTCCCATGGCGCAGTATATGCTGGAGTGTCCCGATCTGTTCTGCATCGGGGACACCTGGTATCTGACCTACAGCTGGGACTGCGTCACCTATTACGCCATGAGCGACTCCATGGGCGGTCCCTTCGTGCCCCCGAAGGACAACATCCTTGACGGCAAGGGGCTGACAGACGGAAGCGGATTCATATTCTACGCGGCCAAGACGGCGGAGCTGGACGGCAGGCTCTATCTCTGCGCCTGGCACGGACGCGCCGGTCTGAGCTCGGACTCCGGCGTCTATCAGTGGGCCGGCAGCGTGATGAACCATCAACTCGTCCAGCGTGAGGACAAGACCCTGGGCGTGAAAGCGCCGGAAACCTTTGCCGACTACTTCACCATTGACAAGCTGGTATTCGCAGCGCCGCTCACAGACGGGGTCGAAGTCAACGGAAACAGCATCTCCCTCTCGGCGGAAGAAGGTACCTACGCACTGGCCGACATGGGAACCCGTCCCGCCACCATGACGCTGGAGTGCGATGTGACCCTCGACGAGGAGGGCTGCGCGGGCTTTGCCTTCGGCGGCAGCGACAAGGACGAGACCTTTACCGCCCTCTGCCTGGACGCGAAGTGGAATCTGCTGCACTATGAGGGTTATGAGATCGAGGAGATCGACCGCTACGATCCCGGCGCGATCACAAAATTCAACTTCTCCCGCGCGGACGTGCATCATGTGAAGCTGGTCTGCGAGAACGAGATCGTCGTCCTGTATATTGACGACACCAAAGCGCTCACCTCCCGGATCACGCACTCCGTCAACGGATACCACATCGGCGTGTTTGCCAATGGCTGTAATGCGACCTTCAGCAACATCAGCATCAAGATCCCCGGATGAGGGTATCGAATCATACCAAATACAGCGCGGCATACAAGGTGCCGCGCTGTTGTCATGTTTCCCGTTTTTCGTTTTGGAGGATTGATTTGAATGGAAAACAGCAGGCTGGATGCGATACAGCAGTACGAGCGAGCCAGGAAAGCAGGGCTGAAATACTATCAGGATGCGGTAAATCGCGGGGTCTATCCATACCCGCCCGCGCTTGACGACCTGATCCCGTCCGAGCTGATGAACCGACAGCAGGAGCTGGGAGTCGTGGAGATCCCCGTTGACCTTGTGGTTGGTACCAGATCCGATGGCCGTGTGGCATCTCTGGCAGGAAACTATATGCCGCTGCTGCCGGCGGAGAGCGAATTCGCAGCCAAATGGGTCAGTCTGTGTATGTCTCACCTGGAAGAGGGCATTCGTGATCCGATCCGCTGCTATGAGTACATGGGAAGATTCTATGTTCAGGAGGGCCATAAACGTCTCAGCGTCTTGAAAAGCTTTGAGAATCCTGCTGTTCGAGCCAGTGTTGTCCGAATCGTTCCACCCTGGTCGGAGGAGCATGATGTTCAGGTCTATTATGAATTTATGGCATTCTACCAGCTATCGAAAATTTACGCCGTCGAGATTCGGTGGAAGAAGGGATACGCGCAGCTTCAGGCCCTGCTCGGCTTCTCGGAGGATCATGTGTGGTCGGAAGAGGAACGGCGGAGTTTTGTCAGAGGATTCAGCCAATTTCGCGCTATCTACGAAAAGATGAACACGGAAAAGCTGCCCCTGACCGCCGGGGAAGCGTTGGTGGAATGGCTGAAGGTGTTTCCCTTTTCCGATACCAAAAACACCGTGGCGGAGCTGAAGAAGAGCATTTCCTCGCTGTGGACGGATTTTCGGGCGCAGGCCGGGAATACGCCCATCGATATCTCCACGCAGCCGGAAGCGGACGAAAAGACGATTGTCTCACGTATTTTGAATATCGGCAGAAGCAAAAGCGTCAGGGCAGCCTTTCTTTACGCCTATCCCCCAAGTGTCAGCCAATGGACCATGGCGCACGATCTGGGCAGGCAGCATATAGAAAACCGCTTGTCCGATCGCGTGGAAACCGCGGTCTATCAGGCGGAAGACCGTGACTATTTTGCCGCTGCCGAGCAGGCTGCCGCGGACGGCGCCGATATGATCTTCGCAACAACGCCGCCCATGATGGACGCTTGCCGCCGTACAGCGGCGCTGCATCCTGAAATCAAGATTTTGAACTGTTCCCTTTCACAGCCGTATACCGGCGTTCGGACATATTATCCTCGGACTTATGAAAGTAAATTTCTAACTGGCGTGATTGCCGGGGCGATGGCCGGAGAGAGCCCGATCGGTTATATCGCGAACTATCCGATCGCCGGGGTCTCCGCGGACATCAACGCCTTTGCGCTTGGCGCAAGGCTCACCAATCCGCGAAGCCGCATCAAGCTGGCCTGGTCCTGCGTGGAGGGGGATGCGATCGAAGCCTTGCTTTCGCAGGGGGTTCAGGTAATTTCCAATCGGGACGCCGCAGCGCCGGGGCATGCCCACCTTGCCCTGGAATGGGGCACTTATATGATCGATGGTGGAACAATGCTCCCGCTCGCGCTTCCCTGTTGGAAATGGGGAGAGTTCTATGAGCAGATCCTGTGTCAACTGTTGGACGGCGTATGGAGCAAAGCTCCTGACGATCGGGCGGTCAACTACTGGTGGGGCCTCCAAAGCGGCGTGCTCGATGTGATCCCCGGCAAAACGCTCCCGGAAGGAATACGGACGCTTATATCCCTGCTAAGGAAAAATATTGTTGACGGAATTCTCGATCCTTTCTGTAGAGTAATTATTGATCAGAATGGTATAGTCCGTTCGGATGGGTCGCATCTGTTCTCCCCGGAAGAGCGCATGTCAATGGATTGGCTTTCCGATACGGTTGACGGACGTATCCCTGAATTCGATGAGCTGTTACCAAAGGCCAAGGAATTGACAAGGGTGCTGGGATTGTACCGGGATAAGCTCCCGCCCCGGGCGAAAGGAGCTGTCGAATGAAGCTGCTCCTGATTGCGGACGAGGAAAGTCCCCGGCTCTATGAGCATTACCGTCCGGGATGCCTGAGAGGAATCGACCTGATCCTGTCAGCGGGCGATTTGAAGGCGCATTATCTTGAATTTCTGGTTACGCTGGCAAACAAACCCCTTGTTTATGTGCATGGGAATCATGACGGCATCTATGAGACAAGGCCGCCGGAGGGATGTCTCTGCGCAGACGGAAAGTTCCTGAACATAAACGGGCTGCGTATTCTCGGCCTGGGCGGCAGTCGGCAATATAGCGGCGGTCCGTTTCAATATTCAGAAGCGCAGATGCGGCAAAGAATCCGCAGGCTGAAACCTGCAATATGGAGATCCGGCGGTGTAGACCTCCTACTGACGCATACACCGCCTGCCGGCTGTGGAGATCTGCCTGATCTCGCCCACTGCGGCTTTGAAGCCTTTTTACCCTTGTTGGAAAGCGTGCAGCCGCGTTTTTGGGTCCATGGGCATATCCATATGCGGTATAGTCCACGCACGGATAGAATTCTCCAGCATGGGGAAACAACGATCATCAATGCGAGCGGTGAATATATTCTTGAAATATAGGATGCTACCCGAACACTGTTTTGTGCAAACAGAAGATAGCAATAAGCGGGAGGACTTGATGGAGCAGCATTATCCAGATAGGGAACCGGCTTGGGTAAAATGTCCCGTCTGCAGAGGGAAAACGAGGATAAGGATATTTCCCGATACGGTGTTAATCAACTTCCCGTTATATTGCCCCTGTTGTAAAAAAGAAACTGTCGTTACGATCATAAATCAGCAATTGACGCGGAGCTCAGAGCCAGACGCATAAACAGCAGGCGCGCCATGAAACATGACACCCTGCTGTTTATATTGCTGAAACCTTCTGTAATGATCTTATTGAATTAAGAATACACCGACAAATTGGGATCAAGGCAAGTATCTCTTCTTCGGAGCAACCATCCAGAACTACCTCCAGTTCTGTGATCGCAGGCGTTTTTTCCTGTAAGCTGGGATAGAACACTTCGTTTGTATCCAGCTTGAAGAACTGAAAAATACTGGCCAGCGTTTCCAGCTTGGGATTCTTGTCGTTGCAGTTTTCAATGTTCATGATGGTACGGGTATCTACCCCAATAAGGGCAGCAAGCTGTTCTTGCGTGAGTCCATTTTCCTTGCGTGCCGATTTCACGCAGTTTGCCAACGCTGCCAGGCATGCTTCCATCACAGTTCCTGCCGTGCAATCTTCCATTGCGATTCACCTCGGCAGTATTCTACATTACAGACAAAAATATATGAATATCATCAAGATTCATGTGGATATGCTATTTTAGTACATATCCATATGAATCTCTACAGGAGGATAGCATTTTCACGAGAGAAACAGGTAACCTGAATTTCACTTCACAGAACTAGATATCTGTATTAATGGATGTGAACTAAGTTTCACATCCATTTTTTGTTGCCATTGCCGCTCGCCCCCGCTTTTGAGATTCTCTCACTTTCAAAAATCTCAAAAGACAGGAGGACTGCCAAATGGCAGAGAAAAAATACTATTTACCGGTTGATGGAGAACTGGTTGAAGTATCTCATGAGGTCTACAAAGCGTACTACAAACTGACGAACCATGCCGATTACCTCGAACAGAAGGACAAGAAGAAAGGGAAAGTGCTCTTCTCCGATCTGGATACGGAGAACACTTCGGGAGAAGCCATGCTTCCGAATGTCGGGGCTGTGAACATAGAAGATTTGGCCATCGCCAATCTCATGTCAGCAAAGCTCCAGCGTTGTGTGGAGCTTTTGACTCCGCCAGATCGGGCGCTGATCGAGGCGATCTTCTATGACGGACTATCGGAACGACAATATGCCAGCCGAATCGGCGTGTCACAGAATACTATTAATAAGCGGAAGAAGGTGGCCTTAGAAAAGTTGCGAAATATTTTCAAAAAATAAAAAATTTGGTTGTCAAAAGTCGTTAATTTTACCTTAGTAGTGAGGGTATAAATTTTTCCCCTCACTGCTCCTTGACAAGTTCACATCCGGCAGCTAAATAACGTCAGCAGAGAAGCGAGCGACGCGGAGGGTACGCCAAGACCACCTGTGCGGGACAGAGATCCCGCATCAAATGAACGGCAACAAGGTGTCGAGCGGTTCAGCCCATCCAAAAGCGGTCCCGGCAGGCCGTTTCGTAAAGACCTCCTCTGCCCACAATGGTACCCCTGCTCAGCCTAAGCCTCACGCAAAGGGAGCAGCTCGGAGAGATCCTCGGAGGGGTGAGATTCCCGGAGTGCGGCGCCCGCCGCAGTTTAGCTGACCGCCCAGGCCTGGGGAAGTAGTGTCGAATACAGGTGTCAAAAGCTCAACATAAACGGGCTGTTCTTTCAGCATTGATTGGGCAGCCCGTATTCAAAATTCAAATAATGAGGTGGAACAAATGTATACGTCCTATGAAGACCTCCCGTTATTCCTGACCGTTGAAGATCTGGCCAAAGCCCTGCAGATCGGCCTCAACACAGCATATAATCTTGTCCGCTCCAATCAGATTCGCTGTTACCGCGCCGGTGTTCAGTACCGTATCCCAAAAGAATCGATCCGGGATATTTTCTCGCCGTTGGCTGGTTGTTCTCGTTGACTTGTGGAAAGCGCAGGGGTATTGTACTCAGTGGATACGCCCTGCGCGTCTGCGAAAGGAGGACGATCATGGCGCAAAAGGGCAACAGTCGGAAAAGCTCTGGCATGGGTACGATCCGCAAAAAAACCATCATCAGGAACGGTACAGAATACACTTATTGGGAAGGCCGCTATACCGTTGGGTATGATACGGGAACAGGGAAGCAGATTCAGAAATCAGTCAGTGGGAAGACACAAAAAGAGGTTTCGCAAAAGATCAAGCAGCTCTCACGAACAGTAGACGAAGATGTCTATTCTGAACCGAGCAGGATGACGGTCGGGGAGTGGCTTCAGATTTGGCAGGCGGAATACCTGGTCGGAGTCGCCGTCAATACGGCACACAGCTATCGGTCCGACTGCAGAAACCATATTATTCCGGCATTGGGCGCGGTTCAACTGTCCAAGCTCACGCCGATCATGATCCAGAAGTTCTATAACGGTCTGAGGAACAAAAACACAGGGGAACCGCTGAACCCCAAAACCGTGAGAGACATTCACGGAACCTTCCACAGAGCCTTGAATAAGGCCGTCGCACTTGACCTGATCGCAAGGAATCCCGCCGACGTTTCAAACGGAAAAATCGAGCTGCCCAGAGCAGAGGAAAAAGAGCGCGTCCCCATGGAAGATGACGAAGTGAGCCGCTTTATCGAGGAGATAGAAGGCCATAAATATCGATTGGTCTATCTGGTCACGCTCTTTACAGGCTTGCGTGAGGGCGAGGTTTTGGGCCTGTCCTGGGACAGGATCGACTGGAAGCACAATACCATCCAAGTAAAGCAACAGCTTCTGCGTGACCGCGAGGCTAAAAAATACTGTATCGGACCGCCGAAAAGACGGAAAACACGGGAAATCCGTGTGGCCGATGAAGTGATGGGCTGGCTGAGAGAACAGCAGGCCGAACAGGAACGGCTGAAAAAGCTTGCCGGAAAAGCGTGGAACAACGAGTGGAATCTGGTCTTTACGCGGGAATTTGGAAGCCATCTGGTACCCTGCACGGTATACGAGAACTTCAAGCGAATTGTGAAGGAGCTCGACATGGGTGAGCAGCGGGTACATGACCTGCGGCATGCTTATGCCACCAACTCCCTGGGCAACGGAGACGATCCTGAAACCGTGAGAAAGAATCTTGGCCACTACAGCATCATTATGCTGGATCGCTACGGTCACCGCAAATCCACCATGGCGATCGCAAGCGCATCCCGAATGAGCAGCTACATCCGGGAGGTGCTTCCCAAAGCCCGGCTTGAGGCTTAAAGGGAAATAATAAGGGAAAACGAGAAAAACCGAAAAATCAACAACTTAATAAATGAACTTTTTCGAGAGTTTGAATCCCCTGAAACGCAAAAAAGGAACCGGTTCCGTAACGGAACCGGCCCCAATCGGATTGGCGGAGATGGAGAGATTCGAACTCTCGAGGAGCTTTTGACCCCTACACGATTTCCAATCGTGCGCGCTCGACCAACTACGCGACATCTCCGTGTGTTGCTCAAGACAAGCGATTCAATTGTCAGCTTGCTCATTATATGACAGCAAAAGGGCAAAGTCAAGGACAATTTTTGCGTTCCGGCAGCTTTTTTGTGTGGACGCATAGACGGCCTCCAGCGTGCGAATACTATGGAAAAAAACGAGAGGGGAACGCGAGACATGAACAACGAGGAATACGCGCGCTATACGGCGCAGCACATGCCGCGCTCGGCCAAGGGACGCAACATGCTGCGCGCCTTTCTGGTCGGCGGGGCGATCTGCGCGCTGGGGCAGGGGATCACGATGGCGTATACGGCCCTCGGACTGCCGCAGGACGACGCGGGGACTGCCTGCGCCGTGACGCTGATCTTCCTCGGGGCGGCGCTGACCGGCCTCGGCGTATACGACAAGCTGGCAAAGTTTGCCGGAGCGGGCACGCTGGTGCCGATCACGGGCTTTGCCAACTCCGTCGCCGCGCCCGCGCTCGAATACAAGACCGAGGGCCGTATCGGGGGAACGGCGGTCAAGATGTTCACCATCGCCGGGCCGGTCGTCGTTTTCGGCAGCGCCGCGGGAGCGGTGTACGGACTGCTTCTGCTGTTTTTTGAAAATCATTGAAAACACAAAAAATTGAAGCAATTTGCCTCCGCGTACTTGCCAAGACCGCCGCTTACGACTATAATATACAAAAGAATGGGAGGATTGCGCGCGGCAAATTATTTCCGCTTGGCAGTTGCCTTTTCTCCCGGGGCGTACTATAATATCGTCAGTCTTTTAACGATCAGGGAGAGCGTGTCCCTTGGAGAACGTTTGGATCCATATCCGCGGCATTGTGCAGGGCGTGGGCTTTCGGCCCTTTATTCACAAGCTCGTGCGCAGCCGCGGCCTCAACGGTTACATAGAGAACACCTCCTCCGGGGTCGAGCTGGAGCTGGAGGGCGAGCGCGAGGCGCTGGAGCGCTTTGTGGCGGAGCTGCCGGAGAAGGCCCCGATCCTCGCGGTGATCGAAGAGATCGAGACCGTATATTCGCCGGAAATCAAGGGCTACCGGGGCTTTGAGATCCGCGGCAGCAAGACCGAGGCCCTGCGCGACACGCTCATTTCGCCGGACATCGGCATCTGCGCCGACTGCCTGCGCGAGCTGAAGGACCCGGCCGACCGGCGCTACCGCTATCCGTTCATCAACTGCACCAACTGCGGTCCCCGCTTCACGATCATCCGGGACCTGCCCTACGACCGGGCCCGGACCTCGATGAGCGGCTTCCCCATGTGCCCGGACTGCGACCGGGAATACCACGACATCGAAAACCGCCGCTACCACGCGCAGCCGGACTGCTGCCCCGTCTGCGGCCCGCAGGTGTTTTACCTGGACGAAAACGGGGAGAAGGTCCCCGGTGATGCGATCGAGCTTGCGCGCGCGGACCTGCGCGCGGGGAAGATCGTGGCGGTCAAGGGCCTCGGCGGCATCCATCTGGCCTGCCGCTGCGACGACCCGGAGATCGCGGAGAGGCTGCGGCGGCGCAAGCACCGGGACGAGAAGCCCTTCGCCGTCATGTGCCGGGACGTCTCCTGCGCGGAGAGGATCTGCGAGGTCTCCCACGCCGAGCGCGCGGTGCTCGAGAGCTTCCGCAAGCCCATCGTGCTGCTGAAAAAGCGGGAGCCGGGGCTTTGGCATATCAGCGAAAACAGCCGCGTCGGCGTGATGCTCCCCTATACGCCGCTGCATGTCCTGCTCTTCGGCGAGGATACGGACATGCTCATCATGACCAGCGCCAACCGCTCGGACACGCCGATGCTGGCGGACAACGCCGAGGCGGTCAGGGCGCTGCGGGGCATCGCCGACGGCTTCCTCCTCCACAACCGCGACATCCAGACCCGCTGCGACGACTCGCTGTGCTGGGTGCTCGGCGGGAAGGAATATTTCGCGCGGCGCTCGCGCGGCTACGCGCCGTTTCCGGTGCAGACCGGGCGGGAGCTGCCGCCCATCCTCGCCTGCGGCGCGGAGCAGAAGGCGAGCTTCTGCCTCTCCCGCGGGACCTGTGCGTTTCTGAGCCAGCACATCGGCGATCTCAAGAACATGGAGACGCTGGATAACTATACCGGGCAGATCGCCCATTTTGAGCGCCTGTTCGACGTCGTTCCGAAAGCGCTCTCCTGCGATCTGCACCCCGACTACCTCTCCACCGACTACGCCGCCGAGCGGGCAGAGCGGGAGGGCCTGCCCCTGATCCGCGTCCAGCACCACCACGCGCATCTGGCCGCCTGCATGGCCGACAACAACGTCGATGAAAAGGTCATCGGCCTCGTGTGGGACGGTACCGGCCTCGGGACCAACGGCACGGTCTGGGGCGGGGAGTGCCTGATCGGCGATTACGCAGGCTTTGAGCGCTTCGGCTCCGTCCGGCCCATCCCGCTGATCGGCGGCGACCGGGCCACCGAGGAGACCGACCGCGTCGCCTTCGCCCTGCTGCGGGACGCGGGTTGCGACACCGCTTCCATCCCGAACGCGGAGACCTACGGGAAGATGCTCGACACAGGGTTCAACTGTCCGCTGTCCTCGGGCATGGGCAGGCTATTCGACGGCGTCGCGGCCATCCTCGGCGTCAAGACGCGCTGCAGCTACGAGGGGCAGGGGGCGATCCTGCTCGAGGCCGCGGCGACGGAGGACGACGGGGTTTATCCCATCGTTCTGGCAGGCGAGCCGCTGCGCTTCGACTGGCGGGAGATGATCGCCGCCGTGGTCAGGGACCGGGACACGGGTGTTGAAACCGGGCGCATCGCGGCGCGCTTCCACAATACCTTGATCGAAATGGCTGTGCGCCAGTGCCTCGCAGCGAGGGAGGCGAGCGGGATCAATACCGCGGCGCTCTCGGGCGGCAGCTTTCAGAATATGCTTTTGATGACGCGGCTGCCACGGCGGCTGGAGGCGGAGGGCTTCCGGGTGCTCCGGCACCGGCGGGTTTCCTGCAACGACGAGGGCCTGTCCCTCGGCCAGCTGATGATCGCCCGCGCCGCGCTTGGAAAGTCATAAAGGAGTCCTTTCGGATATGTGTCTGGCAATTCCCCTGAAACTGGTTGAAATCAACGGCAATACCGCGGTCGGCGAGGCCATGGGCATGCGCCGGGAGATCCGGGTCGACTTCATCGACAAGCCGAAGCTCGGCGACTATGTGATCGTCCACGCGGGCTTTGCCATCGAGCGCCTGCCCGAGGGGCAGGCCAGGGAGGATCTGGACGCCTGGGAAGAGGTGCGGCATGCCCTCGGATAAGGCGCTGCGGGACGAGCTGCTCGCCAAAATCCGCGCGCTGGACGTCGGCGAGGTCCGGCTGATGGAGGTCTGCGGCACCCACACCATGTCCATCGCCGCCTCCGGTATCCGCTCGATGCTCCCGGAAAATGTCTCGCTCCTGTCCGGGCCCGGCTGCCCGGTGTGCGTCACGCCGCCGCAGGTGATCGACGCGGTGCTGGAGCTGAGCATGGAGCCCGGCGTGATCCTCGCAAGCTACGGTGACATGCTGCGCGTCCCCGGCAGCCGCCGGGGGGACAGCCTCCTGCGCAGAAGAGCCCTCGGCGCGAAGGTCGAGACCGTGTATTCCCCGGTCGACGCGGTGGAGCTTGCGCTGCGGGAACCGGAGAAGCAGGTGGTGTTCCTCGGCGTCGGCTTTGAGACCACCGCCCCCGGCACCGCGGCCGCGGTGCTGACGGCGCAGGAGAAGGGCGCGAAGAACTTCTCCCTCTTCTCCATGCTCAAGACCGTGGAGCCCGCGCTGCGCGCGCTGATCGCGCAGGACGGCTTCAACATCGACGGTTTCCTCTGCCCCGGCCACGTGGCCACGATCCTCGGCGAGCGGGGCTTTCAATACCTCCCGGCGGAGTTCGGGCTCCCCGGGGTCATCGCGGGCTTCGAGCCGGAGGACATCCTGCTGGCCGTGTATCTGCTTTTGCGGCAGATCGCGGAGGGCAGACCCCGCATCGAAAACGCCTATCCCCGCGCCGTCTCGCACGACGGCAACGTCCTGGCCCAGAAGATGCTCTCGCGCTGCTTCGAGGCACGCGCGGACGTCTGGCGCGGCCTCGGGACCATCCCGGCGAGCGGCCTCGGCCTGAAGGCGGAGCTTTCGGACTTCGACGCCGAGAAGCGCTTTCGGGTGCGCTATGCGGAGGCGGAGCCGCCTACGGCCTGCCGCTGCGGCGAGGTCATCACCGGCAGGCTGCGGCCCGAGGGCTGCCCGCTGTTCGGGACGGTCTGCACGCCGGAGGACCCGGTCGGGCCCTGCATGGTGTCTTCGGAGGGTGCCTGCGCCGCGGCGTACAAGTACCGGGGTGTGCTGTAGGCGCCTTGGTCAGCGCAGCCCCGTGCCTCTCCCTGTGGGGGGAGGGGTGAGATACGGCGCACTATCCCACAGTGCTGTCATCTCGAGCGGAGGCGAAGCCGGAGTCGAGAGATCCGACCACCCACGTATCCGACCTGTCAGATCCCTCGGCTTCGCTCGGGATGACAAGCAGGGGAGCCTGTAAGGAAGTATCGTATCATGGATGAAATCATTACGCTGGATTACGGCAGCGGCGGCAAGAAGACCGCCCGCCTGATCGAACAGCTCCTGGTCCCCGCATTTTCCAACCCCGCGCTCGAGGCGCTGGGGGACGGGGCCTTTGTGGAGGGCGCGGATAAGCTCGCGTTTTCCACCGACAGCTTTGTGGTCGATCCCCTGTTCTTCCCGGGCGGGGACATCGGCAAGCTCTCGGTCTGCGGTACGGTCAACGATCTGGCCGTCTGCGGGGCGGAGCCGAAATACCTCAGCCTGTCCTTCATTCTGGAGGAGGGGCTGAAGACGGAGGAGCTTAGGCGCATCGTCGCCTCCGTCAGGGCGCAGGCCGAAAAGGCCGGCGTACAGATCGTCACCGGCGACACCAAGGTGGTCGAAAAGGGCCGGGGCGACAGGATCTACATCAACACCGCGGGCATCGGCTTCGTCCGCTTTCCCGGGCTGAGCCCAAAGAAGCTCCGCCCGGGGGACGCGGTGATCGTCTCCGGCACCGTGGGCGATCACGGCACGGCGGTCATGCTCGCGCGCAGCGGCATGATGCAGGGCGACATCCGCTCCGACTGCGCCGCATTGAACACCCTGTGCGCCCGCGTGCTCGGGACCGGGGCCGCGGTCCGGGTTCTGCGCGATCCCACGCGCGGCGGCGTTGCCACCACCCTCAACGAATTCGTGGAGGGGACGGAGCTCGGCATCGTGCTGCGCGAGGAGGACGTGCCGATCCGGCCGCAGGTGCGCTCGGCCTGCGCCATGCTCGGGCTCGAGCCGCTCTACTGCGCCAACGAGGGCAAGGTCCTCGCCGTCGTCGCGGCGGAGGACGTGCAGACGGTGCTCGACGCCATGCGCGGCACCGACGAGGGTCGGGACGCCGCCGTCATCGGCACGGTCAGCGACGCCTATCCCGGCAGGCTCGTCATGGAGACGGCCTTCGGGGGCAAGCGGGTTTTGCAGAAGCTCACGGGCGCGCAGCTCCCGCGCATCTGCTGAACGGTCAAAACCGAAGCGCTGCTTCGTTTTGTTGATAAAAAAAGGTAAAATTTTTCAATAACAGAGAGGTGAAAGGTATGCAGGAATACAAGAGAATCGAAATTTCCAAAGACCAGGTCGTACCGATCGCAGAGAAGATGCGCAAAGCCGGCGTGGGCCTCGCGATGATCCACGGCTTCCTCAACGAGGAAGGACAGATGGACGTCTCCTACGAGTACTCCGTCGAGCCTGTCATCGAATCGTATCACGTGGTGGGCGAGATGAGCATCCCCTCCATCAGTGAGATCTACGATCAGGCGGCGGCCTGGCCGGAGCGCGAACTCAATGAGCTCTTTTCCGTCGAGTTCGAGGGTCTGGACATGTCCAAGCGGCTTTTCCTGCCGGAGGATATGCTGGAGACCCAGGGCAGAGGGCACATCATGGTCACGCCCCTGTCCGAGCTCGTAGAAAAGAACATCCGGAAGGAGGAATAAGATGAGCTACATTATTCCGATCGGCCCCTACCATCCCGCATTGGAGGAGCCCGTCCACGCCAAGCTCTACACCGAAGGCGAGGTCATCAAGGACGCCGAGGTCTTTGTCGGCTACAACCACCGCGGCATCGAGAAGCTCGCCACCGAGCGCAACGCCATCCAGACCCTGGTCCTGGTCGAGCGCGTGTGCGGTATCTGCTCCCACTCCCACGCGCTGACCTACGCGATGTGCGTGGAACAGATCAACGGCATCGAGGTCCCCAAGAGAGGCGAGTATATCCGCGTCATCACCGCCGAGCTCGAGAGACTGCATTCGCACTTCCTGTGGCTGGGCATCGCCTGCCACATCATCGGCCACGACAGCATGTTCATGCACATCTGGGATGAGCGCGAGCTCGTCATGGATCTGCTCGAGCGGCTGACCGGCAACCGCGTCAACTACGCCATGGTCACCATCGGCGGCGCCCGCCGCGACATCGACGACGATCTCAAGCGCGACCTGCTCAAGGCCTGCGACGCGCTGATGAAGCCCATGGACCGTATCGTCGAGATCGCCCTCACGGACAAGACCATTGCGCTGCGCACCAAGGGCGTGGGCGTGCTGCCGAAGGAGGACGCCGTCCGCCTCGGCGCCATCGGCCCGCACGCGAGAGCCTCGGGCGTGGACGTGGACGTCCGCCGCGACTCCTACTGCTCCTACGGCGACTTCAAGTTCGACGTCCCGGTGGTCGACAGCGGCGACGTATTCGCCCGCGTCGTGGTCCGCGCGCTCGAGTGCTACGAGAGCATCAAGATCATCCGCCAGGCGCTGGAGAACCTGCCCGACACCCCGATCAACCTCGGCAACAAGCTGCAGAAGATCCAGAAGGGCGTGGCCGTCTGCCGTCATGAGGCCCCGCGCGGCCAGCTGACCCACATGGTCGTGGGCAACGGCAGCTTCAACAACTACCGCCTGAGCGTCCATGTGCCGAGCTTCAAGAACACCCCGACGGTGCCCTTCATGCTCCGCAACAACAGCGTCGCCGACGCCGGTCTCATCATCGCCAGCATCGACCCCTGCTTCAGCTGCCTCGACCGCTGATGCACGAGCTTGCCCTTACGCGAAGCCTGATCGGCCTTGTCGAACAGGAGGCGAAAAAACAGGGCTTCAAGCGCGCCCTGGAGATCCGCCTCAAGGTCGGCGCTTACTCCGGCGTCGTGCCGGACTATATCCTGGACCTCTTCCCCCATGCCTCCGAGGGAACGGCGTGCGAAGGCGCGGCGCTCTCCTTCGAGACGGTGCCCGCCCGTTTCCGCTGCGCGGACTGCGGCTACGAGGGCGAGGTCGAACGGAAAAGCGCCTGCTGTCCCGTATGCGCAGGCACCGCCCTCACCATGACGGCGGGCCGGGAATTCTATGTGGACAGCCTCAAGGTCGAATAACCACGTAGTAAAGTTATCCGAAAGGAGAGGATACTCTTGCCCAAGACCAAGTTTCCCGCAGTACTGTCTACCTTCCTCCTCTGCTTCTGCTTCTGGCTTCTGCTCACCTGGAGCTTTGAGACACAGGAGCTGGCGGCGGGAGCGGCAGTGAGCCTCGCGGTGGCTCTGCTGTCTGCCAGATTCTTCATCCATGAGAAGGCCTTCTGGCTGTTCAACCCGGCGAAATTCGGCGCGCTGTTCGCCTACGTCTTCGTCTTCCTGGGCGAGCTGATCAAGGCCAATGTGGATGTGGCCAAGCGCTGCTTCGGCGGCTGCACCGACGTCAACCCCGGTATCGTGAAGGTGCCCGTCGATCTCGAGGGCGACTATGCCCGCGCGATGCTCGCCAACTCCATCACCCTGACGCCCGGCACCATCACCCTGGACATCGCCGAGCAGGACGGGAAGAGCTACTATTACATCCACTGGATCGATGTGGTCGAGACCGACCGCGAAAAGGCCGGCGAGATCATCAAGGGCCGCATGGAAAAATGGGTAAGGAGGATCTGGCAATGAGCGATATGATCGAGCTGCTGATTTTCGCCGTGGCCTACGCCTTCCTCGCCGCGCTGAACTTCTACCGGCTGATGAAGGGACCCACGCCCGCCGACCGCATGGTCGCCGGCGACAGCATGGACGTGCTGGTGTGCTGCGCGATGGTGCTCTACTCCCTGTATTCGGGACGCGGCATCTACCTCGACATCGCCATCATCTGCGCCATGCTCGGCATCGTGGACACGATGCTGGTGGCCCGGTATCTGGAAAAGGAAAGGGGGGCGTGAGGAATGGCTCTGCGTGTTGTGATTGACGTGCTGGCCGCCGTCGGCTTCATCTTCGCCCTGGCCGGCACCAAGGGCATTCTGAAAATGCCCGACACCTTCTGCCGTATGCAGGCCAGCACCTGCGTGACAACGCTCGGCGTGCTGGGCGTCGTGCTCGGCGGCGCGCTCTACGCCTTCTGCATCATGGGCAGCGTCTCCACGGGCATCAAGGTGCTGCTGATCGGCCTGCTGCTCATCACCATCAACCCCGTCGGCGCGCACGCGATCGCCAAAGGCGCGTACAAGAACGGCATCCGCCCCGACAAAGAGATGGAAATCGACGATTACAGGGGGGATTTTGAATGACTATGGTAACGATTCTCGACGTTGTGATCGTTCTCGGCCTTGTGATTTCGGCCATCCTCGCCTGCCACTTTGAGAACCTGCTGAGCGCGGTGATCGCTCTGGGCGTGACCGGCGTCTTCTGCGCGGCGGCGTTCCTGGTGATGCACGCGCCCGACGTGGCCATCTCCGAGGCAGCGGTCGGCGCGGCGCTGACGCCCATCGTGTTCATCGTCGCCCTGCGCAAAATGAGAGGAGGGGACGGTCAGTGAAAAAGTGGCTTACATACGTCTCTCTCGGCGTGATCCTCGTCGCCTGCATCTTCTCCGCGACCATCATGGCCGGCATGGAGCGCAGCTACGAGGGCCAGGACGCGCTGGTCAGCGTATACGACCTCCAGCAGAACCCCGACAGCTACAACGACTCCTTCTCCACCGGCGCGGCGGACGCCATCGTCCAGCAGGATCTCGCCAAGGCCCACGCCGTCAACGACGTCACCTCGATCGTCTTCGACTTC
Source organism: Eubacteriales bacterium (assembly GCA_030531585.1). Lineage (GTDB taxonomy): Bacteria > Bacillota > Clostridia > Oscillospirales > Oscillospiraceae > Limivicinus. Next base: position 867 of record JAUNNC010000021.1, on the reverse strand, counting down.
CGTGGCTATGATACCATGGGCGAGGCCTTCATCCTGATCACCGCGGTCACGGGCAGTGCCGTGATCCTGTTCAAGAAATCGGGAAAGGAGAAGAAAAAAGATGAATAAGCCCGAGATCAAGAACATCATCCAGCGCTGCGGCTGCGACAAGGTCCTGCCGCTGTGCCTGGTGTACATCTGCTACATCGTCCTCCACGGCCACCTGTCCCCCGGCGGCGGCTTCCAGGGCGGCGTGCTGATGGTTGCGGCCGTCATGCTGGTCTACTTTGCCCACGGCTATGAGACCACCGTGAGAGCATTCTCCTTCGACCTGCTGCATGAGACCGAGGCGCTGGCCTCCGTGTTCTATGTGGCACTCGGCCTGCTGGGCGTCGCAGCCGGCGCGCAGTTTGCCGAAAACGTGCTCTACCGCGCGGGCGCCGCGGGCGACCTGTACAGCTCCGGCACCATCTTCTGGATGAACTTTGCCGTCGGCGTCAAGGTCATCACCGGCGTCGGCTCCATCGCCCTTCTGCTGCTGGGTCTCCTGCAGGAGAGGGACACGGACCCTGAGAAAGAGGTGAAGTAACGATGATTACCTTCAACTACATTTGCTCCTTTTTCCTCATCGTCCTCGGCTTCTACACCATCGTCACCAAGTACAATCTGGTCAAGACCGTCGTCGGCATGTCCATCATGGACTACGGCGTGAACCTGCTGATCATCTCTGTCGGCTTCAACCCCGGCGGCACCGCGCCGATTTTCACCCAGGGTGAGCTGACGGCCGCCAGCTACTTCGTGGACCCCATCCCGCAGGCTCTGACCCTGACGAGCATCGTCATCGGCGCCTGCGTGACGGCCATGTCCATGTCGCTGGTGATCCGCATT
>JAUNNC010000171.1 GCA_030531585.1 Eubacteriales bacterium | reverse complement strand
GATGGTCGTGATCTCATCGCCGACCGTCAGAGCATTGCGCATCTGTTCGACCTGTTTCTTTTTCTTGTTCTCGGGACGGATAAAAAAGAAATAGAACACGGCGAACATCAGGACCAGCATGATCAGCGTAGAGCTGCCGCCGATCGCGCCAGTCGCCGCATCGGCAGAAAGGAACAAATTCATACGTGGAAACCTCCGAATTCAAAGTGGTTTTATTATAAATGCTCTCATGGAAAAATGCAAGATACTTAGATGCGTTTGTCGAGAATTTCAAAATAGCGCGAGCGGAAGCCGGAAAAGCTGCCCTCGTCCAGGCTGTCGCGGATCTTCTGCATCAGGCTGTTGTAGAAGTACAGGTTGTGCGTGACCGCGAAGCGCATGGCGAGCATCTCCTCCGCCTTGAAGAGATGGCGGACATAGGCCCTCGAATAGCGGCGGCAGACCGGGCAGCCGCAGGCGGGATCGATGGGCAGCTCGTCCCGGGCGTACTTCTCGTTTTTGATATTGATGATGCCGCCCCAGGTGAACAGGTGGCCGTGCCGCCCGTTGCGGGCGGGCATCACGCAGTCGAAGAAATCGACGCCGCGCGCGACGCCCTCGATGATGTTGCCGGGCGTCCCGACGCCCATCAGGTAGCGCGGCCTGTCCTTGGGCATGTACTCCTCCACGGCCTCGATGGTGTCGTACATTTCCTGATGGCTCTCCCCCACCGCGAGCCCGCCGATGGCGTAGCCGGGCAGATCCAGCTCCGCGATCTGCTTCATGTGCTCGATACGGAGGTCATGGAAGACCGCGCCCTGATTGATGCCGAAGAGCATCTGCCCGGGGTTGACCGCGTCGTGCTCCTCGTTATACGCCGCCAGCGCCGCCTTGCAGCGCTCGAGCCAGCGGAAGGTGCGATCACAGGAGCGCTGCACATAGTCCCGCGGCGAGGGGATCTTGACGCACTCGTCAAAGGCCATGGCGATGTCGGAGCCCAGATTGGACTGGATGCGCATGCTCTCCTCCGGCCCCATGAAGATGTGGCGGCCGTCCACATGGGAGTTGAACTTGACGCCCTCCTCACCGATCTTGCGGAGCTTGGCGAGCGAGAAGATCTGAAAGCCGCCGCTGTCGGTGAGGATCGGGCCGTCCCAGGTCATGAAGCGGTGCAGGCCGCCCAGAGACTTGATCAGCTCATCTCCGGGCCTGACGTGAAGGTGGTAGGTGTTGGACAGCTCGACCTGGCAGCCGATGGTCTTGAGGTCGGCCGCCGAGAGCGCGCCCTTGATGGCGCCCTGGGTGCCGACGTTCATGAAGACGGGCGTCTGCACGCTGCCGTGCGGCGTGTCGAACACGCCGCGCCTTGCGCGGCCCTCCTGTTTCAAAAGCTGATACACGGGCGCCCTCCTTACAGAATCAGCATCGCGTCGCCGAAGGAGAAGAAGCGGTAGCGCTCCTTCACGGCGATCTCGTAGGCATGCAGGATGTTCTCCCTCCCGGCCAAAGCGGAGACCAGCATGATCAGCGTGCTCTCCGGCAGGTGGAAGTTGGTCACCAGGCCGTCGATGCATCGGAAGCGGTAACCGGGATAGATGAAGATGCTGGTCCAACCGGACGAGGCTGTGAGCGTGCCGTCCCCGGCTGCGAAGCTCTCGAGCGTGCGGCAGGAGGTCGTGCCCACCGCAATGACCCGCCCTCCGTTTCTTTTGGTCTCGTTGACGACGTCGGCGGTCTCCTGCGGGATGATGCAGAACTCCGCGTGCATCGGGTGGTCCTCGATCTCCTCTTCCTTGACCGGTCGGAAGGTGCCGAGGCCGACGTGCAGTGTCAGGGTGCAGACCTTCACGCCCATGGCGCGGATCTGATCCAGCAGCTCGGGCGTAAAGTGCAGCCCCGCCGTGGGCGCCGCGGCGCTACCCAGCTCGCGCGAATACACGGTCTGATAGCGCTCGGCGTCCTGCAGTTCCTCCCGGATATAGGGCGGCAGCGGCATCTTCCCCAGGCGCTCGAGGATCTCCAGAAAGATCCCGTCGTAGTGAAACTGTACGATGCGGTTTCCGCCCTCGGCCACCGACTCGACGGTCGCCGTCAGCTCGCCGGAGCCGAAGCTGAGCTCCGTTCCGGGTTTGGTCTTGCGGCCGGGACGGCTCAGACACTCCCAGCGCCCGCCGCCGAGATCGCGCAGCAGCACGAGCTCGACCGCGCCCCCGGTCATCCGCGCGCCCAGCAGCCGCGCCGGAAGAACGCGGGTGTCGTTGAGCACCAGACAGTCGCCTGCGCGCAGGTATGCGGGCAGATCATAGAAGTGCCGGTGCTCGACCGCGCCCGTTTCGGGGTCCAGATGCAGCAGGCGCGAGGCGTCGCGGCGCTCCAGCGGCGTCTGTGCGATCAGCTCCTCCGGCAGATCAAAATAAAAATCGGTTCTCTTCAAAGCAATCTCCCATTCATTATTATGTGCTGTGTATTATAGCAGATGCTCTCCCCTTTTTCAACGAATGATCACGCTTTGTCTCACATAGAATGGCGGATGAAATCCAGTTCAGGAGGGTCCTATGGTCAAAACACCGATCTTTCAGGGTTCCTGTACGGCGATCGTCACGCCGTTTCAGGAGCACGGCGTCGATTATGAGCGGCTGAGAAAGAACCTGGCCTTTCAGTATGAAAACGGCACGGCGGCCGTGGTCGTCTGCGGGACGACGGGAGAGAACGCGACGCTTTCGCAGGAGGAGCACGACGAGCTGGTGCGCGTCTGCATCCGGGAAGCCGCCGGGAAGATGAAGGTCATCGTCGGGATCGGCAGCAACAACACACTCTCCGCCCTGCGCGCGGCCGAGAACGCCAAAGCGGCCGGCGCGGACGGGGTCCTGATGGTGACGCCGTACTACAACAAGAGCACCCAGAGCGGATTGGTCGCGCATTTTTCTTATGTTGCCGACCGTGTGGATGTGCCGATGATCCTGTACAACGTCCCGAGCAGGACCGGGATCGGCCTGAGCGCCGAGACCTGCAGGGTCCTGTCGCAGCATCCGAACATCGTCGGCATCAAGGAGGCCTCCGGCGACATCGCGCTCGCCGGAAAGATCCGCAGCGCCTGCGGGGATGATCTCTTCCTCTGGAGCGGGAACGACGACTGCACCGTGCCGCTGATGGCGCTCGGCGCGCTGGGCGTGATCTCGGTGGCGAGCAATGTGGTTCCCGGCGCGGTCGCCAAGCTGTGCGCCCTGTGTCTGGACGGAGCCTTCTCCGAGGCCACGGCACTGTATGCCAGATACGCGGCCTTGATCTCGGCGCTCTTCATCGAGACGAACCCCATCCCCGTCAAGGCCGCCATGAAGGTGCTCGGCATGGACAGCGGTCTGCTGCGCCTGCCGCTCGTGGAAATCGCTGCGGAGCATCAGGGCGCGCTGCTCTCCGCCATGCGCGGCGTCGGCCTGAACGTTTAAATCCCACTCTGCCTCTGACGCACATCATCAAAGAAGTGCGTCAGAGGCTTTTTTTTGCGTTCGAGCGGCGCTGTGAGAAAAGCGTCGGACCCCTTGTAAAATGAACATTTTTCCCGTATAATAAAATATCAAGGCAAGCAGGCAGTCAGCCCGGCCCACGAAGGATGTACCGACATGAAGAAATATCACTTCAGCGAAGCAGAATTTGCCTGTCTGGAAACCCTCCGCGTCCCTCTTGCGGTGTATCAGTTTCTGGACAAGCGCGTGGTCACGCGCGTACTCTCCGCGGGTTTTTGCGATCTGTTCGACTTTGAATCCCGTGAGCAGGCCTATGCCGTCATGACCAGCGACATGTACAGTACGGCCCATCCGGACGACGCTTCCCGTGTGGCTGACACCGCCTATCGCTTTGCGACCCAGGGCGGCCGGTACGAGGTCGTCTACCGCGTGAAGGCGCGGAGAAGCTCCACCTATAAAATCGTCCACTCGATCGGTGAGCATGTCTTTACGGATACGGGCGAACGCCTCGCCTTTGTCTGGTACACGGACGAGGGCAGCTACATCGGCGATAGCGACACGCAGAGCACGGCGCTGCGGTCTGTGTTTCGCTCCGCCCTGCGCGAG
>JAUNNC010000170.1 GCA_030531585.1 Eubacteriales bacterium | reverse complement strand
CGCGGGCGCGGGCTTCTGCACGGGCGCGGGCGCCGGAGCGTCGGGGATGTTCCCGACGTTCTTCGGAGCCGGCGTCTGCATCACGCGGCCCGCGTAATCGTCGGCGCGCTCGGCCTCCACTCTGGCGTTTGCCCTCTCCCACGCGGCAAAGGGATCCTCCGCCGTCCGGGAGGCATTCACCGCGGCGTTCCGGGCGGCAGCGGCCTTGCGCATGGCCTCCTGCTGCTGCGCCTTGTACGCCTCGTACTCCTTCTCGTACTTGTCCTGCCGGGCCTTGCGCGCGGCGCTGACCTTTTTCTGCCTGGCGGGCTTGGCGGGCGGCTCGTCGAGCTCGGCGGCAGCGGCGGCGGCCTCGGGCACTTCCTCCTTCTTTTTGCGGCGCTTCTGCTTCTTCGGCCGGTCGGCCTCCTCGTCGTCCTCGTAAAGCTGATCGATCTCGTCGTCCGGCTTTTCAAAGAACATGGCCAGCACAAAGAGGATGCCGAAGACCGTGATGAAGATGTCCGCCACGTTGAACACGGGGAAGTTGAACAGCTCCACCTTGAACATATCGACCACGTAGCCGTAGAGCAGGCGGTCGATCATGTTGCCGAGACCGCCCGCGGCCACGAACACGAGGCACCAGCGGGACAGCCGTCCGGTGATGAAGTTGGTGGCGAGGGCGATCACGACCAGCAGCGCGAACAGGCCGGCGGCCACAAGGAAGTAGATGCGGGCGCCGGAGGTGTCGAGGAAGCCGAAGGCGGCGCCGTAGTTGTGCACGTTCACCAGGCTGATGACGCCGGGGATGAAGCGCACGATATCGGTGCCGAAGAGCGTATCCTCGACCCAGAACTTGACGAGCTGGTCGACGATGATCACCAGAATGCCTACGATGGAATATAACATAGACTCTCCAATCTGCCGGGGAAGCGCCCCCGGCGCGGGGTTTTCAAAACCGTCCTCCGGCGGAGGACGCTCCGCCGGAGGTCAGTCTTACAGCTTTGCGACGACGGCGGCGCAGCGCGGGCAGAGCCCGGTCTCGGGGTCGGCGCTCTCGGAATGCATCCAGCAGCGCGGACACTTGACGCCGGGGGCCTCGCTCACGGAGATCTCCAGCCCGGGGTTCTTCGAGCCGCGGCCGGTGACGTGCTGCTCGTCGGCGACGTCCTCATCGTCCGCGACGAGGCACTTCGACACGATGAACAGCTCCGCCAGGTTCATGGAGCCGACGGTCTCGAGCGCTTCCTTCGCGGCGGCGTCCTTCGCGCGCAGCACGACGGCGGCCTCGAGCGGCTTGCCGATGCGCTTTAAGCCGCGGGCAGCCTCGAGCACGCCGTTGACGTCGTCGCGCACGGCGATGAGGGCGTCCCACTTCGCAAGCTCCTCCTCGCTCAGGGCGTAGTCCGTGAAGGGCCTGTTCATGTGGTTGAGCAGGACGTTGCGCCTGTCCTCGCCCGCGCGGTGCGGCATGGCCTGCCAGATCTCGTCGCAGGTGAAGGCGAGGATCGGGGCGAAGAGCTTGGCCATCGTATCAAGGATGAACCACAGGGCGGTCTGGGCGCTGCGGCGCTTCAGGCCGTCGCGCTCCTCGCAGTAGAGGCGGTCCTTGATGATGTCGAGATAAAAGCTCGACAGCTCCACCACGCAGAAGTCGTTGATCGCGTGGGAGATGACGTGGAACTCATAGTTGTCGTAGGCTGCGGCGCACTTTTCGATCAGGGCGTTGAGCTTCGTGACGGCCCAGCGGTCGAGCGGGAGCATATCCGCCGGCGCGACGAGCGCGTCGGGGTCGAAGCCCTCGAGATTGCCAAGGCAGTAGCGCGCGGTGTTGCGGAACTTGAGGTAGTTCTGGCTGAGCTGCCGGAAGATCTCGCGCGAGCAGCGCACGTCGACGTGGTAGTCGGCGGAGCCGGCCCAGAGGCGGACCATGTCCGCGCCGAACTCCTTGATCATGTCGGCGGGATCGACGCCGTTGCCGAGGGACTTGTGCATGGCGCGGCCCTCGCCGTCGACGGTCCAGCCGTGGGTGAGGCACTCCCTGTACGGGGCGCCCTGGCCGAGCGCGCCGACCGCCACCAGCAGGCTGGACTGGAACCAGCCGCGGTACTGGTCGCCGCCCTCGATATACATCGTGGAGGGCCAGAAGCCCTGATCGCGCTTCATGGCGGCGAAGTGGGTGGAGCCGGAGTCGAACCAGCCGTCGAGGGTGTCGGTCTCCTGGGTGAAGTGCGTGCCGCCGCAGTGCGGGCACACGAAGCCCGCGGGCAGGATGTCCTTCGCCTCGCGGTCGAACCAGGCGTTGGAGCCCTCCTTCTCGAACAGCTGCGCGACGGCCTCGATGCTCTCCTCGTTGCAGACGGGCTTCTTGCAGTCGTCGCAGTAGAACACGGGGATGGGCAGGCCCCAGCGGCGCTGACGGGAGATGCACCAGTCGGCGCGCTCGCGGATCATGGCGCCCATGCGCTCCTTGCCCCAGGCGGGCAGCCAGCGCACGTCCTCGCAGGCGCGGATGGCCTCCTCCTTGAAGGAGTCGACCGAGCAGAACCACTGCGGCGTGGCGCGGAAGATGATGGGCTGCTTGCAGCGCCAGCAGTGGGGATAGCTGTGGACGATCTCCTCGCTGGCAAAGAGCGCGCCGCTGGCCTTCATATCCGCGAGGATGACGGGGTTGGACTCCTCGGTCCCGAGACCGGCGTACTTGCCGGCGTACGCGGTGTGGCGGCCCTGATCGTCGACGGGGACGACCATCTCGATGCCGTAGGCCGTGCAGGTGTTGTAGTCGTCGGCGCCGAAGCCGGGGGCGGTGTGGACGCAGCCGGTGCCGGAGTCCATGGTGACGTAGTCGGCCAGCATCAGCAGGCTCGTCTTGTCGAGGAAGGGGTGCTGCGCGAGCATGTACTCGAAGAACGCGCCCTCGTGGGTCTCGACGATCTCCCAGCTTTCAACGCCGCCGGCTTTCATGACGGCCTCGACCAGCGCCTCGGCCATGATGTACATCTCGCCGTTCGGGACGCGGACGATCGCGTAGCTGTCGCCGGGAGAGAGGGTGATGCCCAGGTTGCCGGGCAGGGTCCAGGTCGTGGTGGTCCAGATCAGGAAGAAGAGCTTCGACTTGTCCAGGTGGCTCAGCTTCCCCTTGTCGTCGGCCATCGGGAACTTGACGTAGACGGTGGTGACGGGGTCGTCCTGATACTCGATCTCGGCCTCGGCCAGCGCGGTCTCGTCGTGGGCGCACCAGTAGACGGGCTTAAAGCCCTTGTAGATGTGGCCGTTGCGGTACATTCTGCCGAAGATGCGCACCTCGTCGGCCTCAAAGCCCTTGTTCATCGTCAGGTAGGGGTGCTCCCAGTCGCCGACGACGCCGAGGCGCTTGAAGCCGTCCATCTGGCGGTGGACGTATTTATCGGCGTAGGTGTGGCAGGCGGAGCGGAAATCCGCGACGCTCATGGCCTTGTGGTTGAGCTTCTGCTCCTTGATGATGGCCGACTCGATGGGCATGCCGTGGTTGTCCCAGCCGGGGATGTAGGGCGTATAGTACCCGCGCATGATGTACGAGCGGTTGATGAAATCCTTGAGCGCCTTGTTCAGGGCGTGGCCCATGTGGATGTCGCCGTTGGAGAAGGGAGGCCCGTCGTGCAGGGAGAAGAGGGGCGCGCCCTCGTTCATCTTCAGCGTCTCGTTGTAGAGGTCCTGCTCTTCCCAGCGCCTGAGCATCTCGGGCTCGCGCTTGGGCAGGCCCGCGCGCATCGGGAAATCGGTTTTCGGGAGATTGAGCGTTGCGTTGTAATCCTTTGCCATTGTTTCCTGCTCCTAATTATCTGTATAGATGGCCGCGGGTGCGAAAAACCACGGACGAACCGACGGGGCGCGCACGAGCGCGCGCCCCGGAGAAATGCGAAGAGATGAGGGATCAGAGCGTGAAGGGCTGCGTGTTCTCAAACTTGCGGGCGCGGGGCTTCACGTCGGCGTCGAGATCCAGGGACAGCTCGCTCTGCATGCGGGCGGCGCTGGATTCGATGGCGCGCACGGTGTCGTCCATCTTCTCGGCCTTGACCGGGGCCGGAGCCGGAG
>JAUNNC010000169.1 GCA_030531585.1 Eubacteriales bacterium | reverse complement strand
CGCGAGACCTACAAGGTCTCCAAGGTCGGCACCGTCTGCGGCTGCTACTGCACCGACGGCAAGATCCAGCGCGGCTGCGACGTGCGCGTACTGCGCGACAACGTCGTTGTCCACGAGGGTGAGCTGGCCTCGCTGCGCCGCTTCAAGGACGACGTCAAGGAGGTCGCCTCCGGCTACGAGTGCGGCATGCAGATCGAAAAGTTCAACGACATCAAGGTCGGCGATGTGATCGAGTGCTTCGTCATGGAGCAGATCAATCCCTGACCGATATACGGACGCCAGCATCATCCGCGTCCGTTCGCATGGAGAATACGACATGGCATCCAACAAAATCGGAAGAATCAACGACGACATCCAGCGCGTGCTGGCGGCGCGGCTGCGCGACGTGAAGGACCCGCGCGTGCAGCAGGGCATGATCAGCGTGACCCGGGTGGAGACCACGGGCGATTTGCGCTACTGCAAGGTCTGGCTGTCGGTGCTCGGCCTGGAGAACGAGAAGGAGTTCCGCAAGGGGCTCAAATCCGCCTCCGGCTGGCTGCGCCGGGAGCTCGGCGCGACGCTGGATCTGCGCTACACGCCGGAGCTCGTGTTTGAGGTCGACCATTCGATCGAGTACGGCGCGCGCATCAGCGAAGTCATCAACTCCCTCGAGATCAGACACGGGGATGAGGAACATGAATTATAAACAATGTGCAAAGCTGCTTTTGACGCATGAGAACATCCTCATCGTCACGCACCGCAACCCGGACGGGGACACGGTGGGCAGCGCCGCGGCGCTGTGCAGCGCGCTCAGGCGCGGGGGCCGAACGGCCTGGCTGTATCCGAACCCGCAGATCGCCGGGAAGCTGCTGGATTACTGCAGCCGCTTCCTCGCACCCGAAGGCTTTGTCCCCGGGTACGTCGTCTCGGCGGATGTGGCGGAAGAGGCCCTCTTTCCCAAGGGCTTTGAGGGGAAGGTCGACCTGTGCGTCGACCACCATCCGACGAACAGCAGCTTTGCATCGGAGAGCCTGGTCAAGCCCGAGAAGGCGTCGTGCGCCGAGATCATTCTGGAGCTGATCCAGAACATGAACGCCAACCTGACAAAGGACGAGGCGACGCTTCTGTACATCGGCCTGTCGACGGACACCGGCTGCTTTCAGTATTCCAACACCAACGCGGCGGCCTTTCGGGCCGCGGCGGAGATGATACGCTGCGGGGCGGACAGTCAGGCAGTCAACCGGCGCTTTTTCCGCACGGTCCCGCTTGCGCGTCTGCAGCTCGAGAGCATGATCTACGGCACGCTGCGCTTTTACCGGGACGGTCAGATTGTGGTGGCCTGCGTGACGCGGGAGATGCTCGAAAAGACCGGCGTGCGCGAGGAGGACCTTGACGATCTGGCGGGGCTGGCCGGAAGGGCCGAGGGCTGCGAGCTGAGCATCACCATCCGCGAGCTGACCGACGGCACCTGCAAGGTCTCCGTCCGTTCCTCCGAGAAGGTCAGCAGCTGCGCCGTCTGTGAGGTCTTCGGCGGCGGCGGGCATGTACGCGCCTCCGGCTGCACCATTTACGGCGACGCGGAGAAGGCGTGCGAGATGCTGCTGAACGTGATCGACGAGGTCTGGAAATGAACGGCATCCTCCTTGTGGACAAGGAGCAGACCTGGACCAGCAGCGACGTCGTGGTCAAGCTCAAGGGGATCCTGCGGCAGCGCCGCGTGGGCCACGCCGGAACGCTTGACCCCATGGCGACGGGGCTTCTGGTCGTTTTCGCCGGACGCGCGACCCGGGCGGTCGAGTTTGCCGAGCGGGACAGCAAGCGCTATCTCGCCTCGCTGCGCCTCGGCACGGTCACCGATACCCAGGACGTCTGGGGCACGGTGCTGGAGAAGAACTCCGCCGACGTGGGACGGGACGAGCTGGAGGCGGCACTTAAGCGCTTTCGCGGCGCGCAGGAGCAGCTTCCGCCCATGTATTCCGCCGTCAAGGTCAACGGCAGAAAGCTCTGCGACGTCGCCAGACGCGGCGGCGAGGTGGAGCGCAGGCCTCGCGGCATCGTCATCCACGAGCTGACCCTGCTCGGACGGAACGGGGAGGACTGGCTGCTGGATATCAGATGTTCCAAGGGGACCTATATCCGCACCCTCTGCCACGACATCGGACAGGCGCTGGGCTGCGGCGGCTGTATGAGCGCGCTGCGCCGCACCGAGGCCGGCGGCTTCTCGGTAGAAAACGCGCTGACGATCTCCGACATTCAGGCTCTCGCCGACGCGGGGGAGCTGGAAGAGCGTCTGCTGCCGGTGGACAGGCTCTTTGCCGGGAACGAAATGTGCCGCGTTTCGTCAGAGGAGGAGAAGAAGCTCCGCTGCGGGAGCGATTTTCCGACCGCGCTGCCGAACGGGGATTACCGCGTCTACGGCGCATCCGGCGACTTTCTCATGCTCGGCAGGGCGGAGGACGGCCGCATGCGCACCGTAAAAAGCTTCTTCGAGGTATGACATGATCAAACGCGCCATCGCTCTCGGCTTTTTCGACGGCGTCCATATCGGTCACGGCGCGCTGCTGCGCCGGGTGCGGGAGCGCGCCGCGGAGATCGGCGCGACGCCCTCGGTGCTGAGCTTTGACGTCCACCCCGACACCCTGGTCTTCGGGAAAGAGGTCAAGCTGCTCAACAGCGCCCTCAGCCGCGAGGAGATCATCCGCCGCCTGTACGGGATCGACAACGTCGTCTTTATCCATTTCAATCAACATACCATGCGCATGCCCTGGCGGCAGTTTGCCGACGCGCTGCTCGAGGAGCTCAGCGTCGCCTGGATCGTGGTGGGGCACGATTTCTGCTTCGGCTACCGCGGCGAGGGCACGGCGGAAAAGCTGAAGGACTACTGCGCCGGGCGCGGCGTCGGCTGCGACGTGATCCCGCCCGTTGAGCTCGACGGGCGCGTCGTGAGCTCCACCTACATCCGCACGCTGGTGGAGGCGGGGGACATGGAGCAGGCGCGGCGCTATCTGGGACATCCCCACACACTGCTGGATACCGTGCACTCCGGCTATCGCCTCGGTACCAAAATGGGCGCGCCCACCATCAACATGCGCTTCCCGGAGGGCGTGATCGTGCCCCGGCACGGCGTCTACGCGGCGAAGGTATATCTCGAGGACGGCACCGAGCATGTCGCGGTGACCAACGTCGGCGTGCGGCCGACGGTCTCCGATTCCGAGCGCGTCACCGTCGAGAGCCACCTGCTGCGCTATTCCGGCAATCTCTACGGGCGGCAGGCTCGTCTGGACTTTTACGCGTTTCTCCGTCCGGAGCAGAAATTCGTCGATTATGAGGAGCTCTCCGCGCAGATCCGAAAGGACGCGCAGGCGGCGGGCGCCTGGTTTGAAAAACAAAACTGATACAGGAAAGGGGATACTATCATGAGTGAAGCAAACAGCCCTGCGGTGCAGGAGAAGCCGAAGAAAAAGAGACGGTCCCTGTGGTGGCTGAACCTGCTGCTGACCCTGGCCGTGTTCGCCGGCGGCGTGGTCCTCGGCCTCATGCTGCACACCATGCCCGAGCCCTACGCGATGGTGGAGCGCTTCTTCCCGCAGATCGTGTCGCAGTCCGCTGTCGTGGGCGAAGCGCCCGCGGTGGTGGTCACCCCCGCTCCGACGCCGGACCCGGTCGAAGCGCCGAAGCCCGCTGAGACCCAGGCTCCCGCCGAGACCCCAAAGCCGGCGGAGACTCTTGCCCCGACCGAGGTGCCGCAGCCTGTTGAGACAGAGCAGCCCGATACCGCCCCTGTGATCGGCGGCGCGGATGCGCCGACCGATATTCAGGTCGTCGACGCCATCGATGCTCCCTCCGGCATTCTGGAGGGCCACGTCGACAACACGGCGGCGGGAGAAGAGCAGCCCAACGCCGACAAGGCCCCGGCGGAGAACATCGGCGTGGACGCGGCGCTTGAGGCTGCGCTGGTGCGCGCCGGGACCGACAGGGAGGACGCGGAGGTCTTCGGTGTGTTCAAGACGAAGGACGACGACGGCGTGACGGTCTATCAGGTGGAGTTTGGCGCAGACGGCGTGGAGTACGTCTATTTTGTCAACGCTCTCACCGGCGGGGTCGAGGGCTGGCGCACGGTC
>JAUNNC010000168.1 GCA_030531585.1 Eubacteriales bacterium | reverse complement strand
GGGCCCCGCACCGGCAATCACCTCGTCTGCATAGGTCAGGTCAAGCTCGGAGCAGCTCTCGTCGCTGAGTATGCTCACCAGCTTGATTCTCGCCCGCTGGGCAAAATCGACGGCGGCCCGCTTGGAGCGTGGATTGTCGCCGATGAAAAAGCCGAGGATGTATGGGCCCACGATCTCCCGTCCATCGGGGATCAGTTCAAGCCAATCCTCCCGGGTCAGCAGGTAGGTGGGATCCAGTACAACCTCTGCCTTCTTGTCGCAGAGGGATTCCACGATCCGTTTGCCCTGTTCCTCGCGGACACTGATGAAGTCGAACCTGCGCAGGAATTGCCGGGCGCTGCTCCTGCAATATACCGGATAGCTGGACACGCCAAGGCTGGTGGCGTAGGAGATCTTCCGAACGCCGTCGGGCACAAACCGCAGCGTGCGCAGGTTACCGAAGCAGGATTCCGGCAGCCAACACTGGTCGCTGCCCACCATGGCGGCGTCGCAGCTGCGGCCCAATTCATTCAGCGCTCGGATGCCGTCGATGCGTATCACGTCGTGCAGCCGGGTATGGCGGAACGTCTCTGCACTACACCTGCGCGCTTCTATGTTGTGACGATGGGTCTCATCCATCTCGATGCGGGCCTTTTTGCCTTTCAGCTTTCGCGCCAAACGCGCCGCGCCGTAGCATGCCAGCCACGGGGTCGGGCGGATGCCGTCGAAGCCGCTTCGGTGATAGTCGATGATCTGCGTCCGGCAACCCATGCGGTCCAGCACCACCTGAGTGGCATAGGCCTGCAGGAGCTGTCCGTAATTCTGACCCTTAAAGGCCAGGCTAAGAATAATGTACAAGGGAAAACCTCCAATAGCGAGAAAGCATTATGCCTCTACGGCATGGTATTCTGTGGCGCTTTGGGGGATAAAATAGTATCCGGCACAGAGGATGATCTGGAAGGGAAGCGCCCCACTATAAAACATGCTCAAGAACATGTACAAAATCAGCATCGAGACAAGTGGAATGACACTTCCCCCTTTTTGGCGGATGCCGCCCCGGCTTGACGCCAGCACGATAGTCGTGATACATATTAGCCCACCAAATAGCCCAAAGAGCACAATGAAGTCCAGAAGAGTATTGTGCGGTGCCCGGTTGGGGAAACTGTTTCCCAAGCCGTTTCCAAACAGCAGCATCTTTGAGTTTGAACCCAGTAGATCGAGATAATCCCTCCAGATTGCTATTCGTCCGGTGGTGAAACCGCTGTGCTCTTGGTTCTGGAATCTGTACATCACCATTTCAAAGGGATTTATGATACCTGTGAGCATCAGCGCAAGCGCGATTAGTACGGCGCAAATGAATACAATTGCGTGGGAGTAAAGCTTTTGTCTGAGAAGCAGCAGGATCGTAAACAGAACTATGACAAGCAGCATGAGTATAAACGACTTGCTGCCGGTCATCGCACCAAGTGCAGCCATAACACTATATACGGCGTAGAACACCCAAGCGGAAATTTCTCTGCGAGAAAACAGCACGCAGATGATCGATATAATGATAATCAAATGTGTCGAATAGTAATTCGGATCACCCCAGAGCCCGCTAAAGCGATCTACCTTTACTAACGAGAAATTCTGAACGCCAAGTCCCTGCTGCTTGAAGTTGACGAAGGCACTCATGTTCGGGATCTGGTTTCTCAAAAGACCGATAACGGAACTCACCATTAGGCCGATGAAATAATAGAGACTCACGATCTTGAGCCCACTGTAGTTGAGCAGCCTCATAAACAGATAGATCAACAGCGGCACGCACATAGCCTTGATCATCTCTGGATACTCGCTGCCCATGCCGATGAACAAATAGACAGTATAGGTCATCCACGCCAGAAGGAACCATTTCTTGAAGGGGCGTCGGGTCAGCATCAGCTTGCAAATTGTCACAAATTCCAACAGCGTGAATAAGGTGACACTGCCGACGGCTAACTTGAAAATCGCGGAAACATGCAGCCACGCGGAAAGGTAGCAGAAAATTGCCAAGGAGCTTTTTTCAAGCAGTATCACTACGACCGTATAGAGCGCAGCCAGATACATGATCGGGCTGAACACAATGCCTGCTACGACCAGAGAAAAGCCTATTATCGTTCTTATCAGTACAGCAACGCTTTTTTTTATCTTGATCTTCATTTCAACAATTCCTCAAACAGCTCCATCCATTGTTGGCAGATGCGATCTACTTCAAAACGCCGCGCAGTGCTTCGACTCTCCCGTGACATGTCGCGCCGTTTGTCATCGTCCATACCCAATGCGACGATAGCACTGACCATTTCATCCATCCGATCTTGGGAGCAAAGGAAGCCGTTGGTTCCATTTTGAATGATCTCGTTGGGCCCAGTGGGCACATCGAACGAAACCATCGGCAGGCCATTAGCCGCGCCTTCTAGCAGTGTCATCGGGAAGCCCTCATAGTCCGAGGTCATTACGATGAAGGCGTAATCCTTGTACCGGTCGTAGAGATCCCCGACCTGTCCCATAAAGCAGACCCGGTCCTGAAGACCTAGTGCGTCACACTTTTTTTGCAAATGCTCGTGCAGCTCGCCCTCGCCGAAGATATCCCAAGTCCAGCCAGGCAACTTCGGGAGCGACTCAGCAGCAATCTCAAGTAGCCTGTCAAAGTTCTTTTGCGGTCTCAACCTCCCAACGCTGATGATCTTGTGGCATTCACCGTCATAATTCCCCGTGTGGCGTGAGAGCTCTGGATCCACGGGATTATAGATCTGCACATTTCGTGCTCTGGGAAATCGGTGCTGGTAGATTTCGAGTGCCGAATGGGTGAGGAGAATATTTCGGTCTGATAGCTTCGCGCCGAAGACTCTGCTCTGATCCTGGAACCTGTAGTCACTCTTGTTGGTGGGGTTTGTATGCTCCCAGCAGACGACCTTGATGCCGCACTTCCGCGCGGCCAGAACCGTCAGGGGGTTGTATATCACGCCGCAGGAGACGATAATATCGATATCGTTGCAAGCGATGTAGTTTGCCAGTCTTTTCACAGCATGGCCCATCAGGAATGCTTTGGTCATGGTAATTCGGCGGTCATACAGATACTCTTGGTGACACTTATCATTTATGGGATAGGTCTCCTGTGCTCTCTCATCACTGAAGGAACACAAAAACACATTGATCTTCCCGCTTTCAGCCAGGTAATTTGCGAGAATGGACGTAACACGGCCTATGCCACCATTAGCAGTAAACCCCCTGCAAAAGAAGCATACGTTCATAGTTTACCTCGGGGAAGATGAACCGCTCATCATAATATCGATGCGTTGACGAAGCACCTCATTGTATTTCTCAAGATTGATGTCGCCTCGATGGGCCCGGCACTGGCGAGCGAAGCTCTCGTAGAGCGCCCGGTCATCGCGGAGCCTCTGAAGGGCCGAGGTGATCCCCACTTGGCTGGTGCAGTCCACGGCCATGCCGACATCCCAGTCCTCCACGATCCTGGACAGGTAGGTGCCCTTGGATACCAGTATGGGCAGCTCGCAGCACACGGCCTCATAGAGCTTGTTGGGCAGGGCGATCTGCTCGTTGACGGTGCTGGCGTCGTAAACCGCATAGATCACAGAGCACCGCCCGTACAGCGATGCCGCGTCGCGGTCATAGTCATAAGGCCCCGTCCATTCCACGAAGGACTTCTGCCGGCACAGAGGCTCGATCTCTATGGGGGCCTTTTCATACCCGGCCACCAGGACCCTGCAACCCAGTGTCTCTGCAGCGGCAAGCATCATGCGCATCTGGGACTTGTAGCGCACGCCCCCGATCCAGCCGATCACGAAATCGTCCCCGGCATACTTTCGATAATCCGCGAAGGCCCGGAATTCCGGTACGTTGGGGATGTACAGGAATTTTGACCGGTCCACCATGCCCTTGTAGTGGGTCTCGTAGAACATCTCGGATGTGATAATGATGAGGTCCGCACGGTCGCACAGCTTCTTCTCCTGTCCGATCACGTATTTCCTGGCGATGTTCTTGATAAAGCCCTTCTGGGGTTCGGTGATCAGGCGGCGCAGGTCGGGCACCTCGTAGATCACTATGACCTTCTTTCCACTCTTGCGGCGGTAAGCATCGGCGATCTTGAGCAT
>JAUNNC010000167.1 GCA_030531585.1 Eubacteriales bacterium | reverse complement strand
GTCGAGCACGCCGTGCTCCACATAGTAGCGGGAGCCGTAGCCGACCTCCTCGGCAGCCTGGAAGATGAATTTGATCTTGCCGCCCTTGATCTCGTCCTTGACGTCGCAGAGGACCTTCATCGCGCCGAGCAGCATGGCGATGTGGTTGTCGTGGCCGCAGGCGTGCATGACGCCCTCGTTCTGCGAGGCGAAGGGCAGGCCGGTCTGCTCCTTGACGGGCAGGGCGTCGATGTCGCTGCGCAGCATGACGGTGCGGCCGGGCCGGCCGGTGTCGAGCGTGGCGACAAAGCCGGTATAGTCGTCAAAGGTCTGGATGTCGGTGATGCCCATGGCCTTGACGTCCTCGATCAGCGCCTTGGTGGTCTCCCACTCCTTGAAGCTCAGCTCCGGGTGCTGATGGTAGTATCTGCGGCGGGCAATGATGTAGTCGGAATAGTTTTCTGCAAGAGCTCTGATGTCCATTACGAATCTCCTTTTTTCGGATAAACGGTGGGGAATAAAGGAGGGGCTGTGAAAATACAGCTTTCACAGCCCCCGTTTGCTCAGGATTTGTTGAAGTCGGCCGCTACCTGACAGTACAGACAGGCCGCGTTGAGCAGGGCAGACTCGTCGATTTTGAACTTCGGGCTGTGGTGCTCGTGGCAGCAGTCCTTGGCCTCATCGCGGATGCCGCACAGGCAGATGGCGCCCATCTGCTCGGGAGCGGCGTTGATGAAGAAGGCGAAGTCCTCCCCGCCGGTGGTGGGGCCGAAATCAAAGTTGGCGTTCTCGCCCATGGTCTTGCGGATCGCATCCTCCACGATCGCGGACATCACGGGGTGGTTCACGGTCGGGGGGACGAGATCGGTGTACTTGACCTTCGCCGTGCAGCGGTACGCCTCGGCGATGCCCTTGGCCATGCGCTCGATCTTCTCGGGGAAGGCCTTGGCGATCTCGTTGTCGAAGCAGCGGGTGGTGCCGGCGATGTAGGCGGAGTCCGCAATGACGTTCCAGCGGAAGCCGGCGTCGATGCGGCCGACGGTCAGCACGGCAGCGTCCAGCGGCCGGAACTCGCGGGAGACGATGGTCTGCAGGGAGTTGACGATGGCCGTGGTGCAGGTGATGGCGTCGACGCAGGAGGCGGGCTCGGCTCCGTGGCCGCCCTTGCCCTGGATCCAGATCTCGAACTGGGCGGCGCCGGCCATTCTGCCGCCGGCGGCGGCGCAGGCCGTGCCGGAGGGAACGCCGGACCACAGGTGCATGCCGTAGACCCCGTCCACGCCCTCCATGGCGCCGGCGGCGATCATGTCCTTCGCGCCCTGCGCGGTCTCCTCAGCGGGCTGGAAGGCGAGCTTCACGGTGCCGCAGAGCTCATCCTTGATGTCGTTGAGGATGTGGGCGGCGGTGATCATGCAGGCGGTGTGGCCGTCGTGGCCGCAGGCGTGCATGCGTCCCTCCACCTTGGACTTGAAGGGCAGGTCGTTCTCCTCGGCGACGGGCAGAGCGTCCATGTCGCCGCGGATGAGGATGGTCTTGCCGGGCTTCGCGCCCTGAACGGTAGCCAGAACGCCGGTGCCGAGAGAGCCGCACTGCACATAGGGGACGCCGATCTTGTCAAGCTCCTGCATGATGAGCTTGCTGGTCTCGAACTCCTGGGTGCTCAGCTCCGGATTCTCGTGGATCTTCCGACGAATCTCCACGATATAGTCGCTGTATTTCTGCGCGCTTTCCTTAATGTTCAAAACGACACCTTCTTACGTAATACTGGGGAAAATCAGAACAGGTTGGCGAAGATACCGGCGATGATGACGGAGGTGATGGTAACGGTGGTGAAGCCGCCGACGATCATGCTGGGGTAGGTCTCGCTCATGAGGTAATCGAACTCCTCGGGAGTCTCGCCCAGAGCCTTGCAGGTGTTCTCGGTGATGATGGCGTTGGGGGGGAAGCCGTAGAGAGCGGTCAGGCCGTTGGCCAGGGCCAGCGGGAAGTCGACCTTTAGCAGTTTGGCCGTGACGAAGATGAACAGAGCCATGCCGACGACGCCGATGACGATCAGGACGAGCATGGGGACGATGACCGCGCCGATGTCGGCGGGGGAGGCGTCCTTCAGGCCGTCGAAGATGTACATCATCAGGGCGAACATGATGATGCCGTAGGAGTTGGCCTTGTTCAGGGAGTTGACGTCCAGGAAGCCGATGGTGGTGGCGAGAACGCCGAAGAGCAGGGCCCAGACAGCGCCGGAGATGGCGAAGCCGGTGCCGGGGATCTTGACGGTGCCCATCTGGGTGGCGAGCCAGGCGACGATGCCCATACGGACGAAGATCATGATGGGGCCGTTCCACTTCTCGGGAATGGGCGGGATGAGCTTTTTCTTGCGGGTCTTGGCGGCGGTGCCTTCCTCGAGCTTGTTGGCCTTGGCGACGGCGTTCTTGTCGATCTCGCCGCCCTTGGCGCGGTACTCTTTCAGAAGCTTTTTGCCCTCGAACTGCAGGCAGATGGCAGTCAGGGGGTAGCCGGCGAAGCCCTGTACGCAGTACATGGCGATGGCGAACAGCGCGGCGGACTTGAGGCCGGCGGCCTCGGCGGCGTCACGCATGGTGGTAGCGGCGACGATGCCGCCGGTGAGGGGGGGCAGACCCGCGATCACGTAGTCCCTGCCGATGATAGGCTTGGCGAGGAACCAGCTGAACAGGCACATGCCCACAAGGCCCATGACGCAGATGACGATGGTCTTCCACTGCTCAGCGAGCTGCTTGAGGGAGATGATCGTGCCCATGTGGACCAGCAGCAGGAAAATACCGATGCTGGAGCCGAAGGGGATCAGCGCGGATTTGCTGACGATGTCGGTGGGGATCAGGCCGCTCCAGAAGCCGAGCAGGCACACGACCGCCGTGACGAACACGGACGGGACCCAGGCTCTGGTCAGCATGGACACCCAGTCACCAACCAGGTAGACAAGGCAGCAAAGGATAAATGCCATTGCAAAGTTGTACATTCTTTTTCCTCCTTTTCTTTTCTCCGTAAATGGTCTCTGCCTCTCTTTTATCAAGCCATTTTACGAATATACTGTATCATAGCACCGCGCCCTTTTCTTGTCAAGAAAGGGGCGCGGTGTGAAACCGGTTTTTTTCGTCTTGTACAGGAATAACATGCGTCTGATCTGTAAATTTGTGGGGTTTTATGAATAATTATCCGATTTCATGACCTGCGCTCAGGGATAGAGCTCGAGGCGCTCGCTGAGGCAGAAGTAGGTATTGCCGAGGCGGCGGTCGGCGTACATGGTGAAGAGCTCGCCCTGGATGCTGTCGGACTGGAAGACCACGGCGGGCACCATGCGCCGCTCCCCCTGCAGCAGGCGCAGGGCCGCGTCCACGCACGGCCTGCGCGGGGCGAGCGCGGCAAAGCGCGCGGCGTTTACCACATTATACTGTCCGCGCTGATAGACCACCTCCCGCAGGGTGTCCGGAAACTCCGGCGAGGCCACGCGGTTGAGCACCACCTCTCCCACGCACAGGCGGAAATCGTCCGGCAGCCAGTCGCTCCCGGCCTCGCAGTCGATGATGCGCGCAAGCAGGTAGAGGTCGTCGAAGGAGATCTCCTCCCCGTGCCCTCCGGCGGCGAGGGCCGCGGCGCGGCACTCCTCCGCCGCGCGTCCGGCCGCGGCGTCTCCGGCGGCGGCTGCCTCCGCCATCTCCTCGAGATAGTAGGCCGCGAGATCCACCTCATAGGAGAGACTGTTCTCGTCCAGCAGACGGCAGAGCGCGTTCTTCTCCGCGGGCGGCGCGGGGACGGGCTCGATCTTCGGCAGCTCCGGCAGGTAGTATTCCGGCGGGAGCTCCTCCGGCTCCGCGTCCTCCTCCGCGAGGGCGCGCGGCGAACAGGTCAGCAGCAAAAAAAGCGCGGCGAACAGGGCCAGGATCCGTTTCATGCTTTCACCTCCCACGGCCATTCTAGCCGCGGGAGAGCGCGGATTCTGTCAGACTCTGCGGGGAAATGAAAAAAGGCCGCAGACGCATGCTTTATGCGCCTGCGGGAGATTCTATTAAAAATATACGGCAACGGCGGGCGGCTGATATGTACAGCACCCCCCTGCGCGTCATTGCGAACCAGTGCGCACACTGGTGCTTGCGCCCGCCCCCGTCTGC
>JAUNNC010000166.1 GCA_030531585.1 Eubacteriales bacterium | reverse complement strand
TCTACATTCCTCCCGAGGGCGTGGTCTTCGGCATCGACGAAAACACCCTCTTTCGCAGCCGCTTCATCTACATGATCGCCTGGGAGACCAACCGCACCATTGCCTCCGTCTGGTTCTATCTGGCCTGGTGCATGATGATCTATGCGTTCTTCCGCACGAAGAAGACCGCGCTGCGCGTCCCGATCGTCATCGCCTTTCTGGTCTTTCATCTGACGCTGGCCTTCTGCTTCTGCCGGACCGTCAAGCTCGCCGCCTCGCTCAACGTCTCCATGCTTCTTGTCCTGCTGGCGCAGCAGAGTTTCCGCCGAAGGAAGGACCGGCTGCGCGCCGCGCTCATCCTCGCGGCGGCGCTTCTCGTGATCCCCGCCGTATACAAAGGCTTCGATGTGCTGACCGCAGGGACGGCGAAGCTGTACAACGCCCTGGATCTCGACATTGAGCGTACGTCCGACGCCTTCATGGGCGACATCTATCTGGAGGAGACAAAGGAGGGGCAGAATTTCGCAGACGGACGCGACACGAAAACCAGCCTCTCGAATCTCTCCAACCGCAGGGAGATCTACGCCAGCGTGATCCCCACCTTCCGGGAGGACCCGCTGCGCCTGCTGATCGGCAAGTACAGCAGCAAGGTCATGCTGATCCCGCACAAGTATCAGTCCTACCCCTATTTCCACATGCACAACGTGCTGCTGCAGGTCCTGATGCTGACGGGGCTTCCCGGCTTCCTGCTGGTGCTGGCGTTCATGGTGCTGCTGATCCGGCGCGCCGTGAAGCTGTTCTTCTCGGAAGCGCCCGTGATGATCAGGGTGCTGGTCCTTCCGATTGCGGGCATCCTGTTTTACGGTCTGTTTGAGACCATCCTCTTTACAGACAGCGCGGATCAGCGCGCACTGACCGATTTTCGAGAGCTGTTCTTTTTCCTGCTGGCCGGCATCGTTCTGGCCTTCTCGTATGAGTATTCGCCTGACAAAGACAGGCAGACCATGGGAGCGTGATACACCGTGTCAAAACCCGTTATCATCACCGCCGACAGCACCTGCGATCTCTCTCCGGAGCTGCTGGAGCGCTTTGACGTCAGGATCATCCCGCTGACGATCCTGCTTGACGGCAGGAGCTACCTGGACGGCGTGGAGTTTACGACCGCGCACATCTACACCCGCTACCACGCGGACGGCGCGCTGCCGAAGACCTACGCGCCGGGCATCCAGCAGTTTCTGGATTTCTTCACCCCGCTGACGCAGCAGGGCTTTGAGATCGTCCATCTGGACATCAGCGCGGAGCTGTCCGGCACATACAACAACGCCTGCATCGCCGCGGCGGAGCTGGAGGGCGTCCACGTCGTGGACAGCCGCATGCTCTCGACCGGCGTGGGCCTGCTGTGCATCGAGGGGGCGGAGTGCCGGGACCGCGGCATGGGCGCCGCCGAGATCGCGGAGCACCTGCGCGCGCTGACCGACAAGGTGGACACGAGCTTTGTGCTGGACACGCTCGACTTCATGTGGAAGGGCGGCCGCTGCTCGGGCGTCGCGGCGCTGGGCGCGAACCTCCTGCACCTCAAGCCCGGGCTGGAGATGAAGGACGGCAAGCTCGGCGTGTACAAGAAGTACCGCGGCGGCATTGAGGGCGTCTACCGCCAGTATGTGCGCGAGCGGCTGGAGGGCAAGGCGATCCGCCCGAACCACATCTTCATCACCGACTCCGGCGAGGTGCCGGATCAGACCGTGCGGGAGCTGATGGAGCTGGTGCGGCAGGCCGTTCCGGGCGCCGAGGTGCACAACACCAAGGCGGGCTGCACCGTGACCTCGCACTGCGGGCCGAAGACGCTCGGCGTGCTGTTTATCCGGGAGTAAGGAGAGAGAAGCATGATCGAACCGAACGACGTGATGAAGGTCGACGAGAAGGACTGGGAACAGTTCAAGAAGGACGCCGCGAAGGATGAGCTGTACTACAGCGGTCCGGGCGACCTGCTGGACACGGCCGAGGGGCGCGCGAAGTTCTGCCGCCTGAACCCGACCAGTGTCTTCAACAAGCCGGACCCCGCCTATCCCGGCTACAAGATCTGGGTCTTCAACAATCAGGGGCAGGGCATGGTGATTAAAAAGCGCAGCCGTGTCGACCCCGTGCTGATGGAGGACATCGAGTACGACGCCGACGGGAAGGAGATCAGCAAATCCTTCGAACCCGCGTGAGCCGACAGCTAAAAAAACGGTGATCCCGAGAACCGGGATCACCGTTTTTATAATGCATCGTTTTACTTCTTGTTCCCCAGCAGGCCGCGGATGATGGCGCTGGTGCCCGAGCGCATCACGGAGCTCAGGGCGTTGCGCGCGGCGCGCTTGGCGATGGTCTGGGCGCTCGTGGTCTTGCCGCCGGTCGCTGCGTTGACGAGGTTCGAGGACAGGGCGCTGGCGACCGAGGAGGCGGCGTTCGTGGCCGCCTGCTGGACGACCTTTTTCTTCTTGGCGGCGGCCGCTTCGGCGGCCTTCTGGGCCGCGGCGGCCTCCCGCTCGGCAGCCTTCTGCGCGGCGGCTTCCTCTCTCAGGCGCTGCCTCTCGGCGGCTGCCTCCTCTTGGATGCGCTTGCGCTCGGCAGCGGCTTCTTCCTTCAGACGCTGCTTTTCGGCCTCGGCCTCGGCCTTTCTGCGGGCGGCCTCCTCGGCAGCCTCGGCGCGCTGGCGCTCAAGCTCCTCGTTGGCCCGGTTGAGGATCTCATAAGCGGACTCGCGGTCGACACTCTCGCGGTACTTGTCGTCGATCGGATCGCAGTAGACGAGCTTCTGCACCTCTTTTGCATCGGCTGCACCCATCAGGCTCTGCGGCGGCAGGATGAAGGCGCGCTGCACGACGGCGGGGATGCCGTCCTCGTCGAGGAAGCTGACCAGCGCCTCGCCGACGCCGAGCTCCATGATCGCGTCCTCGGTCTTGAAGCCGGGGTTGACGCGGAAGGCCTTGGCCGCGGCGCGGACGGACTTCTGCTCGTCGGGCGTGTAGGCGCGCAGCGCGTGCTGGACGCGGTTGGAGAGCTGGGCCAGCACGTCGCCGGGGATATCCGACGGGCTCTGGCTGATGAAGTAGACGCCGACGGCCTTGGAGCGGATCAGCTTGACGACCTGAACGATCTTCTGCACGAGGGCCTTGGGCATGCCGTCGAAGAGCAGATGCGCCTCGTCGAAGAAGAAGATCATCTTGGGCTTGTCGAGATCGCCGACCTCGGGCAGGTTCTCAAACAGCTCGGTGAGCATCCAGAGCAGGAAGGTCGCGTAGACCGTGGGACTCTGGATCAGCCTCTGGCTGGAGAGGATGTTGATGTAGCCGCGGCCGTTCTCGTCGGTGTGCATCCAGTCCATGATGTCCAGCTCCGGCTCGCCGAAGAACTGCTCGCCGCCCTCGGCCTCGAAGGCCAGCAGCGCGCGCTGGATCGCGCCGATGCTCGCGGCGGAGACGTTGCCGTACTCCACGGTGAACTCGGCCCGGTTCTCGCCCACGAACTGCAGCATGGAGCGCAGGTCCTTCAGGTCGAGCAGCAGCAGGCCGTTGTCGTCCGCCACGCGGAAGACGATGTTCAGCACGCCGGTCTGGATCTCGGTCAGGCCGAGCAGACGGGCCAGCAGCGTCGGGCCCATGGAGCTGACGGTGACGCGCACCGGATGGCCGACCTCGCCGAAGATGTCCCAGAAGCGGGTGGGGTAGGCGTGGAAGGAGAAGCCGTCGATCCCGAAGCGCTCGATCCGGCTGCGCATGTCGGCGCTGTCCTTGCCGGGCTTCGACATGCCGGTCAGGTCGCCCTTGATGTCGGCCAGGAAGACCGGGACGCCCATATCGGAAAAGGACTCCGCCATGACCTTCATGGTGACGGTCTTGCCGGTGCCGGTGGCGCCGGCGATCAGGCCGTGGCGATTGGCCATGTTGGGCAGCAGGAAGATCCTCTGATCGGACTGCGCCATCCAGATTTTATTCTCTGTAAACATGTATCTGTCCCCCTATATGTTGTAGTTGTAAAAACATAATAGCACAACTCTATGCGCGGTACAACAGGAAAGTGCATCAACGCTCCGGTTTTTTTGCCCGCTTCATACTATTCTCTGATAGAAAGGTTGAATCAGATTTGCGAAATGGATTTGCGTCAG